>JAGXLV010000092.1 GCA_018334495.1 Oleiphilaceae bacterium
CGGTCAGAATGGGCCTGATCTGGGACATTTACGAGGCTGCCGACCGGCAACACACCCCCAAGATAGCCTTTGTTTCCGGCCCCCGGGATTACGTGTCATCCAGTGGCCGGACAGTCACCGCCGAGGAAACCGACCTGCTCGTGCGGGCCTTGTCCATGGGCAAGCTGCACCATGCAATGATGGGCACCGCCGCCGTCGCCATCGCGGCGGCCGCGGCCATTCCCGGCACACTGGTGAACCTGGCGGCCGGCGGCGGAAACCGCACCTCGGTGCGCTTTGGCCATCCCTCAGGCACCCTCAAGGTAGGCGCGAACGCCAGCAAAATCGGCGGCCTCTGGACCATAGATAAAGCCATCATGAGCCGCAGCGCCAGGGTGCTGATGGAGGGCTGGGTACGCGTGCCGATTGAGAACCAGAAATAGGCCAATAACGGATGGCCCTGGGCCGCCGGAAACTTGACAAAGCGACAGGATCAGCGAAGTGTGGAGGGTAAACATTTTAAGGGCCACGCGCCCTGACCCTCTTTTTGGAGCCCCTGACTCATGCGCGTTTTTTCCAACCCGGTCGGTTCCGGCACACTCTGGTTCGACAACCTCACCACCGCCGATGGCACCCCCGTCGCTTACGACCCGCAGGCGCGGGAATTCTTGCCCATGCCGCCTTTTTGCGCCAATCGGGAAATCATCGGCTGCAACTGGATAGCCCCAAAAAAAGACGCCTTTTGCCGCTCCTGTGCCATGACGGCCCTGGCGCCGGACAAATCCATACCCAATGCCATGCCCAACTGGGCACAGACCGAGGCCGCCAAGCGCTGGGCGCTGGACAATCTCGGGCGGTGGCACTGGTTTCGCCCCGAAGACCCCGGGGCACCGCCGGTTTTCAACATGCTGGCCGAGGGCGCGACACCCGTTCCCATGGGGCACGTAGCCGGCCAGGTAACCATCAGCGTGGCGGAAGTGGATCCGGTTCTGCGCGTTACCCGCCGTGAGGCCCTGGAAGAGCCCTATCGTACCATGATCGGCCACATGCGCCACGAGATCGCCCACATGCTCTGGTGGCGCCTCAGCCTGCGTGAGGATTTTCTCGACGCCTTTCGCGCCATGTTCGGCGATGAACGGGCGGATTATCCCACCGCGCTCCAGCGCCACTATCATGACGGCCCACCGCCCGGCTGGAAGCTGGGTTTTCTGACCAGCTATGCTTCCTCGCATCCCCATGAAGACTGGGCCGAAACCACGGCGCACCTGCTGCACCTGACCGATATAACCGACAGTTTTGTCGCCGCGGGCCTGTCCTCGCCGGAACTGCCGCACCCCGGTTGGGATCCGTATACAGAACCCGATGCCGACCGCCTGATCCACGTGGCGGCTTCCCTCGTGCCGGGGGTTAACCACATCAACCGTTCAATGGGACTGGAAGACCTTTATCCTTTCGTGTTGTCAGAAGCCGCCCGCCGCAAACTTGCCTTCGTGCATGATTGGCTGCGCCGCGGTGCACAAGGGCTTTAACGCCTGTTGGGAGAAACCAGCCCTTCCTGTCGCATTCGACGATAAAGGGTTGGGCGTGAAACTCCCAGCTCCCGGGCCACCGCCGACACGTTCCATTGCGTTCTTTGCAGGGCCGCCTCCAATAACTCGGCATCTGCATCAGCGCGGGTTGCGGCCGTATCCGGCGCATCACACGAAGGTCTGGATGCCGGCACAGGCCCTTCAAGGCACTCTTCGGGAAGATCGTTAGCGGTCACCTCAACACCATCGGAGGTGGCCTCGGCAAAGGTCAGGGCGTTGGCGAGCTGTCGAATATTTCCCGGCCAGGGACAGGCCAGCATGGCACTCATGGCGTCAGCCCTGATGCGTATTTCCGGCAACAGTCGGGTTGCTATCAAGTGCCGCAGCACGGAACGGATCACGAACTGTTTGTCGGCCCGCTGGCGCAGGGGCGGCAGCCGCAGGATTGCGCCGTTCAACCGATAATACAAATCCGCCCTGAACTTGCCCGCCTCCACCAGACCGGCAATGTCCTGATGGGTGGCAGCAATAATTCGGCAATCCACTTTAAGAGGCTTGTCAGCGCCCAGAGGAAAAACCTCTCCTTCCGCCAGCACCCGCAAAAGCCGTGTTTGCAGTTGCAGCGGCATGTCGCCAATTTCATCCAGAAAGAGCGTGCCACCATGAGCCTGCTGTATCAGGCCGGACATCCCTTTTGGTCGGGCTCCGGTAAAAGCGCCGGCCGCATAGCCGAACAGCTCGCTCTCGATCAGCGACTCAGGTATCGCTGCACAATTGACCGCGATGAAAGACTTGCTCGCACGAAGGCTTGAATCATGAATCGCCTTCGCCAGTATTTCTTTACCGGTGCCGGTTTCACCCAATATCAGCAAACCCACCTCCCGGTTGCGAAATCTTTTTGCCAGGGAGAGGGTACGGCGCATCACAGGGTCGTCATCCGCCAGGCCGTCCAGCGCCGGTACAGCTTTTTCCCTTTCATGGGCTGAATCGGAAGGAGAGGCCGGTACATGCCGGGGTTCGATCAGTGACGCAAACAATGTCTCGCCGCTACGGCGAACCTGAAACGCCCTCACCTGATCTTTATTGTCATAGGGAATCGTCCAGATATCGGACATCTCACAATCAAAGACATCCGCAAGAAGAGGTCCAGGCCGTTCACCCGCACCCGTTTTGGCCTGATTCAACAGCCGCCTTGCGTTGGTATTGGCCGCAATGACAACACCCTGGCCATCAATGGCGAACAGGCATTGCGCATTAATCTGCACGAGTTCCCGCGATGGGTCACAGCGGAAAATCAGGCTGTTGTTGAATCGTCGCCTGAAGTAGGCGTCCTCGATCATCCGGGCATAAAGCTGGGTAAGCTGCATGGCGAAATTCTGGCTGTGGCGGGCATTCGGGGAGTCCAGCGCGGAAATGTCGAGAACACCCAGCAGATTGCCCTGGGGGTCGGTAATCGGGGCCGCCGTGCAAGTCAGGGAGATATGGGTGGCGTCAAAATGATCCACGCGATGGCAGGTCAAAGGCAGTTTTTCTTCGATACAGGTGCCCACGGCGCAGGTACCGGCGTATTGCTCGTTCCAGTCCGCACCCAGATAAAGACCGGCCTGTCGCAAACGACGGTCGTGGCGTTTGTCGCCGAGGAACTGAACGGTTATACCCCTGTGGTCCGTCAGGAGCAGCACATAACCCATGCCCGTTATCTGGGAGTGCAACTGCTCCACGCCGGCCCGGGCCACATTCAGGAACTCGTCCACCGAGTCCTGGTGCTCTCGCAGGATCTGATGGGTGACAATGCGCGCTTCGCGCGGCCGGCTCGGGTCCAGCCCGTAATCGTTAAGGCAGCGTTTCCAGGACCGGCCGATCAGCGCCTGGCCAGGAAATGCCAACCCTGAATCCGATTCCACATACTGCAGTATCGCCTCGATATGCCGGCGCTGTGCGGACTGAAGACTCATGGCAGAGGCCTCTATCTTTAAATTGGCTGTCTCCGCATAAAAAGAGACTCAACTTAGAGCATAAACCACTTGCGAGTGGACGGTATGGTCCATTCGTACAATCTTTACACATTTACACCTGTATGACCGAAAGGCCTACGCCGGTTACAGGTGTAAGCCGAACATTCGCCCCCTTCATCGGCTCGGTTTCCAACCTTCCTCTTGAAAACTGATTATTGTCATTAAAATCAGGAATCTGCAAAAACACGGACAAAACGGCAGGGGTTGGCATGCCCCCTGCAATCGATTCAATACAGGCTGGAAAGACCGAGCCATGTGCCTGCCCTGACAACCAAGATCGAAATCGACAAGGGAAACCATCATGACCACTCAAGCATTAACCCCGACCCTGACAGTCCAGCACTGGCTGGACGAACTGGAGTCCACTCTGCAATCGGACCAGCCACAAGAGGCGGCGGAGCTATTCGAGGAAACTGGTTTCTGGCGCGACCTTGTCGCCCTGACCTGGAATATAAAAACCGTCGAGGGGCGACCGGCCATTCGCGATATGCTGGGCGCCACAGCAGCCGGTGCCCGACCTCATGACTGGAAGGTGGACGGCGAAGCCACCGAAGCCGATGGTGTTACCGAAGCCTGGCTGACCTTCAAGACCGGGACGGCTCAGTGCGAGGGCCAGATCCGGCTGAGAAACGGTAAATGCTGGACCCTGTTGACCGCCATAACTGAACTCACAGACTATCCGGAACCACGCAACTCCCTGCGCCCGAAAGGCGCCAGACACGGCGCGGACAAAAACCGGGCAAGCTGGGCCGATGAGCGCCGCCAGGAGATCGAATCCCTCGGCTACACCGAACAGCCCTATTGCGTCATCGTCGGCGGCGGCCAGGGCGGCATAGGCCTTGCAGCGCGCTTGCGTCAACTGAATGTACCCACCATCGTTCTGGAGAAAAACCCCAAGCCGGGCGATTCCTGGCGCAATCGTTACAAGTCCCTGTGCCTGCACGACCCGGTCTGGTACGACCATCTGCCCTACATCCCATTCCCTGACACCTGGCCGGTATTTTCGCCCAAAGATAAACTCGGTGACTGGCTGGAAATGTACACCAAGGCCATGGAACTCAACTATTGGGGCTCAACCGAATGCACAGGCGCCAGCTACGATGAGCAGGCCGGAGAGTGGACGGTGAACGTCAATCGGGACGGTGAAAAACTGACCCTCAAACCCAAACAACTTGTGCTTGCCACCGGCATGTCCGGCGTACCCAACATGCCGGACATCCCCGGCATGGACACCTTCAAGGGCGAACAGCAGCATTCCAGCCAACACCCCGGCGGGGAGGCCTATAACGGCAAACGGGTCGTGGTTCTGGGCGCCAACAACTCCGCACATGATATCTGCGGGGCGCTCTGGGAAAACGATGCGGACGTCACCATGGTCCAGCGCTCGTCAACCCACATCATCAAGTCGGACACCCTGATGGAACTGGTCCTGGGCGGGCTGTATTCCGAGGAAGCCGTCCAAAGCGGCATCACCACCAACATGGCCGACATGACCTTTGCCTCCATTCCCTTCCGGATCATGCCGGACTTCCATATCCCCGTGTACGAACAGGTCGCCGAACGCGACGCCGACTTTTACGAACGCCTGAAAAACGCCGGGTTCATGCTGGACTTCGGTGAGGATGGCTCCGGACTCTTCATGAAATACCTGAGACGCGGCTCCGGTTACTACATCGATGTGGGTGCTTCCGAGCTGGTCGCTGACGGTCAGATCAAGCTGAAAAGCGGCGTCACCATCGAAAGAGTCAACCCGGAGTCAGTCACCCTTTCCGACGGCACCGAACTGCCCGCCGACCTCATTGTCTACGCTACCGGTTATGGCTCAATGAACGGCTGGGCCGCGAAAATCATCTCTCAGGAAGTGGCGGATAAAGTCGGAAAATGCTGGGGCATGGGCTCCGGCACCACGAAAGACCCGGGCCCCTGGGAAGGCGAGCTACGCAACATGTGGAAGCCGACTCACCAGCCGGGTCTGTGGTTTCACGGTGGCAATCTCCACCAGTCCCGGCACTACTCGCGCTATCTGTCCCTGCAGCTGAAAGCCCGGATGGAAGGCATCGAGACACCAACCTACGGTATGGAAGAGGTGCATCACCTGTCCTGATCAGAGATGCGTCTCAGCAACACCGGAGAAACAGCACAACTTCCCGGTGTTGCTGAACAGGGAAAATTGTGTCTTTGACCGCCTCGCCACCTACCTTCTCCCAGTCATCTATTGGCAGATAGGTCTCTGCTTCTTCGCCTTAAGCCGCCGGTAGAGTGTTGCTCTGCTGATACCCAGCCGCTTGGCCGCGGCCGTCACATCTCCGCCGTCGCATTCCAGTGCTCGCTCAATCGCCGCGCTTTCCAGCGCCTTTAAAGCATTCGGGTTTTCAAGATCAGCCCCAGGTTCATGGGCCAAAGCGCTTTTAGTGATGTCACTAGGCAGGTGATGAGGTTCAATGAATTCACCAGGGGCTGCGACAACATCAGCATGAGTCAGTACATAAATTAGCTCACGTACATTTCCCGGCCATTCATGACCAAGAAGCACCCTGACCGCTGCCTCGGAAAGGAATCGCTCCTCAACGGCAATTTTCTGACAGAGTGTCTGAATGAATTCCCTTAGCCCAGGTCGCTCTTGCAGACGCGGAAGCTTTATCGTCATCCCCTTTATGCGATACAAAAGATCCTCTCGGAATTGTCCGGTCTGAACGGCTTCCGAGAGATTCCGATGCGTTGCACAGATCAATTGGAAATCAACCCGCTTTGCTGTTTGCCCGCCGAGCCGGGTAATCTCACGGGATTCCAGGACTCTGAGCATGCGTGACTGCAGAGCAAGAGGCATGTCACCGATTTCGTCCAGGAACAAGGTACCTTTATGAGCCTGTTCAATTTTGCCTGGAGACCCGCCACGCTTGGCACCAGTGTAAGCACCTTCGGTATGGCCGAAGAGTTCCCCTTCAATCAGTGTCTCCGGTATAGCGGCGCAGTTAATCGCAACGAAATTACCGGCCCGGTTTGCACTGCGCTGATGTAGGGATGTTGCCATCACTTCTTTACCCGTGCCCGTCTCTCCCTGGACGAGGACAGGTAAGCCCCTGTCCATAGCTTTGACTAGAACCTGGGCCTGTTGATTGATATCCGGATCACCAAAATCCACAGACTTTGATTCCGGTTGTGACCCCTGGACGTGGGCACGCCCCGGCGTCTTTCGGGCGGACCGACCGCCATAACTTCCGTTAACAGGTTGCAGGAAGAAAGAAAGACCGGAATACATTGTTACAAATTGCGCTGGACCATCACCACGTAAACCGTCCATCACATCCTCGAACTTGAGGTCGAATAGATCCTGAAAGAAAATCGGATTATTGCTTTGAGGGATCCCGGTGACTTCTCGTACCTTGGAAGACATACCCATTATTTGGCCGTATTCATCCAGTGCCACGAGCATGTCCGCACTGCCGTCCGCCCCTCCTAACGCCCACTCCAGACTGAAGGTTATAAAAGGCTCCAGACTCTCCATCAGTCTTCGTTCAATAGTCTTGACACACTGGTGGACAAGCGACAGTGCACACCCCGGCACCAGAAGATTTTCGCGGGTGATATCAACCGCTCCCAAAACTCTCCCAGCAGGGTCAAAAATTGGCGCGGCAGCGCAGTTGAAAACCCGGTTGGCATTTAAATAATGCTCCACTCCCGAAACAGTGACAGGGCGTCTTTCGGATACCGCACACGACATTGCGGTTGTGCCAACGGAAAGCTCAGAAAGATTAGCGCCTTGGCGAAAGGCCCCATCCATGGACTTACAATCCCAGCGGTCGTTTCTATAACCTGCGAGGGCATGGCCATTAAAGTCTGTCAGGAGCACTGCATAGCCTGCACCGTTGACAGTTTTACTGAGTTGCTCAAGAGGGACTGACGCCGCGTCTATCAGCGACCCGTTCATATCAACCAGATCAATCAGGCTGGATTTGGTGATGACATTGAATTCCGCTTTTCCATTGGCAGGTTTACTTGAAGCCGAGCATCGCTGCCACGAATTCAGAATGGCGTCATCAATCAGGCCGGTAGGCAAAACCCCTTGCTGAAAATAGACCTTGCGTGCCTCGGTACGTCTTTGGTTTGCCGGAAGACTCATGCTCATCTGAACAACATCCTTTTTGCAGAGTTAAATCGGTCCGATTACACCCTGGTTGTTGCTTTCACGCTTTTTATCCTTTCAGAAACTAGCATATTTCCGCAGGGGCTTCCTCAAAATTCCGGAAGCTGTTAATCATCCCTTGATAGCTGGGCCTTACCGCTACGCTGTCTCAGTTCGAGACTTTGTCTCACCCATTCTCACCGTGAGAAGTTGCCAGCTCTCATGCACTGCGGGGCAATCATAATTTCCTTATATGATACAACAGGTTAAATTAAAGCCTCGGATAAGAATCACATTGGCACGGTAATAGCAGATGTTTCCTTCGTTAATAAAAATAATTCAAGTAATGGAGTAAACCGATGCAAAACCCCGCTCGTCCGCGCAAAGTAAATGCATTTTTAAAGCAAACAATCTTGTCCGTCGCAATCTCGGCCGCTGGCACGTTTTCCACCCAGGCCGCTGAGGTGGCCGCCGATCCTGGTGATTATGATGCGCTGCCGGCCGGCACCAATCTCGCCATTTTGTACGGCCAATACGGCTCGGCCGACAAATTCCGCGCCAACGGGGATCTGACTCCCGGTGACGCAGGCCTGGATACCAAGATTGGTCTCGCGCGTCTAGTCCACTACATGGACATCGGCGGCTACATCGTCGATCCCCAGATCATTCTGCCCTTCGGGCAAGTTGAACTGAAGGAGCCATTGGACACGATCGCGGCAAGTTCAGAATCTGGCATAGGCGACCCGACTCTTGGCGCCACTGTCTGGCTACTGAACAACCCCGAACAAAGAGAATATCTTGGTTTATCAGCCTTCGCTTCGGTTCCGATAGGCGACTATGAAGCCGACAAAGGACCAATCAACATCGGTGAGAATCGGTGGAAAGGCATCTTCCAGTTGGGTTACGTGAGAAGCCTCAGCGATAACGTAATACTGGATCTCATCGCAGAGTATTCCGTCTTCGAGGATAACGACGACTTTCTCGGGTTTCGCCTTCAGCAGGATGCGACGCAAAGTGGGCAAGCGCACTTGCGCTATATTCTGTCACCGGGAACCCACCTTGGCCTGTCTTATTATCATGACTTTGGCGGAGAAACCAACGTTGGTGGCTTAGACCAGGATGACGAGCTGGACAATAATCGCTGGCTTGCAACTTTCGCAACATTTGTGGCTCCGACCCTGCAGTTACAGATTCAGGGTGGCCAGGACATTAATTCCGAGAATGGGTTCGAGGAGGATGCACGGGTGAATCTACGCATTCTCAAGGTGTTCTAACCGAGTGACGATCGCTGACTTCAATCAGCGAAATTCCGGTTAAGCAAACGCTGGATCGCGCTCTGCTGGCCCATTATTTGGCCTCACATTCTCGTGGGGCCAAATGGTGGCTTTTGAACATCCATGAAAGTTAGCCCATTCGATTTGTCACACCCAAGTGAATAATGCTTGACCGGCTCTGGAGCATGCAGCAA
>JAGXLV010000093.1 GCA_018334495.1 Oleiphilaceae bacterium
AGAGGTCAGAGGTTCGAATCCTCTCGGGCGGGCCATATTGCACAAAAAAGCCCACTTAATGTGGGCTTTTTTGTGGAACTCTGGTTTGCCCGAGGGCAGATGAGAACCTCCGGTTCGACAAACTGCGCCAGCAGTTTGGGCGCCGCAGCAAAGCGAAGGCGGGGCAAAGCCCCGAAGATCGCCCACTAGGCGATCTGAGTCCATCCTCTGCCCTGAGCAACGCAGATGTCGGAGCCACCCCCCAACCGCAGGTCCTTTTTTATTGTCTGTGTCCAAATTGTGTCCATGGTGTGTCCAGACATTTTCGGCTGGTTTTTCTGACTCTAGAAATCTGACCTTTGCACTGATTGGTCAGCATCTCGGTCAGGACACCAAATGCTACGTTGGGAAACGAGAGCATCGCTATTCAGAACCGAGCATTATAACTTTGTGGTAATAGTTGAACATGTCGCTCAATTGCGCCCGAAAGGATAAACAACCGGGGACCCATCCCGAAGTCATAAACACGGTAGAGACGGAAAGTCTCTGAAAAATCGTTGGAAAACGCCCGTTCGTTTTCACTGATGAAAAATGGCTGATATTTTCCGGAACGCGTCGCTTTAACCTCCAGAAAACGCTCCTCCTCACATATCGCATCAAAAGACCGAATGTCGAAACCCAATCCGTCACCACGCTCTTTGCTAAACCATTCAACGTCACTAGTGTCTTAAGCCAATGGTCATCGTCGGGGTCAACTAAACCCAGGCAGTAACCCGGAGTATTTCCCGCAATCCTCGGCCGAAATCGGCTTAGCGCATAGATAGCCTTGTCCTCCATCACAGCCAAGAGTTTGGAGGTGGTTTTCCTGCTCTTTAGTCTCAATCCCCTCAGCCAGTACACGCAGTCCCAAACTGTGTCCCATTCGGATGATCGTTTCAGTGCCGTGGGGGCAACATCGAAGTGTTTCGCGACCTGGCGGGTATTTCGGGACGCTGGATCAAATTGACGTTATGCTGCAATAAGACCGGAAAATCAACATCTTGTGCTGTGTAACGCTGCAAACGGAGTAACTTCTGTAGCTTTCTTGACTTAGGTGAAATCCATCAGTTGGACAGATTTGAGGCTGAAAGGGTTGGCTCCGTAGACGACTGCCGACGGTACCACAATCACACGCCTGATTCCGTCGCAAACTGCCGGCACGATTCACGCATTCCGTGCACGGAAACACCTCGATCAAATTCTGGATCGATAAACCCAGGCACGCCAGTAAACAAAAACAGGGGCTCGCCGATGCATCGTCAACTTCAGCTATCAAACGGGTTGCCGATAACCTGATAACGCTTCTTGATTTCTTCCCCTTGATGGATGACCCCATGTTTAAAAACAGCAACAGCCCCGCACAAACCAGGCATGCAGATTTTCAGATGCTGATTGTACTGCTGGGGCATATCCCGGTGGTCGGATTAATTGTTCCCATGGGCTATGGGACTATGGTCTTCGCGCTCGTCGCCTCGCTTATGGTGGGAGGCCTCGCCGTAGCCTCATTTTTAACTTTGAGGGGAACGCGAGCCTGCGGCATTGTTTTCGCTGCATGCCTGATGCTGTTCTCAGCCATCATGATCCAGGCGCAGCTGGGCCGCATCGAAATGCACTTCCATATTTTTTCAGCCCTGGCGCTCACCATCGTTTACAGGGATGCGTTTGTTATTCTGGCCGCCGCTGTAACCATTGCCCTTCATCACTATGTAGTGACTGCGCTTCAACTTTCAGACGCTTCTTTGTTTGGAACTCAGATTATTATTTATAATCATGACGCCGGCTGGAGCACCATGATTGCTCATGCGTTATTCGTTGTCTTTGAAGCCGGCATCTTGGTCTACTTCGCGGTTAAAATGGCCGAAGAACGCCGTCGCGCCAACACGATGATCGAATTGATTGATGCTTTTGAAAAGAGCGGCCATCTCGATCGCCGGTTGGAGTCCACGGATTCAGCGAGTATGGCCTTTAACAGCTTGCTTAACGGATTCGAGGGCTTGATTGTCGAATTCCGGAATGTCGCAAAAGCATTGTCCGACGATGCTGACAAACTGTCCGGCCTAAGCACTCACACCAAAACGCTGACGGAAGATCAGAATGCCGAATCCCAGCAGGCCGCATCGGCCACAGAAGAGATGTCGGCAACCATCCAGGAAGTGGCTCAGAACGCTCAGCTCGCGGCACAATCAGCCACCGATGCGGTTTCCGGCGCAAACGAGGGTGACGACCTGACCCGGCAGGCTTTTGAGCGCACTAAAAAAGCAAATCAGATGTTGGGCGAATCGGTCGAGAAAGTCGGTAACCTGGCTCATCAAATAGAGGCCATCAACACCTTTATAACCTCAATCAACGAGTTGTCGGATCAGACCAACCTGCTGGCCCTCAATGCCGCAATCGAAGCTGCCAGAGCGGGCGAACACGGTCGTGGCTTTTCAGTTGTGGCAGACGAAGTTCGTAATCTGTCACACCGGACACAGTCCTTCACGACTCAGATACGAGACACGATTCAGGCACTCATTACAAACGCGGAAGCAACGCAATCGACTATCACACTGAGTCAGTCGATCTCCGGGGAGGCGACAGACTTGCTTGAAAAGACCAGCGCATCAATCGTGCGCATTCATGAGTCGGTACAAAGCTTGCAATCAATGAACGACCAAACCGCCGCCGCTGCTGAGCAACAGGCCGTGGCCTCAGGCCATATCAACAAAAGCATCCAAAGCGTGGCCGAAAAGAGCGATCAGGTTCTTCAGGGCACCCAAAGTACCGCAGATATTTCAAACCACCTGTCCGAGATTGTGAACAAGACCAATAACATGATTGATACGTATACAATCAGTACTCGCTGATCCCGGCTTGCCTGGTCAAATTATTATTGCCGGGATATCATAGATTTACGTGCCCGAAACCTCAGCCAAAGGACTAGTCTGACAGGGTAAAAAAACTACCCTGGCTTTGATTAGCCGTGAGAGCAATCTGCTCCAGGCTTTTTTGTTTTCACGCCTCGTGCCCCGGGTGAACTGATGGCTTACGGGAGCGACTACCCGCTAATGACTGACAACACGAATCTTTGTTCACGCGAGTATGAAACGCGGCGCTTGCAGATGATGGCCGACTACCGGATCCTCGATACGCCGGAGGAACCGGCGTTTGATGAGATCGGTATCGTGGGCAGGCTGAATTGATAACGGAGTTGAAAGCAAAGGAGCAGAAACTGGTCAAGCTTTCATCCACTGCCCCCCTCACCGGCCTGCTCAACCGTCGCGCCTTCGAACAGCGCTTCGACCAGGAGGTTTCGCTGATTCAACTTGGCACGGCGCCTGTCGCATTAATACTGATCGATCTGGATCGCTTCAAGACGGTCAACGACACTCTTGGCCACGACACCAATGCTCAACGACATTTCCCCTCTATTTTACACGACCGCCAGCATCGGCGTTTGCTCTATGACCGGCTCCAGTAAAATCGATGACTGCCTAGACAAGACCGATACGCTTCTTTACAAAGCTAAGGAACGGGGTCGCAACTGCACGGCCTGTGAGCCGGAATGACCTCTTGATTTATCCAGCTTTTCAGGGGGCGTTCAGGGAGATGGATGACTGGATCGGCCATTGTGCGACATTGCGATGAGCCACCGCTGTCGCCGCCAAAGAGATACAAGAGGCGCTGGAGCCGGCGGCAGAACTTGTCTCAACCCGGCTGACCCAGCCCAATCACCTACCCTTTACCGAATCCATGATCGACTTTCTTTGCAACAGCTACGGCGCTCAGTGTTTGGAACACCGGGAAACGGACTGGAATCCTAAACACTGCGCTCCAGATCGGACAAAAAGCGATGCAGGCGGTCCTCTTCGGAGAGATCACCGTAGAGTACGGAGACCTCACCGGTTGGACTTACCCTCAGCAGCGACGGGGTCGCAAACACAGAGTGTTTAATGCCTTGCTCGGGCTGTTTGAGAAGATCGATCTCTAAGGGTTGAATATCAGTACGATGGATGTGCTCAAGCATCCGGGCAATATTGGCGCGCGCTCGCTGGGAGCGCGGTGCGGTTCCGGTTACGAACAGCATCAGCTCCGGCATTGAGGACTCTCCAGATTGCTGCGCGGTGCTCATGGCTGTTTTCCTTTAACAGTGGCGTCCGCACGCAGATTCTCGCGCTCGGGGTCTCGCCGCTGTTTGATCTGCTTGCGATGGATACGTTCCTGGTGATCCGTTTCAGTTGATCGGCCTTTCTCCAATTCGAGCTCGTCGGCGAGACGATGCCGCTCCTGTTCGGCCTGTTCGATACGCCGCTCTAGATCCATTCGGCGCTGCTTGCGTTCAAGTTGCCGACGGCGCTCGGTCGCAGCCTCTTCGCTCGCCATGGTCACGCGCGCCGTCCCCATCAGTACCTCGGAGCCGTGTTCGTAGACATCGGCAAGATCGATCCCCGTATCTGAGAGCACCAGCTCGCGCTGCTGGTTCGAGTGGGCCGAGCCGCGCGATTTTACGATGGACAAGGAGCGATTTCGCTCGCCTGCACGAACATTATAATCGAGGACAATCCAGCTATCGGCAAGCGTCGAGACCTGTCCCTGTGTCGCTTCGCCCTCGGGGTCCTGAACCCCGCTAAGAGAGGTCAGCACAGTGGTGATACCCCGGCGCCGTACGAGGTCGATCAAATGTTCGGTCGCCATGCTCGCCCCCTCGATGCCATCGGCCTTGAGCAACGCGGATACCGGGTCGATGACCAGACAGTGGGGCTCGACCGTGTCGAGCAAGCGGCGCAGCATCAGGAAGTGCTCGGTCACCCGCGAGGCAAACGCGGACAGGCTGTGGAAGCGCACGAGCCCGGACTCGATGGGGCCGCGCAGATCAACACCCACCGAAGTCAGATTGCGCACGTACGGCCCCTCCAGTTCGTCGAAACTTACGTACAATGTGCGCTCGCCACGACGAGCGGCGGCCTCTGCAAAACTGCCTGCCAGGGTGCTTTTTGCGGTACCGGGCCGGCCGGAAATCAGCAGGCTTGAGCCGCGGTAAATGCCGCCATCGAGCAGCTTGTCCAGCCGCTCGATGCCAGTACTGACACGTTCATTACTCGCCAATGGCTTGGTGGCAGGCGGTGTTTCATGGTAAGGCAGCTGGATGCCCTCGTCATCCATGATCATCGGCAGCTCGTCTGCCACGTGTCCGGAGCCCCGAAACTTGGCAATGCGCAAGGACCGGTTCAGCTGCTGGCGGACCATCCGTGCGGACAGGACGAGGGTCGCGGACAGCAGGAACTCAATGCCTTCGAGACGGGCCGGCGCCATGCTGTCGCCAGTGGCCTTGCCGGTCAGCAGCAGGGTCCAGCCGCGCTCCTCACAGTGTTCGTTGATCCGGCGCACCTGTTCAATCGCAATTCGCGAGTCCGGCTGGTACTGCAGCAGCTGATCAATACCGTCGAACACGACCCAGGTTGCTCTGGTCTGTGCAATGGCCGCCCCGACAATACTCAGCAAACCCTCAATGTCGAATTCGCCGGCGGCCTCAGCGCCGAAACGCGGGCGCGCATCGATGAGTTGCCAGCGGTCTGACTCCAGCAAGTGTGTGTTCCACCGGAATGAAGTGACGTCACGTTTTACTTGCGCCGGCGATTCTTCGAACGTCACGAACACACCGCCGTCGCCCCGTTCGATGGCCCGGGCCAGCACTTGCAAGCCCAGCACAGTCTTGCCTGACGCAGCCTGGCCGATCACAAGCGTCGCCTGTCCCGATGGCAAACCACCCCCGGTCACATTGTCCAGGCCGGCAATGCCGGTTTCACGCTTTTGCAGTTTTGTTTTTGCATCGTTCATCTTGCGGACCCTGTTAACGGCTGGCGTCGATATTGAGTGGAAGTTTGCTGCGCTGCTCCAGTAACCAGCGAAAGTCTTCCGCCTCTAGCGGCATGCTATAGAAGAAACCCTGGCCAAAACGGCAACCCATCGCAAGCAGGGCATCGCCCACCTCGGCTGACTCTATGCCCTCTGCGATGATTTCTGCGTCCAGTACCTTCGCAAGCTTCATCACCGTCTCGACGATATTGCGGCTAAAAGAGTCATCGAGCAGGTGAAACACGAAGCCCTGGTCGATTTTGATCTCGTTGAACGGGTACCGCTGCAGGTACAGCAGCGAGGAATATCCGGTGCCGAAATCGTCCAGCGACAGCCATACGCCCATGTCGCGTAGAGCATACATCTGGTTCAGTAGCATTTCGGATTCCTGTTCAAACACGCTTTCGGTGACCTCCAGCGCCAATTCCTCCGGCGCCACGCCAGACTGTTCGAGGACTGTACGGACCCGGCTTGCAAAGTCGCCCATCTCAAACTGGATTACCGACACGTTCACGGCCACCCGCACCGGCTCAAGGCCGGCATTACGCCAGTCGCGCAGATGTTGACAGGCGCGACAAACCACCCAGTCGCCGATTGGTCCGATCAGCTGGCTTTGCTCAGCGATGGGAATAAACACTCCGGGCGAGATCAGTCCCCGCTCGGGGTGATTCCAGCGCAGTAACGCCTCGCAGGCGACGAGCGTGCCGGTGGCGAGATCAACCTTGGGCTGGAAGTGCAGTTCGAACTGGTCCTCCTTGAGCGCCAACCGTAGTTCGCGTGTCAGCTCGATGCGCTGCCGGGCCCCCTCCTGAAGGTGGTTGCTGTAGGCGACCCAGGGCACAGAAGGTTCCTTGCGATGCTGGGACAGGGCCATTTCCGCCTCACGCAGCAGGCCTTCGGCCGGGCGTTGGTCACCTGTCAAGCAAGTATAGCCCAGTTTAAATGGCATCTCGATCGCAACGCCATTCAGTTCGAACGGTATTAAGAGAGAATCACGGAGCTGATCCAGGCGGGCTGTCAGCGCCTCGGCTGGGTCCGGTAACAGGAACAATGAGAACTTGTTGCCGCTAATACGGCCGGCCAGACCGTGCTCGCCGGTCTGCTCTTCCAGCCGCCGGCCGAACTTGGCCAAAAGTTGATCTCCGCTGTCATAGCCGTAGGCGTCGTTGACATCCCGGAGGCTTACAATATCGACTGTAAGCACCACTCCCCTAACTTGCCGGCACTCTTGGTCAATCCACTGTTGCAGCCGCCGGTTAAAACCTTCGCGGGACAAAAGTCCGGTTAAACGGTCCTCATACGCGGCACGCTCGACGGCCTTGCGGGCATCTTTGAGTTCGGTGATGTCATTAACCGCCGCTATCACGCGTAAGTCATGGCCTTCACCAAACAAGCTAAGCCCGACCTCGGCATCAAACTCTGTTCTATCCTGACGCACACCCTTGACTTCACGATCCACGCCCATCCGCCGTATTGAAGGTGCTACGGAATAGGTTGAACGCAACTGTTGATGCTTCTCTCTTGAAGATTCAGGAACCAGCGCCTCAATGTCCATGCCGATCAATCCCTCCACAGAATAACCGAACAGCAGGCCCGCCTGGGTATTAGCTAGCGTGATCCGCCCCTTTCGGTCAACCACAAGCATGCCGGTCGGGGCGGCCTGGATAATCTGATGCAGATTCTGCTCGGCACGCTTGAGGGCCGTTATTTCCTGAGAGACTCCAAACCACTCCAGAAGATTGCCGTCATCGTCAAGTATTGGAGTGACCCGGTCCTGGAACCATCGCGGTGACGGGCTGTCGGCTGGCAGCTGATAGCTCACTTCAAAGGGCTGGATGTTTTGCAATGCCTCGGCCCAGCAGCGGCGAAAACTTTCCGCAGCCTCTGCCCCAACAGCGTTTCTTATCATCGCCAGATCCGGCGGTTCGCTTGTCAGGCGCACACCCGCGAGCGCCAGCCAGGACGAGTCAACACTCTGAAGCTCACCGGCTGCGCTCATCTGCCAGGTATGGCTTGCCCCAGCCTCGACGAGACTCTTGTAGCGGCGCCGTTGCAAATCCAATGAGTCAAGAGCGGAATGTTCCGTGGTGACGTCGTACTGTATGCCGACAACATGCGTGATCCTGCCGTCGATAGCACGAACGGGTCGCAGCACAAGCTTATTTTTGAACGGCTGGCCATTGCGGCGAAAATTGGTCAATAACGTGGTGCATGCCTCTCCGCAGGCCAAGGCTTTTCGAATTGTTTCGATACCTGGCTGGTCTCGCAACTCCCCCTGGAGAAACCGGCAGTTCTTGCCCAAAGTTTCAGCGCGGGAGTAGCCTGTCATGCGCGTGAACGCATCGTTAGCATAAATCAGAGGGGCATCTTTGAGGTTAACGTCGGCGATGGTCACTCCGCATTCCACTTCAGCCAGCACCTCTGCCAGAAACGGAGCCTGCCTGAAGAGGATCAGCTCGCTGGCCACCTCGGTTGCCAGAGCGTGGACAAGTGCCATCGCCCCATCCAGATCCTGTGAATGACGGGTTGCAAAAGCGATGACAGTAGACGGTTCGTCCTGCAGGGTAAGCAACGGCTCAATGCCAATGAAAGCCGTTTCCTTCATAGTGTCGTTTTGCGGTAATGCTCCGGTCCTCACAAGCCCGTCCCCTAATGTTGCGAGGACAACCGGGAGCTGAATCAGCCTCTGGCCCACTTCTTGATCACCGGCGCAGTAGGCCGGCGATTCATGACCTTCAACAATAATCGCCGTGCAAATTACATCGAACACCTGAGCCACGGCCTCAGTAATATCACTGAGTAGCGCACTCGAATGCTGTGCTATGGTCATCGGTTACCTCAAACGGTCCGACCGAAAAAAGATGCTAGATCGGAACATACAGCATTGGGGACTGAACTGCCTGATCACGCAGACCAAGATCCGTGTTACTAATCAAGCTTTCGTTGTGGCCTGACGCTTAACTCAACTCAGAGCGTAGCCTCAAAATACAAGTGTCACAACTCGGTATTCTGGGAGATCCATGCGTCTCGCAACGGCTTTTCTGTCTGCGTCCTTCGCAAGGCCTGCGTATAAATGAGATAACGCACCCATTGTTAGCTCTTCGAGGGCAGCCCAGCCCGGCATCAGCTCTGGCTCTGAATATGTGAGTCCATAGTACCGGGCATAGCTTTCCTTCGAGCGTTTGACTTTGACAT
>JAGXLV010000094.1 GCA_018334495.1 Oleiphilaceae bacterium
CTATGTCCAATCCCCTTCGGGACCTTTCCGTGTCGGCCGTTGCTGCCGCTTTTCTGGCAGTGATGGTTTCCTACTCGGGGCCGCTGGCCATTTTTTTCCAGGCCGGCAGCAGCGCCGGCGTTTCCGCCGAAATGATGACTTCCTGGGTCTGGGCCATTTCCGTTGGCGCGGCGGTTTCCGGAATTGTGCTTTCGCTCTGGCTCAAGGTGCCGGTAGTGACGGCCTGGTCAGCGCCGGGCACGGCGTTGCTGGTCACGCTGTTTCCCGGACTGTCACTGAACGAGGCTGTTGGTGCCTATATTACGGCCGCGGGCATCATTTTCCTGATTGGCATTTCCGGCACCTTCGACGCCCTGGTCGAAGCCATTCCGAAAGGTGTCGCGGCAGGCATGATGGCCGGGATATTGTTCCAGTTCGGGGTTGGCGCTTTCACTACCCTCGAAACCGCGCCCGGCCTGACCGTCGGCATGCTGGTCGCCTACATCGTTTTCCGCCGGTATTGCCCCAAGTACACCCTGGTATTGCTTCTGGTCACGGGTATAACGCTCGCTGTTTTACTGGAGGGCGCCTCTCTGTCGGGCGTGCGCTGGTCGTTGGCCAAGCCTCAGTTTATCTCACCGGAGTGGACCCTGGGCTCTACCCTGGGCCTGGCCATTCCATTGGTGCTGGTCAGCCTGACGGGGCAGTTTTTGCCGGGGATGGCGATTCTTCGCGGGGCCGGTTATCGGGTGCAAGCGAAACCGATCATCGCCGTGACCAGTCTGATCTCGTTTCCGCTGGCCTTTTTCGGAGGCATCACCACGACAGTCGCGGCCATCACCGCCGCCATCTGCACAGGCAAGGATGCTCACGAAGATCCTTCGCGCCGTTACATCGCGGGCGTTTTCAACGGGGTTTTCTATCTCATCGGCGGACTGTTTGCCGGCACTATTGTCAGCTTGTTTACCTCGCTGCCGGCGGCATTCGTGGCGGTACTGGCGGGCCTGGCACTTTTGGGCGCTATCGGCTCCAATCTGTTCACCGCACTTGAGAACCCGCTCCAGCGGGAGGCGTCGCTCATCACCTTTATTGTCACCGCTTCAGGTCTGCAGTTGTTTGGGCTTGCCTCGGCATTCTGGGGCGTGGTGATTGGCTACCTGTGTTACCTGGTGTTGAACGCTTCGTCTCGCAGAACATGAATGACTGGTACGGATTCCGATTATTTCGAATTTTTAATAATTTCAATCCTGGCTAGGATCCGGTTTCGAGGCCTTGACGTATGTCTGAGGGCTCATCCTTGATAGCTATCAGGATGCAGGCAAACGTGCGGGTGTCTGTCGGGAAAGTTAGCTGAGGCCCGGCCACCACTCAGCAAACAGGTTTTAGAGCTCAAAGGACTATAACAATGCTAAGTATTGAAACTCTATCCGTGGGTCAGTTTAGCTTCGTAGGAAATGCGTTTTCTTTTGGTCTGGCCGTGATGGCGGCGACCACTATCTTTCTATGGCTGATGCGCTCATCGGTAGCACCCGGCTATCGTATGGCAATCACCATTACCGGTCTGGTAACAGCAATAGCAGCTTACCACTACTTGCAGATCATGATGTCCTGGGACAATTCAGTCGACGTCACGTCTGGTGAACTGGTCGCTACAGGAGAACCATACAACCAGGCGTATCGTTACGTTGACTGGCTGCTGACCGTACCTTTGCTTCTGATCGAACTCATTCTGGTCATGAAGCTTAGCCAACAGGAGACATGGAACAAATCCATAAAGCTTGGTGGCGCAGCCGCTTTGATGATTATCCTCGGGTACCCCGGCGAAGTTGCTGACAGCACTGGTGTCCGCACACTGTTCTGGATTCTCTCGATGATTCCGTTCCTCTACATCCTTCAGCAACTGGTTGTCGGCTTGAAGGACTCGATCGCTTCGCAGCCCGAGAACGTTAAGCGCCTCATTAATACTGCGGCATACCTTGTTATTGTCTCCTGGGCGTTCTATCCCATTGTCTACCTCTTCCCGTTAATGGGCATCACCGGCGGGTCTGCCCTCGTTGCTGTCGAAGTGGGCTACACTATCGCGGACATCGTCGCAAAAGCCGTCTTCGGCCTGGTAATTTTCACAATTGCCCTGCGTAAGTCGGAAGCAGAGACGGACACCAAGAGCGCTGCGGCGAAAAAATGAGGTTAAACGACCCTTTTCAGCGGCGGATTGCATAGGAAGAAAGCTTTGCACATAGCTCGTTAATAATCGGTACATAACAGTGTGTAGCCGAAAACAAGCATGGCGGCCATGGAGGGCTCGCATCCGCGGCGAAATCGGTAAAGAGGAATCCAACAATGACAACCTCTTGTGGACTAACCGTTATGCCGGAAGCGTTGATGAAAGGTGGAGGGGCATTCGCTGCCGATACAGATGATGACTTGATTCAGGCGCAAGAACTCGCGCTTGTTCAGTCACTTATGACCAATCACATAGACCGCCTGATGCCGGGGCCCGCGAGTTCGGCGGGCAGCTATCAGTTGCAAACAGGGGGAAGTCTGCTCAGGGCAAAGCTGGCACTTGCCAGCGGCAGGGCTTTTGGTAGCTCGCGAAACTATCGCGTTGCCGCTGCTGCTGCCTGCGAACTGATTCATAACGCATCGCTGGTGCACGATGACCTTCTGGACCGGGATCACACTCGACGCGGTGCGGCGACTGTATGGAAGCGGTATGGAGATGGCGTTGCCTTATGTGCCGGTGATTTGCTGCTGTGCGCCGCATTTGGCATTGCGGCGGGTCTGGACGAGCCGGCCGAGTCCAGACAGCTCAGCCAGCATCTTGCGTCCATGACTGGCCGGATTATCGTTGGCCAGAGTATCGAAATTGCACACCCACCAGATCAGCCTTTACCCCGATTTCGGGCCTACCTTGAGGCTGCCAGGGCAAAAACGGTTCCTCTCATAGAGCTGCCGTTAATAGCAGGGGCAACAGCGGGTGGGGCTGATCAATGTGATCAGGACTGCATCCGGCAACTGGCGTCTGCCATTGGGTTGGCGTACCAGATTATTGACGATCTGGATGACTTGAACTCAAGCCGCCAATCACTTCACCCTTTCCATGCCTGGCACCACCACCGGCAGGGGCAAAGAGATGACCCGGAGCCGCGAATCGGAAGAGCGACCTGGCATGCAATTGCATCTCTCGCCCGGGGCCGGCGTCTGCTGGAACAACTTGAAACCAAGGTAGCAATACCACTAGGGCCCACAGTAGAACCTTTGCTCCTAAAACTGGAGCAAAGGGCGCTGTCACACAGACGGCATTACCAATCGGCGGGAGAGCCAGAAGCTTATGACAGCGTTGTCGCAGGGTAATTCTAAACTCCGGGCTGTGGTTGTAGGCGCAGGCTTTGGCGGACTCGCCGTTGCATTGCGGTTATTGGCTCGCGGCTATGCGGTGGATCTTCTGGAGAAGCATACAGATCTGGGTGGACGCGCCCGAACGTTCGAGTTGGAGGGTCACAAGTTCGATGCTGGTCCCACGGTGATAACGGCTCCGTTTCTGTTTTCGGAACTGTTCGAGCGCTTTGGGGAAAATCTGCAGGACCACGTGACACTGCTGCCCGTGGCCCCCTTTTATCGCATGGAATTTGTTGATGGCAGTCATTTTGATTATGGCGATACGACGGAATCCATCGTAGCGGAAATTGAACGACTGTCGCCCGGCGAGGGTGGCAAATATCTGGAGTTTTTGGCGGCTGCGGAAGCCATGTATGAGCGCGGTTTCGTGGAGTTGGCGACCCAGCCTTTTACACGTGTGACCGACATGCTGGAAGTGCTGCCGGACCTGCTGCGCCTCAGAGCTGACAGAAGTATTTATCAGTTCGTGTCCCGGTTTTTTCAGGACGAACGACTGAGAAAGGCATTTTCAGTGCCCTCGCTGCTCGTGGGCGGCAATCCGTTCCGCACCTCCTCGCTTTACGCCCTGATTCACGCGCTCGAACGTAAGGCCGGAGTCTGGTATGTCCAGGGCGGGACAGGTGTACTGATTGATGCCTTGGGCAAACTGTTTGAGCGCCATGGCGGGCGCCTGCTGACCGGTCAGTCGGTTGAGCGACTGGCAATGACGGGGTCGAGAGTAAGCGCGGCGCTGACTGAACAGGGTGACAGGTTCGATGCCGACCTGCTGGTCAGTAATGCCGACCCGCTATACGTCTACGACAACTGGATTGCCCGGACAAGTCTGCAGAAACTGGCGGACAGCCATCGAGGCCGCCTCAAACAATCCATGGGGCTGTTTGTCCTCTATTTTACAACCCATCGCACCTACCCTGACATCGAGCACCACACAATCGTATTCGGAGAAACATTCCGGGAGATCCTCTCCCAGATTTTTGATCAGCGGGAGGTTCCGGATGATTTAAGCCTTTATCTGCACCGTCCAGGGGCAACAGACCCTTCCATGGCACCGGAAGTTGGCGATGCATTTTATGTTCTGGCACCAGTACCGAACCTCCAGGGTGGTCAGCACTGGGAGCAATTAGCGCCGGTTCTTGAACAGCGCATCATCGAAATACTGGCGGCGCGCTTGATGCCGGACTTGCCGCAACAGCTGCGGGCAACACGCAATATTTCGCCCGTCTATTTCAAGGATGAGCTCAACAGCCCCTATGGCAGTGGTTTTTCCATTGCACCGACACTGACCCAGTCAGCGGGCCTGCGATTCCACAACCAGTCACCCCGGTATCCTAACCTCTTCTTCGTAGGGGCAGGGGTTCATCCTGGTGCGGGTGTGCCCGGTGTGGTTTGCTCTGCAGGTGTCGTGGAAAGGCTGGTCGACCGGGCCTTCATGAACACCCCTGCGCCGGATGTTCAGGACGATGAGTCTGAAATGAGCAGTGCCAGATGAAAACGTCAGGCCCGGGTTGCGGTGAGGGTGAGCCCGGCACTGAGGTACTTCGCCGCCACGGCCGGAGCTTTTATTGGGCCGGGCAATTGCTGAGCGGCGAGCAACTGGCAAGAGCTGCCAGCCTCTACAGCCTATGTCGCGGCATTGATGACCTGGCAGATGAGGCCCTGACGGATGCCCAGAAGGGTCTGGCCCGACAGGAATTGTCAAAGTTGGACCAGGCGCTGTCAGAGCGCTGCCCGCCGGACGGCAACCTGGGCGTTGTCTACCAGCAGGCGCAGCAGCTGCTCTCAGACGAACCACTGGCTCTGGGGGCTTTGCGGGATATGATTGCGACGGTGCGACAGGACCTGCAACCGGTACGTATGAGCGATTATCGCGAATTGCTGCAGTATGCCTACGGCGTTGCGGGCACCGTGGGGGTCATGATGACCTGCCTCCTGGAAGCCCGTGAAAGACCCAGAGCCTTGCCCCACGCAATCGACCTTGGTATTGCCATGCAGTTGACTAATATGGCGCGGGACGTTCTTGAAGATGCGCAACTGGGCAGGGTCTATCTGCCGGCTGACGGCGCTGCCGGCACGCTTACCCCGGACAATTTGCTGGCGGGGTGCGCAAGATCCAGGTACCAGGGATGGCAGGGTGTGTGTGAGATGATCATACTTTCCGAAAGTTACTACAAAAGCGGTTGGCAGGGGTTGGCTTATCTGCCCTTGCGAGCCCGGTTTTCGATAGCCGTCGCGGCACGGGTCTATCGCGAAATTGGACGGCAAATTCTGCGCCGGGGTGAAGAAGCCTACTGGCAGCGACGCAGTGTCGTGAGCCCGGGGCTTAAGCTTCGGGTTTCTGTAAAAGCACTGACGGAGCTGATGGTTGATTCGATGATTCACCAACGAACCGACCATGACGCCGACCTGCACAATGGCCTTGATACCTGCCTGATCAACGACCAGCAGCGGCTTTAACGATGGCCGCCGAGGGGGATTTTGATTGTGACCTGGTCATCATCGGAGCCGGGCTGACAGGCCTCAGCCTCGCTTGTTGGCTGTTGGAATTATCCAGGCAGGAAAAACAGCGGCTGCCCACTGTGCATCTGCTCGAACCACGCACTGACTACCACAACGATCGCACCTGGTGCTTCTGGGATAAGGATCACCATCCTTTTCGAAAGCTGATCAGCCATCGCTGGTTTCACTGGCAAGTTAGCAAAGGCCTGCACAAGGTATCGCAATCGAGCAAGCGGACGCCTTATGCGATGTTGCCGGCCGGCAAGGTCTATCAGCATGCATTGGGCTGCGTTGAATCCTGCCCCGAGTTCAAACTGCGACAAGGCGTTACGGTGGAAGACATGGAGGCGTCTGCCGACGGTGTATTGATATCAACGTCAACCGGACGGTTTCGAGCCTGCGCCGTTATCGATACACGGCCGCCGGTGGCGAGCCAGTTGAGCCAGTATCCTGGTTTCTGGCAAGTGTTCACGGGGTATGAGATTCATTGCCCTGGTCATGGCTATAGCACTGATGCGGCCCGGCTAATGGATTTTCAGCCGGGTGAGGGGCATGTGTGTTTCGTGTATCTGCTTCCTCTCGATCAGGATAACCTTCTCGTGGAGTGGACCGAATTTTCTCCGGGCGGCGAACTGCCTGACTGTCAGGAACGGCTGGAAGCCTGGCTGAACGCGCAGAATTTTAAAGAATACACGGTCAACCGATCTGAATCGGCTGCGCTGCCAATGATTCCAATCAGCCGGTCCCGGCAGCAGGGCAGGGTGATCAAAGCGGGCGTTGGTGCCGGTTGGATGCGTGCCGCGACGGGTTATCATTTTGCCACCTGCCAGAGAAACAGTGCTGAGTTGGCCGGTCAGGTTCTTGCCGCCGCTGCCAGCGGGCATTGGGACCTCCGCCCGTTTGAGTCACGTAAGCGCTGGCTGGACTGGATGGACAGGGTTTTTCTACGGGCGCTGCGCCGACACCCTGAAGCGGCCCCGGACTGGTTTATGGGCCTGTTTGCAGTCACCAAAGCGGAACAAATGGCGCGCTTCATGAATGATCAGCCTCGATGGCGTGATGCGATAGCCGTGGCCGCTGCTTTGCCGACGGGCCCTTTTCTGAGGGCGGCTTTTTCATGACACCGGGATCCGCAAAGACCGTGGGAGGTAATCTCCACAGAAGTTCGCGAGGACGTCGGCACCAATGGTTTGTGCTTTTTGCCGCGCTGGTCACCGCTCTGGTTGCCCTGGCCTTGCCGCCGTTAACCCTGGAGCAACAGTTCTGGATCATACTGGTTCCGGTTGCCGTGTTCGGCTTGTCTCACGGCGGCGCTGACCCGTTCATCCTGAAACGGCTGGTTGCCAGGCGCCCAAATGCATTGCCCTTTGCAATGGCCCTTTATTTCCTGACATCCCTGGTTTTCGTGGGCATGATCTGGTTTTTTCCGGTGCTGGCCCTGCTGGTGTTTCTGCTGTTGTCCATCTGGCATTTCGGTTTTACCGATGTGGCCTACCTCAGTTCATCGCCTAATTCATTGCTGATCTGGCTGAGTGGCAGCCTGCCAGTGCTGGGCCCGATTCTTGGTCACCCGGAACAGACCAGTGAACTTTTTGCCTGGTTGATCAGCCATGAAGCGGAAACGGTCATTGCAACACTGAGCATAGCGGCGCCGATACTGGCGATGCTATGGCTGGTGGCTTTCGGGCTACTGGTTTTTCACCATTATTACCATTTGGGTGGCCGCGTATTGGCAGAACTTGTGTTGGTTGCTGCAGCTATGGTGTTGCTGCCGCCCTTATTGGCGTTCGCGTTTTACTTTTGTATTATCCACAGCGTGCGCCACTTTCTGTCTATCGCTGAATATCGGCTGGGTGAAAGCGAAATAAAGCAGGTTTTGGGCTTTCTGGCGCAAAAATCTGCACCGGCTACCCTGGCGGCTATGGCTATCGCATTGCTTGCCTGGGCTGCTCTGGCTTGGTGGAGCCCGGCGTCCAGCCTTTTGGTGGAAGCGGTAAGAGTCATGTTTTGGGGGCTGGCGGCACTGACTCTTCCCCACGGGTTTGTCGTCAAACTCTGGTGGGATCATTCCACTGGTGAAAAAGAGTTATAAACGGGTGTCCCGGCAAGTTACTCTGACTGAGCACCGCTGAGGTGATAGCGCTTGCCACCGTCGCGTTTGGCCATGTACATGGCATCGTCGGCGTGCCGGATCAGTTGCAGGTCATCCTGGCCGTGCTCGGGATACACCGCAATACCCACGCTTGGGGCAGTAATCAGCGTTTGTCCTTCCAGGACATAGGGCTCGCTGAGCGCGGCAAGAATTTTTCTGGCCACGACCGTGGCATCTTTTTTCACGCTTATGGTGTCCAGCAGAACGGCAAATTCGTCACCGCCCAGGCGGCCAACGGTGTCCGATTCACGCACACACTGACCGAGGCGCCGGGCGACTTCCCGCAGCAGCCAGTCGCCTGTGGTATGACCAAAGCTGTCGTTGATCTGCTTGAACTTGTCCATGTCGAGATAAAGCACTGCCAGTCGCGTGGACTCTCTCCGGGCTTTTTTCAGGGAGTTTTGCAACCGATCCAGAAACAACGCCCGGTTGGCCAGTCCTGTTAGTTGATCGTGTTGCGCCAGGTATTCCAGGTGGGAATGCGTCCGCTTGCGCTCTACCGCAGCGGCCACCTGGCTCGACACAAACTGCAGCAACTCCCGGTCCTGCCCGGTGTAGCGCACAGTCCCGGAATAGCTCTGCACCACCAGAGCGCCTATGGTGCCGGTCGCCGTCATCAGCGGAACGCCAAGCCAGTGCGGGGCAGGCTGGCCGACCCCGGAACCAAGCTCTGCGAGCCGCTGGCTGACCGTATCCGGCGTCAACAGAAGTGCTTTGCCGGAGCGAATAACTTCAGCACTGAGGCAGCCGGATTCCGGCGCTCCGGGTGACGGGGGCTGGTCGTATTGATCCACATGATAAGGAAAACTGAGCTGATCAGTGGCGGCGTCGTAAAGGGCGAGGAAAAAATTCTCGGCAGGCAGTAACTCTGCGATCACCTGATGCACCCGGGTG
>JAGXLV010000023.1 GCA_018334495.1 Oleiphilaceae bacterium
TCATCACCGATGCCCGTCTGGATTTTCCAGGGCCAAAGATTATTTACGTCAATCCCGCCTTTACTAAAATGACCGGCTTTACCGCGGATGAACTCATAGGGGCCACACCCCGCATTCTGCAGGGCGAAAACACAGACCCCGAACTCATGGTCCAGTTGCGGACTGCGCTGGACGCGGGCCAGCTCTGGGCTGGCCGTGCTGTCAATTACCGTAAAGACGGCACGTCTTACTGGGTGGAGTGGAATATCTCGCCGGTTCGGGGTGATTCCGGCAAGATCACGCATTTTGTTTCAGTGCAAAGAGACATCACGGAGTCAGTTGCGGAGCGTAAGCAGCTCGAAATGTTATCCAGCGCGCTCGAAAAATCTCCGGATTATATATTAATGGCCGATGCATCTGGCTGCATTGAATACGTCAACCCTGCCTTCGAAGCCTATACCGGCACATACCTTGAACACATTCGGGGTCATAACCTTCAGTTACTGGAAACTGACCATTCTTCTGCGAACTTTTACCGGAACATAAGCAAGACACTTGGGCAGGACGAGTCATTCCGGTCGACGTTTGTTAATCGTGGCAAAGAAAATCATATGTCCCACATTGAACAAACCATTACTCCGGTCAAGAACAGTGATGGCGACACCCTTCGCTACCTGTCGGTAAGTAAAGACGTTACCCAGCGTGTGCAAAAAGAAAAAGAGCTCAAGCGGGTTGCCGCCACTGACATTCTGACCGGCCTGATTAATCGCTGGAGCTTTGACGAAGTTTTGAGGGAAGAAATAGAGCGGACGCGGCGGCACGGCCGGCCGCTGTCCCTGATAATGGTGGATATTGATCACTTCAAGGAAGTCAACGACGCCTGTGGGCACGACGTCGGAGATGATGTGCTGGTCCAGTTGTGCGGTATTTTGCGGGTAAATCTGAGAGTGGGGGATCATTTTGCGCGCTGGGGCGGTGAGGAATTCATGATCCTGACGCCCGAAACGGATTTGGAGCAGGCCAAAGCACTGGCCAATAAGCTTCGTGAAACCATCAAAGAGACCCCCTTTCCAGATGTTGGCACCCTGACCGCAAGTTTCGGTGTGGTTCATGTCAGGCCTGGCGAGCCGGTCAAAACGTTGTTAAAGCGGGTTGACCGATTGCTTTATGAGGCAAAAGAGCAAGGGCGGGACCGCGTCATCATTGCTGACGAGCTCGACGAATCGAAAGAACCCTGCCAGGGTTTGTAAGACTCGATAGCAGAGTTTGGATGGCGCTCCCCGCCGCTGTATAATAAGAGTGCCCGTGTGCCCGGTAGGGTGTACCCGGTAAACTGCGCTCGCCAAGCCGATAAGTAAACGCTTTATCCGCTTCGGTTTTTCATTAATGACCGCTGAAGCGGTGTCACGAACTGCCTCACCATGAACGTCTCGGATTTTTATTTTGATCTGCCCGATGAGTTGATCGCCCGCTACCCCCTGGCGGAGCGAAGCGCCTCGCGGCTTCTCTCCCTTGCCGGCCAGTCGGGAGAGCTCGCTCATCGTGCAATACGTGACTTGCCGGGCCTTCTTGAACCTGGTGACCTTCTGGTGTTCAACGATACCCGCGTCATCCCCGCGCGCCTGTTTGGCCGCAAGGCGACCGGCGGGCAACTGGAAATACTGGTGGAACGGGTGACCGGGGTCCAGTCTATGCTGGCTCATGTCCGATCTTCCAAGTCGCCCAAGCCGGGCCAGGCCATCATTCTGGAAGATGGCTCGGAACTCAGAATGGTTGCCCGTCACGGCGCCCTTTTCGAGCTTCACGGCAGCGGCGATGAAACTCTGCTGGCGTTGCTGGAGCGGGTTGGGCACATGCCCTTGCCGCCTTACGTCGACCGCCCCGATGAAGACGCTGATCGCGAACGTTATCAGACCGTCTACGCCAAAACCGCCGGCGCCGTTGCCGCACCCACGGCAGGGCTGCATTTTGATGAGAGCCTGCTTGCGCAACTGGCCGAACGGGGCATCGAGACAGCATTCGTCACCCTTCATGTCGGGGCGGGCACCTTTCAACCGGTGCGTGTTGAACAAATTGAAGACCATGTCATGCACAGCGAAGTAGCTCATGTGCCGCCAACCACCGTCGCAGCGGTCGCCCGTGCTCGCAAAGCAGGCAAAAGAGTTGTTGCGGTCGGGACCACGTCGGTGCGCTCGCTGGAATCCGCTTCGCAAAACGGCGAGCTCAAGGCGTTTCAGGGCGAAACCGACATCTTTATTCACCCGGGATATCAGTTTCAATGTGTCGACGCCCTGATCACCAACTTCCATCTTCCTGAATCCACGCTGATTATGCTGGTGAGCGCGTTTGCCGGAACGAGCCATGTCAAAGCCGCTTACCAGCAAGCCATCGCCGAACGTTATCGCTTTTTCAGTTATGGCGATGCCATGTTCATTACCGGTCAAAGACCCAGTGCCGGGGCATTGGCCGCGAATACCAATCAGGAGAGCTTGAGTGAGTAGAAAATGCTTCATGACGTTCGAGAAACTGTCGGATGACGGCCGTGCCCGTCGTGGTCGTCTGAGCTTTCCCCGTGGCCAGGTCGAAACCCCGGCGTTTATGCCCGTCGGCACCTACGGCACGGTCAAGGGCATGCTGCCCCGGGATATTGAAGAGATCGGTGCCCAGATCATTCTCGGTAATACCTTTCACCTGATGTTGCGACCAGGGACGGAAGTGATTCGCGCCCATGGCGATCTGCATGATTTTACCCAGTGGCAGGGCCCGATACTGACCGATTCAGGGGGTTTTCAGGTGTTCAGCCTCGGTGAGATGCGCAAAATCACTGAGGCTGGCGTGACGTTCCGCTCGCCAATTTCCGGCGACAAGGTTGAATTGTCGCCGGAAATTGCCATGCGTGTGCAACGGGATCTGGGCTCGGATATTGTCATGATCTTTGATGAGTGTACGCCTTACCCGGCCACCGAAGAGCAGGCCAGGGACTCGATGCAAATGTCCCTGCGCTGGGCTGACCGGAGCAAAGAGGCCCATGGCGACAGCCCCTCGGCACTGTTCGGGATTATTCAGGGCGGTATGTATGCCGGCTTGCGGGAGGACTCACTGGCAGGCTTGCTTGAGGTTGGGTTCGACGGTTACGCCATTGGCGGCCTGTCCGTGGGTGAACCAAAGGAAGATATGCTCCGTGTGCTGGACGAGCTGCCGCCGAAAATGCCGGAAGACAAGCCGCGCTACCTGATGGGTGTCGGCAAGCCCGAGGATATCGTTGAGGCGGTTTATCGCGGTGTGGATATGTTTGACTGCGTTTTGCCGACACGCAACGCCCGTAACGGTTACCTCTTTACCGCAACCGGCGTGGTCAAAATCCGCAACGCCGCTCACCGCCACGACACCGCGCCCCTGGACAGCGATTGTGATTGTTATACCTGTCGTTATTTTTCCCGGAGTTATCTGCATCATCTCGATAAGTGCGGAGAAATGCTGGGTTCTCAACTCAACACCATTCACAATCTACGGTATTACCAGAACCTGATGGCTGGATTGCGTGGGGCCATTGAAGCAGGTACATTGTGCGACTTTATTGACGCTTTCTACGCGCGTAGGGGCGAATCTACGCCGGCCCGTAAAAACGCATGCTGAGCATGCGGGGCTATTTTATCTTCTATACAAAAATTATGGAGAACCCCATGAAAACGATCCAGACTCTTTTTATTGCGCTGTTGGCGCTTGCTCCCGGCCTCGCGTTTGCACAGGAAGCCGGCCAGGGCATGAGTATTATTGGCCAGGTTATCTTCTTTGCCGGCTTTATTCTGATTTTCTACCTCCTGATCTGGCGCCCCCAGTCAAAGCGGGCCAAAGAACACAAAGCGTTGATGTCCGGCCTCAGTAAAGGCGACGAAATTGTGACCTCTGGCGGCATTGCGGGCAAAATCACCAAAGTCGATGATAATTTTATTGTGGTGGAAGTTGCCGACAACGTTGAGGTCAAGGTCCAGAAGGTAGCGGTTTCCACAGCTCTGCCCAAAGGCACACTGAAAGACATCTGAACCTGACAACAGGATTGTTGCTGACTAAAGGCACCGCATGCTCAATAAATACCCTCTCTGGAAAAATCTGTTAATCCTGATCACCTTGGTGGTCGGGTTTCTTTACGCTCTGCCTAATCTCTATCCTGATGATTACGCGGTTCAAATCAGCGGCGCCCGCAGCGGTACCGAAGTGAGTCAGCGCACGCTGGATCAGGCTGTGGAGGCACTTGGCGAAGCTGATGTGCCCGTTAAATCTTCGAGCTTGCAGGAGCGCAGCGCCTTGATTCGACTTGACAGTGGCGCGGCGCAGTTGAAAGCCAGACCCGTTGTCCAGGCGATCTTGAGTGACGAGTATGTGGTCGCATTGAATATGGCGCCCTCAACGCCGGACTGGCTCCGCAGCATAGGGGCCGGCCCCATGAAGCTGGGTCTGGATCTTCGGGGGGGTGTCCACTTTCTGTTGGAGGTGGATATGGAAACCGCCATAGAGCAGCGTCTCGAGGCACTTTCGGGCCAGATCAAACGCGACCTGCGGGAAGAGCGTATCCGCTATCGCGGTGGGGATCTTGAAGGCGCCCGCAATGTAGTTCTGAGCTTTCGCGACGAATCGGAAAGGGACGCCGCCTTTAGCCTGGTCCGACGAGATTACGACCAGTTTCTGCTTGATAACCGTCGTGGCGAAGACGACGAATACGAATTGGCTCTCACCCTGGCCGAATCCCAGGTCCGGGAAATCAAGGAATACGCCTTGCAACAGAATCTCACCACGCTCCGCAACCGGGTAAACGAGCTGGGCGTTGCCGAACCATTGGTTCAGCAACAAGGCGATTCCCGCGTGGTTGTTCAGTTGCCGGGCGTTCAGGACACGGCTCAGGCGAAACGGGTCCTGGGTGCCACCGCGAATCTTGAGTTCCGTCTGGAAGCTCCCCAGGACGCGCCAACAAGCGCCACCGAAGAGTTTCCTTTCCGGGACAGCGAAATGCGCACGGCACGCGTTGAGAAAGAAATCATTGTGACCGGCGAAAGCGTGGTTAATGCTCAGCAGGGGTTTGATGAAAATAGCCAGCCCCAGGTCAATATCACCCTGAGCTCCGCTGGTGGCGATATGATGAATCGCGCCACCCGTAACGCCATCAGCCGACGCATGGCGGTGATCTTCATCGAGTACGATACCGAAACCGAAGAGCGTCGGGTCGACGGCGAGGTGAAAACGGTCGAAACCAGGTCCATTGATCACAGCATCATCAGCCTGGCCACAATCCAGTCCGCGCTGGGTGCCAGTTTCCGTATTACCGGACTCGACTCCATCAGTGAGGCGGGGGAATTGGCCCTGCTGCTGCGGGCCGGTTCATTGGCGGCGCCCATGTACTTTGTCGAGGAGCGCACCATTGGCCCAAGCCTGGGGCAAAAAAATATCGACGCCGGCATGATGTCCGTTGCTCTGGGTTTTGCGCTTGTGCTGATTTATATGGCGGTGTTTTACCGGGCATTCGGTATGGTGGCCAACCTTGCGCTGACGGCCAACCTGATGCTGCTGATCGCCTGTATGTCGATACTTTCAGCCACGCTGACATTGCCCGGCATTGCCGGTATCGTGCTCACCGTGGGCATCGCGGTGGATGCAAACGTTCTGATATTCGAGCGCATAAAGGAAGAAGTTAAGTCCGGAATGCCATTCCAGTCGGCGATCAGTGCCGGTTACTCCAGGGCGTTTGTGTCGATCGTTGATGCCAATATCACGACCCTGCTGGTGGCAGTGATTCTGTTTGCCATGGGCTCAGGGCCTGTCAAAGGCTTCGCGGTGACCCTGTGCATCGGTATTCTGACGTCCATGTTTACCTCCCTGTTAGTCAGTCGCGGCATTGTGAATTTCATTTACGGCGGTCGCACACTCGAAAAACTGTCAATCGGGGGAAAACTCACCCATGGCTGATTCAAATAAAAAACTCATAGATTTTATGGGTATTCGGAAAATCGCCGCAGCCCTGTCAATAATCCTGGTGCTGGCGTCAGCGGTGACGCTCGGCTTCAAAGGGCTGGACCTGGGCCTGGACTTTACGGGCGGAACCTCGGTCGAACTCGAATACGCGGACGTGCCGGATCTCGGTGACATCCGCGACACACTGTCGGAGGCGGGCTACGAGAACTTCGTTGTTCAGAACTTCGGTGCCGAGACCTCCGTGCTGATCAGGCTTTCCGATGCCTTTGACGATGAGCTGGCCCGTGAGGTTACTGAGAGACTGCGAGCAAGCGGGCAGGAGCTGGAGCTCCTGGGGACCAACTTTGTCGGCTCCCAGGTGGGTGACGAACTCAAGGAAGACAGCGGGCTGGGGCTGCTACTGGCACTCGCCGTTGTACTGATCTATGTCGGTATGCGCTTTCAGTTCAAGTTTGGTGTGGCGTCGGTGGTGCCTTTGGCTCATGACGTCATTATCATTCTCGGCATTTTCTCGTTGTTCCAATGGACGTTTGATCTGAGCGTGTTGGCGGCCTTGCTGGCCGTGATCGGTTACTCCCTGAATGACACGATTGTCGTCGCTGACCGGATTCGGGAAAACTTCCGGAAAATGCGTGAGGGTGACTCCGAGCATGTTATCAACGTTTCTATCCATCAGACGATCAGCCGAACGCTGAACACCTCCGGCACAACATTGGTGGTGTTACTGGCGCTTTTCTTCTTTGGTGGCGAAGCGATCCATAACTTCGCTGTTGCGCTGATCATCGGTGTGGTGGTGGGTACCTACTCGTCCATCTATGTGGCGGCCAGCATGCTGATTTCTCTGGGGGTCACCCGGGAAGACATGATCATCCCCCCCAAGGAAGGCCTGACGGGCCAGGAAGAAGAGGAAGAACAGCCACCGGAATGGCTCAACAGGATGTAAAGCACCGGGCCGGGATGTTAAAAAGCCGCGCTACTGATTCAGGGCGCGGCTTTTTTGTGGGCGGTTTTACGCCTGGCGGCGATGGGGAATAACTCTCCCCCATTCTGTGCTGTTACTGCGGCAGGCGGCCACGGAAAGGATGAAGCGCCTGCAGCATTTCCTTGAACAGTTTAGGGTTGGCAATAACCATCTGCCGGCCCTGCTGTGTGAAGGGATTTCCGGAAAAATCACCGGTCAGGGCACCGGATTCGTTGGCAATAACGATCGCGACGGCAAGGTCGACCGGTTGGGGCCGGAAAATAACAGCGGCATCGAGGTGACCTGCCGCCACCCGAGCGATATCGAGTGCGACACAGCCGGAAGTACGCAGGCCCGCGGTTTGCTGGGCGAGTGTTGCGGCCATTTCGCCCCAAAGCAGGGCGTTATCAGAGCCTCGGGCCTGTTCCAGAATATTGGTAACCACGACGGCTTCTTCAGCATGACGTATATTGCTCGTGCGTACGCGCCGGCTGTTCAGCGCTGAGCCGCGTCCCCGACTGGCGGTATATTCCTCGCCACTGACAGGGTTCACCAAAAGCAGGTTTTCGGGGCGATTGTTGTGTTTTTGCATGAGGGCGAGAGCGAACTCGGGAATGCCCCGCAGAAAGTTTTCCTGCCCCAAGACCGGGAAAATGTGCCAGGTTTTTTCCTGATCGCCGGCATTCGCCTCACCCAAGGGCGCAATGACATGATCCTTGTAGGATTTCTGTAGCTGCTCGGCAAAATTGTCATACAGGGACTGCTCTATCCGGTCGAGTTGCGAGCGCAATTCAACGGTATCTTTTTCGGCAAGTTCCTGGCGTTCGAAGTGGGACTTAAGAAAATCAGATCCCTGGCGCGCCACGCGCAGGGCCATTTTAATTGCTGGTTGCATCAGACTCATCATCAACTGGCTGGGTGAAGGCCGCATATCATATCAAATCGGGGTTTTCCCTTGTATGTTTTTAAAGAAATTCGATGTCGGCATTAATTATTGAGTGTGCGAGGAGCACTCGGGTTCGGGCCAGCCAGCACTCTGGTATAATCCCGTTTCTGATATTTAAAGTCGCTTTCACTAACTCCGCAGAGACAATCAATCATGCGTAAAACGGCATTGCCCTCAGGTCCGACCATCACGCCCATGGAGAAGGTGCGCATCGTGCTGGTTGAGACCTCTCATTCCGGCAACATCGGAGCCGTCGCGCGGGCGATGAAGAATATGGGGCTGGCCAATCTCTGGCTGGTCAAGCCCGGGTCTTTTCCTGACGAAGCTTCTTATGCGCGGTCGTCGGGCGCTTCGGATGTACTGGATCGTGCCCATGTGGTTGATACTCTTGATGAGGCCATTGCCGATTGCGTGTTGGTAATGGGCACCAGTGCCCGGGGCCGCAAGGTTCCCTGGCCTGTCATCCCGCCGCCGGATGCCGCTGCCAAAACCTATGCCCATACCGAGCAGGGCACTGTGGCGCTGGTGTTCGGGCGTGAAAATCATGGCCTGAGTAATGACGAGTTGCAGCGCTGCCATTTTCATATCCATATTCCGTCGAACCCGGACTACAGCTCCCTGAATCTCGCCATGGCCGTTCAGGTGATTTGTTACGAGTTACGCATGGTTCACCTTGAGCAGCATGCCGGGGCCGACAAAAGCCCGGAACTCCGACCAATGACCTCGCCCCTGGATACAGGGTGGGATCGCCCCCTGGCCAAAGTATCGGACCTGGAAGGCTTCTTTCATCATCTGGAAAATGTGCTGGTGGACCTGGAGTTTCATCGTCGCGACAAGCCGCGCCAGTTGATGACCCGGCTCAGGCGGTTATTCCAGAGAGCCCAGCCGGATGAAATGGAAATCAACATCCTGAGGGGTATTCTGACATCCGTTGAAAAGGCATCCGGGGATAACGTTAGGCGGCCGGAGCAAATGGGAAAAAGATCAGGCGAGGCGAAAGCCATTGTCAGCGATGATGAAGGCCCGCCTGACGCTTGAATACTTGACTGTTTTAGTGGGTGAACTCATACTTAGGTATGGAACTTTGTACAGATTTTACACCGAGGTTGCTTTAATGCGATTGACCACCAAAGGCCGGTATGCAGTAACCGCCATGCTGGATCTGGCATTACACGCGGATGAAGGCCCCGTGAGCCTCGCGGACATTTCGGGACGCCAGGACATTTCCCTGTCTTACCTGGAGCAGCTCTTTTCCCGTCTGCGTCGTGAGCAGCTGGTGTTGAGCGTGAGGGGGCCTGGCGGCGGTTACCGGCTGGGCCGACCCTGTGACCAGTTGTTTATCGCCGAAGTGGTGGATGCGGTGAATGAGTCTCTGGACACCACCCGCTGTAAAAACCATGGCGATTGCCAGAAAGGCGAAAAATGCCTGACCCATCATTTGTGGTCGGATCTGAGTGACCAGATTCACGGTTTTTTGAGCGGCATAAGCCTCGCTGATTTGATGAAGAAACGGGAAATACAGGTTGTCGCTGAGCGGCAGAACCGCGCTCGTGCCGAGCCTCGTGATGCCCAGGCCATTAACACCGAGCAACTGTCGGATCAGTCGCCCGCGTGATCCTCCCACCCGTTTTGACTCCGTGATGCCATGAAGAAGCCCGTTTACCTTGATTATGCCGCAACCACGCCCGTAGACCCCGACGTGGCCGCTGCCATGATGGAATGTCTGACTCTGGACGGAGTGTTTGGTAACCCCGCTTCCCGTTCTCACGGCTATGGCTGGCAGGCGGAGGCTGCAGTGGAAAAGGCCCGTCGCGAGGTGGCTGAGCTGATCAATTGCGACCCGCGTGAGATCGTCTGGACGTCTGGTGCCACTGAATCGGACAACCTGGCGATCAAGGGCGCAGTATCCGGAAAACCCAATGCTCACATCGTTACGTCATGTATCGAACACAAGGCCGTGGTGGACACCTGCGCCTGGCTTGAGACTCAGGGCTGCCAGGTTACCTGGCTGAAGCCGGACCGGACCGGTGCCGTGACGCCGTCGCAGGTGGAAGAGGCACTGACGGACAATACGGTGCTGGTCAGCCTGATGATGGTCAATAACGAACTGGGTTCCTGTACTGATGTTGCCGCTATCGGCAGTGTTCTTCGTGAGCGTGGCGTGCTGTTTCATGTGGATGCCGCCCAGGCCGCCGGTAAAATCTTGATTGATCTCAAGCAAATGTTCGTTGACCTGTTATCGCTGTCGGCGCACAAAGTCTATGGCCCCAAGGGCATAGGGGCGCTTTATGTCAGGCGGGACCCGGCCGTTCGCGTCGAAGCGCAGATTCACGGTGGCGGCCATGAGCGGGGCATGCGCTCAGGTACCTTGCCCACTCATCAGATAGTGGGCATGGGCCGGGCTTTCGCGCTCGCCCGGGAGAAGCTGGCGGAGGAGTGCAGACACATTGAGGCGCTTCGAAAGCGCTTTCTTGACCAGCTTGAACCCTTGCCAGGGGTGTCGCTGAATGCCGTTGATAAATCGGGTGCACGTGTTCCTGGCATCCTCAATTTAAGTTTTGCCGGCGTGGAAGCGGAATCCCTGATGCTGGGGTTGCGTGAGATTGCCGTGTCATCCGGCTCTGCCTGCGCCTCGGCGACCATGGCGCCGTCCTTCGTACTGAAGGGCATTGGCTTGAGTGATGAGCAGGCGCACCGCGCGCTCCGTTTTTCGCTGGGGCGCTTTAGTACCGCCGAAGAAGTGGACTTCGCCGCCAGTCAGGTCATCAAAACCGTGGAGGCGTTGAGGTCCGTTCGGCGCCCCCCGGCCCAAGGCCGTTAAGCCGGCCCCGCTTGCGGTAGGAAGTTGCCCCCCGACTGCGTATAATCTCAGTCCGTTATTTCATCCTGAACATTAAACCGGAGAAGAAGTATGTCAAACGAGCGCACGCTTTCAATCATTAAACCGGATGCGGTTGCCAAAAACGTGATTGGTGAAATTTTTAGCCGCTTTGAGAAAGCCGGTTTGAGCATCGTTGCCGCCAAAATGATGCATCTGACACAAGAGCAGGCTGAAGGCTTTTATGCTGAACATAAAGACCGCCCGTTCTTTTCAGCGCTGGTTGCGTTCATGACCTCCGGGCCGGTGATGGTTCAGGTGCTGGAAGGTGAGGGCGCCGTTCTGAAGAATCGGGATCTGATGGGTGCCACTAACCCCAAAGACGCTGAGCCCGGCACCATTCGTGCGGATTTCGCGACATCGATCGATGCCAACGCCGTTCATGGTTCGGATTCCACTACATCGGCCGAACGTGAGATCGCGTATTATTTCAATGACGGCGAGATCTGCCCCAGAGGCTGATTTTGACCGGTAAGCGTGATCTGGGCACCGGTTAATAAGCGCTGTGCCAGGTCACGTTACTGATTTTTTATTATGAGGTTCCCGAATGACAACGCCTGAACAAAAAACCAACCTGCTAGGCCTGCCGAAAGCTAAACTGGAGGCTTTTTTCGAGCAGTTGGGTGAAAAGCGTTTTCGGGCGACCCAGATCCTGCAATGGATTCATCAGCGTGGTGTCGACGATTTCGATCAGATGACCAACGTCAGTAAAGGCCTCCGGGAAAAGCTCAAGGAAGTGGCTGAAATTCGCGGGCCCGAAGTGATCTTCGACGAGACTTCCAAAGATGGCACTCGTAAGTGGGTCATGCGCATGGACGCCGGCAACAGCATTGAGACCGTGCTGATTCCAGACGGCCAGCGTGGCACACTTTGTGTGTCTTCCCAGATTGGTTGCAGTCTTGACTGCACTTTCTGTTCGACCGGTAAGCGCGGTTTTAACCGTAACCTGACCTCCGCGGAAATCATCGGCCAGGTGTGGGTGGCCCGCAAAGCCTTTATGCCATTCGAGCCGGGGCCTGATCGACCGATTACCAATGTGGTTATGATGGGCATGGGGGAGCCTCTGCTTAATTTCGACAACGTTGTCGATGCCATGAACCTGATGATGGAGGACCTGGCCTACGGCATCTCCAAGCGTCGCGTTACGATCAGCACCTCGGGCGTTGTTCCGGCGTTGGATAAATTGGGCGAAGTTACGGATGTTTCACTGGCAATATCGTTGCACGCAGCGAATGATGAGCTTCGTAACCAGTTGGTTCCGCTTAACAAAAAGTATCCCATTGCGGAATTGTTGGCCGCTACCCGGCGATATCAGGCAAGGTTGCCCGACAAGCGTAAGGTGACTATTGAATACACGGTCATCGAAGGCATGAACGACAAGCCGGAGCACGCCCGGGAAATGGCGGAGCTATTGCGGGACTTGCCCTGCAAAATCAATCTGATTCCGTTTAACCCGTTTCCGGAAAGTGATTTCAGGCGACCCAAAATGTCAGCGACCCGCCGTTTTCAGACTATCCTCAATGAAGCCGGTTACGTCGCTACCATCAGGACTCCGCGCGGTGATGATATTGATGCAGCTTGTGGTCAGTTAGTGGGGCAGTTTGAGGACCGCACCCGCCGCAGTCAGAAATACATACCCGTGCACCAGATGACACCCTGAATTATACAAGCATTAACAGGATGACAACCACGTGAGCCACAAGCGAGTAATAAAGTTCACCCGATGGGTTGGCAGTGTCGTGATTATTGCCGTTTTGGCCGGCTGCGTGACAACCTCCGACAGCCGATTTGCTCGCGAGGCAGACGAGGAAAAAGCGGTCCGGGATTATGTTCAGCTTGCCACCGCCTATGTGTCGCAGAGCAATTATGACCGCGCCAGGATGCACCTGGACAGGGCTCTTGAAATTAATGCTGAAAGCCCGGCCGCTCTGTCAGTACTGGGCCTGATTTACGAACGCGAAGGCGAGTCGGAACTGGCCGAGCAGGCTTTTCGTGACGCCTTGGCAGAGGAGCCTCTATACACGAGAGGGCGCGTTTTTTATGCCGCTTTCCTGTATGGCGAAGGCCGCTACGATGCCGCCCGGAATGAGTTTGCCAAAGCGGCCGCTGATTCGGGGTACGCGGATCGGGGGTCGGTGTTCTACAACCTGGGTCGAACGGAGCAGCGTCTTGGCAACGCTGAAGCAGCGGCGGCGGCTTTTGAGCGTGCTGTCAGGCTGGGTAGAAGTGACTTGCGGGCATTGCTGGCCCTATCCACGGCGCTGGTTGAGGCTGGCAAAGTTGACGAAGCCGCCTTCCATTATGATCGCCTGAACACCATGATAGCGCGCAACCCGCAGATTGATCATACGCCCGAGAGCCTTTATACCGGTTTAAGGATTGCTCGTCATCGAGGTGATCAGAACAGGGCTGCGAGTCTGGCCCTTCTGCTCAGGAATAAATACCCGAATTCGGAGCAATATCAAAAATATAAGGCGTTGATGTCCGATGGTAAGTGAAGAAAATCTCCGGCAACCGGCACAGGAAACGGTTGGTGAGCAATTACGCAAGGCACGTGAAGCGGCAAGTCTGAAGGTATCAGACATTGCAGAGGGCCAGCACCTTCGCCCCGTGGTTATCGAAGCGATCGAACGCAGCGATTACCGCCAGGTCGACAGCGAGATATTTCTTAAAGGCTATGTTCGTACCTATGCCAATCAGGTTGGTCTACCCGCAGACGCACTGGTTGCTCAACTGAATCAGGAGTTGGAACCGCTGCGTCGGGAGAGGGAAGACGCAGAAGAAATCAACCCCCTGCAGGACATACAACGCAAAAAAGCACGAAAAAAGCGCGTGGCCCGTGTGGTGATTTTCTCTCTGGTTATTGTTGGCCTTGCCTATGGCGCAATGAGACTTATCGCGATGGAATCCGAGGGCCTGTTGTCCTCGGTTTTTAAATCATCCGATGACATTGCCGAAACTGGCGGTGTCGCTGATGATACTCTTCCCGAGCGCAAGGATCGGGTTCCCCCGGAGGACGACCTGGTCCTGGCCGAGCCCGAGTCAAGCCAGACAGAGGGGCAAACAACCGGCCCGATTGAGCAGGAGGCGCCCTTACCTGACGAATCGGAGCGAAGTGGGCCCGACGCCGGCACGACGACAGTCCCGGAGACCTCTCCGGCAGAGGAGCCGGAGGTAATGCAACCGCTGCCTTTGCAGTCAGACTCTCCCGCTGAAGACAATGCCCCGGTTGAGGACGTTGCACCGGAGACAGAGAGTGCCGAGCCGCTGGTCGATTTGTCCGAGTCTCAGGAGCCAGCAGTTGACGGTTCGCTCGATCAAGCGCCCGCCATGGCAACGGATCGACCGATCGTTGAGTCCCGTGCTGAGTCCGGGCGTGCGGAAGGCGGGGAGGAAAGCCGGAATGTGAGCCTGTCCGCGAGTTTTTCCGACGCCTGTTGGGTGCAGGTGACGAGCGCCGACGGCCGCACTCTGGTTTCATCGCTGTATCGGGATGGCGATACCCTTGAACTGGATGCGGAGCCACCCTTACGTGTGGTCCTGGGGGCCGCCGACGCGGTGTCACGGTTGGCGTTTCGGGGTGAACTCGTGGATTTGTCTGCCTATCGCATTGTCAACAATCGGGTTGAATTCACGCTCGATATTTAACCGGCGATAACTCAAAACAGCTCAGGCAGTGGCCGGGCAGTTACAACAGAATTAAGGTTCAACCTTGGCTAAAATTCAGGCAATTCGTGGGATGAACGACATCCTGCCCGACCAGACACCCGTGTGGCAATATCTTGAAGATACCGTAAGACAGATACTTGGCGCTTACGGTTATCAGGAAATCCGTATGCCGATCGTTGAGCAGACGGAGCTTTTCAAGCGTTCCATCGGTGAAGTGACGGATATCGTCGAGAAGGAAATGTACACCTTTCCCGATCGGAATGGCGATAATCTCACCCTGCGTCCGGAAGGTACTGCGGGCTGTGTTCGGGCGGCCGAAGAACACGGCCTGTTGTTCAATCAGACCAGGCGGCTTTGGTATACCGGCCCGATGTTTCGTCACGAGAGGCCTCAGAAAGGTCGCTATCGGCAGTTCCACCAGATTGGCGTGGAATGTTTCGGTATGACCGGCCCGGATATCGACGCTGAGCTGTTGATCATGACCGCGCGCCTGTGGCGTAAACTGGGGCTGGCTGAGCACACCCGGCTCGAACTCAACTCCATCGGCACGGCACAGGCCCGCCGGGAATTCCGCCTGGCCCTGGTGGACTACCTGACCGGCTTCCGCTCTGAGCTGGACGGCGACAGCCAGCGCCGGCTGGACACCAACCCTTTGAGGATTCTGGACAGTAAAAACGAGAACACACAGCGGCTGCTTGATCGGGCGCCGAAGCTCGATGATTTTCTGGATGATGAGTCCCGGGCCCACTTCGAGTCTCTCAAGGGCCTTCTGGATGCTGCGGGTATAGCTTACACGGTCAATCCACGCCTGGTTCGGGGGCTGGATTATTACGGTAAAACCGTTTTTGAATGGATAACCGACAGCCTCGGGGCCCAGGGCACCGTTTGTGCCGGTGGACGCTATGATGCCCTGGTTGAACAGCTTGGCGGCAAACCCACGGCAGCGGTGGGCTTTGCCATGGGCATGGAACGGCTCATTCTTTTGCTTGAGACTCTGGGCCTGGTGCCGGCCAGCGTGAATGGCGATGTGGATGTCTACGTTACCGCTCTGGGTGAATCGGCTGTTGCCAATGCCCTGGCATTGAGCGAGCAGCTCCGTAACGCATTGCCTGGCTGCGTCGTAGTGAGCCATTGCGGCGGCGGCAGCTTCAAGAGCCAAATGAAAAAAGCAGATCGAAGCGGCGCACGTTACGCTGTGATTCTGGGTGAAAACGAGGTGGTGGCGGAAACAGCGGCGTTGAAGCCGCTGCGCTCTGGCGAACCGCAGCAGGATGTGCCCCAGGCTCAACTGGCGCAAGCTCTTTCGCAAGGGCTTTACGGCGCCTGACGCCAACAGTTTTTGCGCAACCAAAACAAGATTTTGACTTAAAGCGAGAGGAATTATGGCCGAAATGCGGACCGAAGAAGAACAGGTCGAAGCGATCAAGAATTGGTGGAAAAGAAACGGCACTTCGCTGCTGATTGGTATCGCCGCGGCGCTTGCTATTGCGTTCGGGTGGCAAGCCTGGCAAACGCAGCAGGCCCAAGCACAGAGTGAAGCGGCGGCGCGGTATAATAATCTTCTAAGCGCCGTGGAAAGCGGTGGCCCGGACAGTTTCGAAACCGTTTCCTACATTGCCAAGAGTCTGCAGGAGGATTTCGACGGCAGCGCTTATTCGATTTATGGCACCCTGATTCTCGCCCAACAGCAGATGACGGAAAAAAACGAGGCTGCTAACGCGGTTGAGTCCCTGAAATGGGCCCATGACAAGGTCGAGCAGGACGGTCCGGTTGAGCCTATCGTGCGGCATCGCCTGGCACAGGCTCAGTTCGCGGCCGGCGACAATGCTGAAGCCCTTGCAACACTTCGCGGCGCAACGGACGCCGACCAGTTTGCTGCGCTATTTGCCGAGCTTGAAGGGGACATTCTTTTGGCCGAGGGTGATCGTGCTGGTGCAAGGCAAGCCTATGAAGTCGCGAGCGATGCGATGGAAGGCCAGAATTCGGGCCTGTTGAGACTTAAAATCGCCGATCTGGCCAGTGTGGAGGAAGGTTGATGGTACCGGGCAAGCGTTACCGCAAGTTCAGTTTCGTGTTCCTGTCGGCGATTTTCGTCCTGGCAGGCTGCAGCAGCAATGAGCCTGTTGACCAACCAGCGGAAGTTCCGGACGTTGTTGAGACCGTCAAGTTTAAAACCTTATGGAACGTGTCAGTGGGTGACGGTCACGACGGCAAATATCTGCATCTCCAGCCCACCCTGATGGATGAGAGTCTCTATGCCGCTTCGGCCGACGGCGAACTGGTTTCGGTCAATCCCGAAAACGGTAAAGTGAACTGGCGGCGTGATCTGGACCAAACCATCATGGCCGGCGTCGGCGCTGATCCCGAGCGGCTTTACCTGGTGTCTGAAAATGCAAATCTGTTGACCTTTGACGGGTCCAGTGGCGAAGCTCTCTGGCAAGCCAGTCTGCCCAACGAAGTAATCGCGCCGCCGCAGTCAAATGGTTCGCTGGTGGTGGCTCAAACCATCGACGGTAAAGTTCTTGGGTTCGATGCGGCCACCGGAGAAAAACGTTGGCAGTACGACGGCGTGGTGCCCGTCCTGACCCTCAGGGGTTCAGCCGCACCTGTGGTGGGCAGCGAAATTGTGCTGGCCTCTCTTGCCAGTGGCCAGCTATTCGCGCTCTCGACCGAGACCGGCCAACCGCAATGGCAATACACCATTGGCGAAGCCAAAGGTCGCACCGAACTTGAACGCCTGGTGGACATTACCGCAGAGCCGGTCATTGTTGATTCCGCAGCTCTGGTGGTGGGTTATAAAGGCAAGCTGGCGGCCGTGGATTTACGCAACGGCGAAGAAATCTGGAGCCGGTCCATGTCCAGCCTGAGGTCGCCGGCAATTGCCTATGGCAATATATTTGTCGCGGAAGCCAACGGCACGGTGACGGCTCTGCAAGGCCAGAACCGTCAATCAGTCTGGAGCCAGGACCAGCTTCGCTGGCGCCAGTTGACGCGCCCGGTGGCCACTGAAGATTATCTCCTTGTGGGAGATTTTGAAGGCTATATTCATGCCCTGTCATTACTCGACGGAACTTTTGCCGGTCAGACGAAATTCAGTGGCGATGGCCTTCGAGTACCCTTTTTGCGCTGGCAGGACCAGATTCTGGTGTATGGCAACGGCGGGAAACTTGCCGCCATACAACTTGTCAAAAAAGACTGACCCTTGCCCCCTGACGCGGGCATCGTCCGCAATTCCGGTGCTGCCTTGGCGCCGGTTTTGTTGATTTGTATTTAACGATAGTGGAAACCTATGACTCCAGTGATTGCCCTGGTCGGAAGACCGAACGTTGGCAAATCAACGCTATTCAATCAGATGACACGCACGAGAGATGCGCTGGTTGCCGATGTCCCGGGCCTGACCCGGGACCGAAAGTACGGTGAAGGCCATTACGATGACCGGCGTTTCATCGTGATTGATACTGGAGGTCTGACCGGTAACGAGCAGGGTCTGGATGCGGAAATGGCCCGACACTCAATGCAGGCCGTTGAAGAGGCGGATATTGTTCTGTTTTTGGTGGACGGTCGGGCAGGCCTGACCGGCGGCGACGAACTCATCGCCCAACATTTGCGCCGTACTGGCAAAAACGCCCACCTGGTCGTTAACAAGACCGATGGCATGGACCCTGATGTGGCGGCCAGCGACTTTTACAGTCTTGGCTTCGAGTCTGTTTTTCTCACGTCCGCTTCCCATAATCGCGGCATCCGCTCGATGTTAGAGCTGTTGATGCCAAGCCCGGAAGAGCTGGAAGACCAGGACCGCGCGGATCGTTACCCCGGTATTCGCATCGGCATCGTAGGGCGTCCTAACGTCGGCAAGTCGACACTGGTAAACCGTATGCTCGGCGAAGAGCGGGTGATCGTTTACGACATGCCCGGCACGACTCGTGACAGCGTTTATATTCCTTATGAACGTCAGGGCGAGCAGTACACGCTTATTGACACGGCCGGAGTGCGGCGCCGCAAGAACGTCAGTGAGACGGTGGAAAAGTTCTCCATCATCAAAACCCTGAAGGCGATTGAAGACGCTCACGTTGTTATCCTGGTGATCGACGCCCGAACCGGCCTGGTGGACCAGGACCTTCACCTGATTGGATTTGTCCTGGATGCCGGTCGTTCACTGGTCGTTACGGTGAATAAGTGGGATGGCATGGATCCGGAAGAAAAGGCCAAAGTGAAAGAACAGGTCAAACGCCGGCTGGACTTTCTTGATTACGCAGACAAACACTATATCTCCGCGCTGCACGGTTCCGGTGTCGGGGTGTTGTACGATTCCATCACCTCCTGTTATGAGTCCGCGATGGCGAAGTGGCCCACGAATCGCCTGACGATGATTCTCGAAGACGCGATTTCTCAACATCAGCCGCCCCTGGTCCACGGCCGTCGCATCAAATTACGCTACGCTCATCAGGGCGGGTCCAATCCGCCGGTGATTGTGGTTCACGGCAACCAGACGGCAGCGCTCCCCGGGGCGTACAAGCGCTATCTTGAAAATACGTTTCGCCGCGTGCTTGCAGTGAAAGGCGCGCCTATTCGTTTCGAATTCAAATCCAGCGAGAACCCCTTTGCCGATCGGGTCAATCGTATGACACCCCGGCAAAAGGTTAAAAAGGATCAGGATGCGAAAGAGGGCGGCAGAAGCAAGCACACCAAGCGGCCCCGCATGAAAAGCAAAAAGCCCAGTTAAATATTGGTGTTTGCCCGGTAGCTTTGTGCAGGCTTGCGACCCGATTTCACACGGCTGCAGCAACTCAAGACCCGGCGTCCGCCACCTGCTGCGCCTGCACGGCAGTCAAGGCAATGGTGAACACGATATCTTCCACCTGGGCCCCTCTTGAGAGGTCATTAACAGGCTTGCGCAGACCCTGAAGCATGGGTCCTATGCTGATTACATTGGCGCTTCGTTGTACGGCTTTGTAGGTGGTGTTGCCGGTATTGAGGTCGGGGAAAATAAACACAGTGGCCTTGCCCGCGACCTTGCTGTCCGGTGCCTTGCTCCGGCCCACGCTTTCAATGGCGGCGGCATCATACTGCAGGGGGCCGTCAATCAGAAGGTCAGGGCGGCGCTTTTGGGCGATGCTTGTAGCTTCGCGGACCTTGTCCACATCCTCGCCAGTACCGGATTCGCCGGTGCTATAACTGATCATGGCGACCACGGGCGTGATTCCGAAAGCCTCGGCGGATTCGGCGCTCTGAATGGCGATGTCCGCCAGTTCCTGTGCATTGGGGTCGGGGTTAATGGCACAGTCACCGTAGACCAGTACCTGTTCCGGCAACAGCATGAAAAATATCGAAGACACCACGGCGGCGTTTTCGTGGGTCTTGATTAGCTGTAAAGCGGGCCTGACCGTGTTCGCGGTGGTGTGGACGGCCCCGGAAACCAGGCCGTCGGCCTCATCCAGCGCGACCATCATGGTGCCTAGCATGACATTGTCTTCCAGCATCGCTTTGGCCATTTCCGGCGCCAGGCCCTTGTGTTTGCGCAATTCCACCATGGCTTCAACGTAATCGTCGCGAACATCAGCCGGTTCGATGATTTCCATATTGTCAGGCAGAGACAAACCACGGGATTGCGCAACCGATTCAATCTCGTCCCGACCACCGATCAACACGCACCGGGCCAGCCCCCGCTCATGGCATTTAATGGCTGCCTCAAGGGTGCGGGGCTCGCTGCCCTCCGGCAGGACAATGCGTTTATTCGCCGACCGGGCTTTTTCCGACAGTCGGTACCGGAAGGCCGGAGGCGATAAACGCCTCTCCCGTTCAATTCGAAGGTGCTTCTGAAGCCACTCCGTATCCAGCCGTATCGCGATCGCCTCCATAACCTTTTCAATACGCTCCGGATCGTCCAGGGGAACTTTGGGGGAGAGGCGGGCAAGCCGGTAGGCGGTTTCATAGGTATCGGTTTCGGTAATGAGCAGGGGCAGTCCGGTGTTAAAAGCCCCCCGACAGGCCCGCATGGTGCGTTCGTCCGGCTCCAGGTTGCCCGTCAGCAACAGCCCCGCCAGAGGCACACCATTGAGCGCACTCAAGGCCGTTGCCATCAGAATATCCTCACGGTCGCCCGGGGTGACTACCAGGGTCCCCGGTCGCAGAGTCTCAACCATATTGGGGATGGTGCGAGCGGTCACCGACATCGTTTGAACCCGGCGCTCCCGGCTTTGTCCTTCATGAATGAACCGGGCGCCTGTTTCTCTGGCCACATCCAATACCCTTGGTGCCAGTAATTCCGGCTGCCAGGGGATCGCGCCGAGAAGCCGCAGGCGACCGTCCGCAAAGACGCGACATTCTTTTGCGTAATCGGGCGCATCCCGCACATGTTTATTGGCGACTCTGGGTGCAAACTCGGAGTGCTCCGGTTCGCCGACCTTGTTGAGAATCACACCAATAACATCCGGGTCTTCCGGCGCGGCAAACAGGCGTGCGGAAAACTCCAGCCATTCGTCCAGCTCTTCTACTGTCCGGTTTTGGGGCCCACTGACCAGAATGACATCGGCAGTCAGGTTGCGAGCCATCTCGACATTCAGACGCGCGGTATAAGCCTCGCTACGATCCGGAACCAGGCCTTCGATAATGACCACATCAACGTCTTTTGCAGCCTTGTGGTAATTGGCGACGATGTTTTCCATCAGGTTTTCACTGTCGCCCCGATTAAGAAAACGCTGAGCTTCGCGGAGACTTACCGGGTCGGGGGGGTTCAAGTCACTTCGTGCCCGAACAAATGCAATGGAACGGTCAGGCTGGTCCGAACTCTCGTCGTCCCGGTCCGAAACCTGGCCCACCGGCTTATAAAAACCCACACGCACACCAACCCGGTCAAGTGCACGGACCAGGCCCAGACAAATCGAGGTCAGGCCTGATTCCAGGGCCGTCGGTGCGATAAACAGATTTTTAGCCATGAAGATCCTTTTGATGGTGTTGGGCCGATGCGGAGAATGAAGAGATCGCGGTCGGATTCAGTTTAATGTTTAACAGCAATCGGAATTAACAGGACTGGGCCAGGGCTGCGCTAGCAATAACCGCTTCTTCGTTGGTGGCAACGACCAGAACGGGAAAGCGGCTGTTGCTGTGCTCTATGTGATGCTTCGAGTCACGCCCGTGCTTTTCATTGGCGCCGGAATCCAGACTGAAGCCGAGAAGGCCGAGGGGAGCCAGCGTGTCCTTGCGGACCCGGTCGCTGTTCTCTCCGATGCCACCGGTGAAAACCAGGGCATCCAGGCTGTCCAGTGAAGCCATCATCGCCCCTATGTAACGGGCCAATCGGAAGCAGAACACAGCGAGTGCGTCAGCACAGCGTCGGTCACCCTGATCTGCCTGTCTGATCAGCGTACGCATGTCATTGGTGGATCCGGACAGGCCCAGCAGACCGCTGTCATTGTTGAGGAGGTCACTCAGTGCCTCACCATCAATGCCACGGGAGCGCAGGAAATCGAACAAGCCCGGGTCAATGTCGCCGGATCGGGTGCCCATGACCAGTCCTTCCAGCGGCGTGAGGCCCATGCTGGTGTCTACGCTTTTGCCGTTCCGTATCGCCGTTATACTGCAGCCGTTGCCTAAATGCGCTGAAATAATGGAGGTTTCGGATTCGGGTTTGTTCAGTATGCGGGCGCTTTCGGTCAGCATGAAGCTGTGACTGGTGCCGTGAAAGCCATAACGCCGGACCCCCCAGTCGTCATAGAAGCGTCTCGGCAACCCATAAAGATAAGCTTTGGACGGCAGGGTTTGATGAAAAGCAGTATCGAATACCGCGACCTGCGGCACATCGGGAAAGAGAGCCTGGGTAGCCCGGATGCCCGTCAGATTGACCGGGTTATGCAAGGGGGCCAGGCTGGTGCAGTCTTCAATGGCTTCCAGGACCTCGGCATCTATCAGCGCCGGTGCCCTAAAAGCTTCGCCGCCGTGCACAACCCGATGGCCGATAGCGAGCGGTTGACGCGTCAGAAGTCGTTGCTCTTCGAAATGCCGGATGAGCGCTGCCAGCGCATCTTCGTGGTTGGCGTTTTTCGGTAAAGGCACGTGGACTTTGTCCACGCCCGCGCGGGCTTTGGCGTCAGGCTGTCCGAGACGTTCCGCCAGGGCACCGGCCAAATGTTGGAGCCGGGGGGAGAAAAGGGCCACCTTCAATGACGAGCTACCGCAATTTACCACAAGTATGACGTCTTCCATGAGGCCTGCCTATGCTGTTTGATCTTGCGTGATCTGCCTTAGAATCGAGTGCGATGATTATGTCTTAACCAGGCTTCAAACTCACTTTCCGGCGCCGGTCGGCTATAAAAATAGCCCTGGGCAAAGTCACAGTCGTTGTCCATCAGGAATCGTGTTTGGGGTTCCTCTTCCACTCCCTCGGCAATCACCGTCAGGCCCAGGCTGTGAGCCATGTTGATAATGGCTTTGACCAGGGAAGCATCACCTTGCTGTGTCATCACATCCCGAATGAAGGACTTATCGATTTTGAGTGTATCAAACGGGTAGCTTTTCAGGTAACTCAGTGCCGAAAAGCCAGTGCCGAAATCATCAACCGAAAGCCGAACACCATAGTCATCGAGACGCCTTAAAATCTCGGCGGTCTCGATTGTGTTATCAAGGATCAGCCGTTCTGTTATTTCAAGCTCAAGCCGAACCGGACTGATCCCGGTGCGCTCTACTGCTGACACTACCATATCGACAAAGCCGGGATCACGAAATTGCCGGGGCGAGACATTGACCGCGATACTCAGTTTCAGGCCAGTTGCGTTCTCCCAGCGCATGGCGGCTTCGCAGGCTTCCAGGAGAACCCATTCGCCAATGGGCGTAATCAGGCCGGTTTCCTCGGCCAGAGGGATAAATTTATCGGGCATCACCATGCCCATGGCGGGGTTGTTCCAGCGCAGCAAAGCCTCCGCGCCAACGAGCGTTCCTGACGCGGTATTGACGATCGGTTGGAAATACAGCTCGAATTCCCGAAGTTCCAGGGCACGGCGCAAATGGGACTCTATTTGCAAGCGTTCGTGGGACACTTCTTTCATCTCCGGCGCAAACCGCTCAAAAGCGCTCTTGCCCTTGTTTTTGGCCTGGTACATGGCCGCATCGGCGTGTTGCAGCAGGGTGCTGCTGTTGTCGGAATCAACCGGGTAAACCGCAATGCCGATGCTGGTGGTCACAAAGACTTCCTGGCCGTCCACCCGGAACGGCGGAATAAAGTTCTCCAGAATACGGTTAGCCACCTGCTCTGTGGGCTCCGGGCTAACCAACGCCGGCAGAATGACCAAAAATTCATCGCCACCGAGTCGGGCCACGGTGCTGCTCCCGCGCAGGCAACTGGCAATTCGTCGCGCAGCCTCAATGAGAAGGCTGTCGCCGGCGTCGTGGCCCATGGTGTCGTTGATGTGTTTGAAATTGTCCAGGTCGAGAAACATGACCGCCACCATGGTCTTCTCGCGCTGAGCGTGAGCCAGAGCAAGCTTGAGCCGATCAAGGGCGAGCATGCGGTTGGGGAGGCCGGTCAGAATATCGTAATTGGCCTGTCGCAACAGTTGCTGTTCGTATCGTTTTCGAATGCCAATATCCTCACCGAGAATCAGATAATGGCTGACGGCGCCGTCCGAATCTTTGATCGGCGTGACGATGATCTGCTCCCAAAACTGCTCGCCGTTTTTACGGGCACTGTTAATCTCACCCTGCCAGACACCGACCCGTTTCACTTGAAGCTGGATGTTTTGCCAGAGCTGACTGGTTTCTTTCTTGGTGCAGTCTTCGGAACTGAGCAGTCCCGGCCTTTTGCCAAGAACGTCTTCCGGTTTGTGACCGGTCAGTTGTGAGAATTTCTGGTTTACAAACTCTATGCGCCAGCTCCGGTCGCAGATCATTACCGATGACGGGCTTTGCTCAATGGCCTTCGACAGTTTCCGGATTTCAACGGCATCATTTGCCTGGCGCTTCACATCCTGGTGCAGCCGGTTGCGCATGTGATTGATGGCATCGGTGACCTGTCCCAGCTCATCCGCGCGGTTTATCCTGGTGTCCGGCCGATCAAGCAATAGTGGTTTATCCAGGTTTTCCAGGGAAAACTGACGGGTATAAGAGGACATGGCGGACAAATGTCGCGTAATAAAGTACCGAAACACCCAGACAATGAGGATGGCTATGAAGAAAGTTTTGAAAAACTCGGTGGTGAGGATGACCGCCATTTTGTGCCGCATACTGCTGTAAATACGACCCATGCCGGCAGTGACGGTGAGTTCGCCAAGTTCATAGCGTTCGGAGTTGTCATGGTTGAGTTTGAATTGGTGTTGAATTACGGAGGTGTCGGCGGGGAGTTCTCCCATAATCATTTCCGAGTCGGGCAAGACGGTCAGATGCAGATGAGTAATATCAGGGAGGCTCATTATGCCCTCCATCTGGATCTCGAGCAGCTTTTGGTCCAGTGCCCAAATACTTCGGGACAAGCTGCTGGCATAGCTGGTCTCGATCACTGACAGGCGTCGCTCCACCAGCGCCACATCGTTACGGAAATCCGTGTAAATCTGAATGGCGGAGGCGACAAGGGAAAAAGCGGAACTGAATAACAGAATATAACCCAGTAGCCGAAATGAAAGCGGGGATTTGGAACGGAATTGCTGAAAACGTTTTGCTAGTCGCTGCATTTGCCGGACTTCAGCCAACCTCGATTTCGGAAATGATGGTGATCGAATTCGAACGTGACAGCCTAGTGGCCCGTCTGGTTATTTCACTAATCCACTGCGTACCACTCAGTCCAAGCACCCACGCCTGAGACTATAGCAGTAGTTCCGGCGCCCCGCTTTTACAGAGCCGTAAAAATGAAAAATATCGGGAGAATCAGCGATCAAAATAAAATCAAAGGGGAGGCGTCGAAGATAATACAGACATAAAAAAACCGGCTTCTGACCGGTTAGATTAAACGAGAAACAGGCAAGTGAAAGTGGCGTCCCCTACCGGGTTCGAACCGGTGTTACCGCCGTGAAAGGGCGGTGTCCTGGGCCACTAGACGAAGGGGACGTGTCGTGTCACCGCTTGCTCGTTAAGATGGCGCGTATATTAAGTAAGGCCTTTGGGTCTGTCAAATACTTTCTTGACCCGGCGCTTTTTTAGCCAACAGCGTCCGTCAGTGCCTGCTCAAGTTCGGGATAACGAAATTTGAATCCCTCGGCAAGCAAGCGCTCCGGCATTGCCCTTTGCCCCGTAAGCAGCAATCCGGCCATTTCCCCCAGGGCAAGCTTCAGTACAAACGGAGGGGCAGGGAAAGGAGTCGGGCGGTTCAGTACGCGCCCGAGGGTTTTGGTGAATTCCGCATTGGTGGCCGGGTTGGGGCTCACCACATTATAGGGGCCGGAGGCGCTCTCGGTTTCCAGCATCCATATTAAAGCATTAACCACGTCCTGCCGGTGCACCCAGGGCATGTATTGTTTGCCATCGCCAAGGCGGCCACCAAGACAAAGCTTGAAGGGGGGTATCATTTTTTGCAGGAAGCCACCATGGCGGCCGACAACAAGGCCAGTTCTCGAGAAACAGAGCCGGACCTTGTTTTCGGTGACAGGTTTTGCGGCATCTTCCCAGTCGCGGCACAGCCGGTGTGTGAACTCATCTACCGGTTGGGTATTTTCATCGACCGGACGGTCTCCCTGATTGCCATAAAAGCCGACGGCGGAACCCGATACCATGACGTCAGGTTGGCGCTTAAAAGAGCCAATACTGCGCACCAGCTCTTCGGTCAGCGCAATGCGGCTATCTCGCAAGGCCCGTTTGCGAGCCTCTGACCAACGTTTCTCGGCAATTCCCTCGCCAGCCAGGTTAATAACGCCGTCAAAACCCGCGGCGCCGTCAAGTTCGCGCAGCGAGCGCACCGGCGAAACCTTACCGCACCGATCTTGAACACTGACAGCATCTTGTCGGCTTAGAACGGTTAATTCATAGCCTTTGTCCAGCAGCTCTCTGCAGAGTACCGTCCCAATGAATCCCGTCCCGCCGGTTATGAGCAGTGATTTGGCCATGCCGCTTCCTCTTTATTATGGTGTGTTGCAGGCTGCCAGCGTTTATCAGGCTGATGGCTTGGCCAATGTCTGTTCCACGACATCCCGAATCGCCAGACCCATCTGGGGGTTCTCACCCACCGGCGCCGCCAGCTGGATGCTTATGCCATGCTCGGATTCCATCTGTTTGATCATGCCGGGTACATCCTTGCGGAGGTGGCGGCCGACCGCCAGGAAAAGCGGCAGGATGGTGAAATCCTCACAGCCTTCGGCAACAGCCTCGGCTATCACCTTTTCCATGCTGGGTTCAGCCAGCTCCATGTAAGCAACCACTGAGCCGGGAACGGCTTCGACCGTCGGTGCGGCCAACGCCTCGAAGGTTTCGCACCAGCGCGGGTCGCTGCTTCCGTGCGCAAGAAGCACGATTCTGTGGGACTTCGACATGGTCAATGAACTCCTTTGTGACAATTATGAACGCTTCTCCGATATCCTATAGATTATCGGTTATTGTTGAAATGCAGGTCCCGCGCAGGCAGCTTTGCCCCGGGGCCCTGGAAAACCCATTTATACAGATATGAGGTTGCACTGTTAATGTTCGGATGGCGAGAGATTTTGGACTACTGGTTTGGCGAACTGGATGAATCCGGCCTTCCTGACCGCTTTCACCGCACTCGCTGGTTTCGGTCCACCAAAGGCTTTGATCGGGAGATCCGGCGCCGTTTTTTTTCAATGGTCCTTATCGCCTCGGAAGGCGGCCTGGATCACTGGCGCCGTGAGGCGGGCGGCAGTCTGGCTGAGATCATTCTGCTGGATCAGTTCAGCCGTCATATCTATCGAGGGGGCGCCCTGGCTTACAGTAATGATCCCCTGGCCGTTAAAGTCGCGAAGCAGGGGATGGAGCAAAGCCAGGATCTTGAGTTGCCGGGCATCATGCGTGCTTTCTTCTATATGCCGCTGCAGCATTCGGAGCGAATTGCTGAACAGGCGCTCTCCGTCGAGCGTTATGAACAACTGGTAGCAAGCTCGGAAGGGCTTTCGCGGGAGTTTTTGGGCAGTTTTCTGGACTCAGCCAGGGATCATTACGATATTGTCGCCAGGTTTGGTCGTTTTCCCCATCGCAATAGAGCGCTCAAGCGAAAATCATCCCCGGGTGAATTAGACTATCTTGCCGGCGCGGCTTCCAGCTTCGGCCAGTAGCCCCATCCACAGATGTTGCAACAAAATCAGCGGAAGCCGGCGCCTCCGGGTTATCATCCGCAGGACAGAAACGAATTTTGCCAACGTCGCCCCCGGAGCCCGATTTTGGGGAAGGCGCTCAACCGGCAGGGCAGACTGTTGAAAAAGATGACGTTAATAATAGGGCTGGCACTGTTGATCGCCCTGGTAATCACGTTGACAGCGAAACCGGTCGCCATCGAGGAGAGACTTGTCGGTATCCAGGTGGCTGCCGAGCTGGACAGCGTTCCGGGCATTCACGATGAGCCGATTGATATTCAGGCTCTGTTGCTTGATTACCGCGCCAACGAGCGTTTATTTCTGAAAGCCCGCGCCGCCATGCTCGCCCATCCGGATATCGCCCGGAAAATTTTGCCGCTTTACGGGGCCGAACCGGAATTTCGGGAAATCCTCGCCGAATACGGTGAGCAGGTTCTGCTTCCTATTTACTACTTTCACCAGAATGACGTCTGGTCGGTTGAGGTAATGAATCGAACCAATGTGCTGTGGCTCAGTGCCAAAGAGTCGCTGGCCAGTCTTTGGCGAGACTCCCCGCCGCCATCGGCGAGTGGCGGCTCTGAAGCACCTGAAACCGACACGACAACCATCAGGCAAGGGCAAGCCCTGTCGCCGGAAGAAAGGGGCTGGTACGCGGTAAATTTTATTCAGCAGGAGGGCCATGATTTCCTTGGCCAGTTCAGACCCGGGCTGGATGGCCAAGTCGACTGGATAACAACCGAAAGAGTGGTGGAAGGCGTCAGCCAGTTTCTGTCCAGCGGTATCCGTAATGTTGAGGTCAAGTATCGGGCGGGCGAAGATCTCACCCTTGAAGATGGGGCCTGGCTGGCGGTTGATCTGGCCATTGCCGGCAGTGCCTTCAAGGTCCTGAAGGCGGGCAGGGCGGTTTCGGCCACCACAAAAAATGCGGGCGTAGCGAGCCGCTCGGCGGCATTGGGAGCACGTCTGACAAGAGCCGGAAGCATGGCCTCGAAAACCGTCAAGTATGCCAAATGGCCGGTGGCGGCCGGGCTTGCTTACGTGGTGGTCGCCCACCCGGCCTTTATCAGTGATGTGCTTGCCGAGTTGGCGACGGTGCTGGACCTGCCCGCCTGGCTGGTTCAGTTCACCGGCTGGGCGCTCCTCCTGGCGCCGTTGATTTACCTGGGCAGCTGGGCTTTCCTGCTGCTTGTCCGCCCCGCCATTCTTGTACTTCGTTCGACGATCGCGCTGCTTTTCTGGCTCAGGGCAAAGCTCAGCCACTAAAGCCGCGATCGCCGCACCATGTGTCAGCTCGCGACCGCCTGGACCCCCGCCTTGGCAATCTGGGCATCCTGATCCGGCTTGACACCGGAAATGCCGACAGTGCCTGCCACTTGCCCTCCGACCAGAACCGGCACCCCGCCAGTCAGCATACCCTGCAGAGCCGGCGCCGACAGGAAGGCTGTGCGACCGTTATTGATCATGTCTTCAAAGGCCTGGGTTTCACGGCGTCCCAAGGCCGCGGAGCGGGCTTTTTCCGTGGCAATGTAAGACCCCATGGCGGGGCAGCCATCGAGCCGGCGCAGCCCCAGAAGATGGCCTCCGTCATCGGCCACCGCAACGGTGACGGCCCAGTTATTGGCTTCCGCCTCTTTTTGGGCCGCATCGAGAATGGCGTTGACGTCGTCGAGTGTGAGAACGGATTTGGTTAGCATTGATGAATCCTTTTCGTTATTAGGTTTTTGAAATTTCGACTGTGGGCGTGAGGTTCAGGGCTTGAGTGCGTCATCGACCACTTCAATCCAGTGCCTGACCGGTGTCCGGCCGGCGCTGTCGAGATGGGTCTGGCAACCAATATTGGCGGTGACGATCAGTTCCGGGTTGCCGGCCTCCAGGGCGTCCAGCTTGTTGTCCCGCAACTGTTTGGAAAGTACCGGTTGCGTGACCGAATAGGTGCCCGCCGAGCCGCAGCAAATATGGGCATCGGCCACCGGCGTGAGGCTGAACCCGAGACGGGTCAGCACCCCGTCAACCTTACCGGCCAACTTTTGTGCGTGCTGCAATGTGCAGGGGCAATGAAACGCCAGGCGTCGGCTATCGTCGACCGCAAGTTGATCGAGGTCTTCATCCTGAAGAATTTCCACGAGATCCTTGGCCATCTCGCTGACTTTCCGCGCTTTGAAGGCATACTCCGGGTCATCCGCCAGCATTTCGGCGTATTCCTTGACGAAGGCGCCGCACCCGCTGGCCGTCTGCACGATGGCTTCGCAGCCATTTTCAATGGCCGGCCACCAGGCGTCAATATTGGCGCGTATACGGGCTCGGCCTGTTTCCTGGGCGTTGAGATGGAAGTCGATGGCGCCGCAGCAACCGGCTTCGGGCGCCGGCGTCAAACCAATGCCCAGTTTATCGAATATCCGCGCCGTGGCGGCGTTGGTGTTGGGGGAGAGTCCCGGCTGGACGCAGCCTTCAAGAATCAGCATCTGGCGGGCATGATGTTGGCCATCGGGGCGTTTGCCGGGGCTCGCTGGCGTGCCTGGCATCTTGTCCCGAATCGCGCCCGGGACTATGGGACGAAATACCATGCCCAGTTTGAGCAGGGCCGTGAAGCGCCTTGGCTCCACAAGCATTTTGCGCAGGCCAAACCGGAGCAAATGCTCTTTTGGTGTGCGTCCGACACGACGGTCGATCTCAGCGCGACCGATATCAAGCAGCTTGTGGTATTCAACGCCCGAGGGGCAGGTGGTCTCGCAGGCCCGGCAGGTGAGGCAGCGGTCCAGGTGCAGTTGGGTCTGTTTGGTCACCTTGTGGTCGTCTTCGTGGCTTTCCAGCATCTCCTTCATCAGATAGATGCGTCCGCGTGGCCCGTCCAGTTCGTCGCCCAGCAACTGGAATGTGGGACAGGTCGCATTGCAGAAACCACAATGCACGCAACTGCGTATGACCCTGTCGGCTTCACGGATATGCGGCTTTTGCAGATCGGCTTCGGTGAAACGCGTTTGCATGATTAAAACTCCGGGTAGAGGCGGCCGGGATTGAATATGCCGTTGGGGTCGAGCTGGGTCTTTAACTGGTGGTGATAACGCGCCATGGTTCGGGTCAGGGGCGTGAACGGCTCAGTGGTTCCCGGTGTGTAACAGGTGGCATGGCCGCCGGCACGGGTGACGATCTCGCGCAGCGTGTCCGCAGTTATCGTGCTGCGCAGCCAGCGCTGGGCGCCGGCCCAGTCATAAAGACTGTCGCCGTCCAGCGCCAGGGGCGGAGTGTTGTTGGGCAGGGATACGCGCCACAGTGGCCGTGGGTCGGCTGGATCGAAGAAGGCCAGACGATGTTCCCGCAGATCCTGCCAGAAACCGGCATCGAGCCGGTCGCCGCCGAGACGGGTCGCGGTCGCCGGTACCGAGCTGTTGCCGCCTTCAAGCCGAAGGTGCAGGGCGCCGTCGTGGTAGGCCGCCCCGGTTATCGGCAAGGGTTGCCGGCCCCATTCTGCGAAGCGTCGAAGCGCATCTTCAAGCGTCATTTCCAACCGTAAGCCAGCGACGGCAGGCGCCTTGGGGAGCACCTTGAAGGACACTTCGGTAATGATGCCGAGCGTGCCCTGAGCCCCCGTCATCAGGCGGGAAAGATCATAGCCGGCGACGTTTTTCATGACTTCGCCGCCAAAACGCAGCTCTTTGCCCTCATGGCCGATGACCCGGGTGCCGAGAACAAAATCCCGGACGCTGCCGGACCAGGGCCGCCGCGGACCGGACAGGCCGCTGGCCACCATGCCGCCCACAGTGGCACTGGCGCCGAAATGTGGCGGTTCGCAGGGCAGTTGCTGGCCTTCAGCCGCAAGGGCAGCTTCGAGCTGGCTAAGCGGAGTGCCGGCCCTGACGGAAACCACCAGTTCAACGGGGTCGTAATGGGTGATGCCCGAGTGCTCGGTCAGGGAAATTGCTTGAGCATTTTCCGGCACCGATTGTCGGCCGTAGAAGGCTTTTGTCCCGCCGCCCGTGATTGTGAGGGGCGTTTTTGCCGCTGTCGCTTCACGCACCTGCTCACAGAGTTCTGCTGCCTTGTCGGTCCCGCTCTCAACGTGCACCCCGTGCTTTTCCTGTTCGTGTTGCATTCTGCCCTCCTTTAAAAGCGCGGTAAGTCGGGGTGGGGCAGCTTGCCATGATGCACATGCATGGCGCCGAACTCGGCACACCGCTGCAGTGTCGGAATATTCTTGCCGGGATTGAGTAAGCCCCGGGAATCGAACGCCGCCTTGACCGCATGGAAACTGGTCAGCTCGTCGGGTTTGAACTGGACACACATCTGGTTGATCTTCTCTCGGCCAACGCCGTGTTCGCCGGTAATGGCACCACCGGCCTCGACACAGAGTTCCAGGATTTTGCCGCCGACCTTTTCCGCCAGTTCAAGTTCGCCGGGTTTGTTGGCATCGAACAGGATGAGGGGGTGCATGTTGCCGTCACCGGCGTGAAACACGTTGGCCACCGGCAGGCCATGCTCCTCGGAGAGTGCGGCGATGCCTTTCAGTACGCTGGGCAGCGCGCGCTTTGGAATGGTGCCATCCATGCAGTAATAGTCCGGCGACATTCGTCCCACCGCGGGGAACGCGTTTTTGCGGCCGGCCCAGAATTTGGCCCGCTCCGCATCATCGCGAGCCAGCTGTATGTCGGTGGCCCCCGCTTTGCGCAGCACGTCCCGAACGGTCTGGCAGTCGTCATCCACATCCGCTTCCACACCGTCCAGCTCGCACAGCAGTATGGCTTCGGCTTCCACCGGGTAGCCGGCCCGGATGAAATCTTCAGCGGCTCGGATAGCCAGGTTATCCATCATTTCAAGGCCGCCAGGAATGATGCCGGCGGCGATGATGTCGCCAACGGCCTTGCCGGCTTTTTCGATGTCGTCAAAGCTGGCCATCAGAACCTTGGCGACTTCCGGCTTGGGCAGCAGCTTGACAGTGACTTCGGTGATCACGCCGAGCATGCCTTCCGAGCCGGTGAACAGCGCCAGCAGGTCAAACCCCGGGGCGTCGAAAGCATCGGAACCCAGGGTCATCCGCTCGCCTTCGATGGTGATGACATTCACTTTCAGCACATTATGGACCGTCAAGCCGTATTTGAGGCAATGCACGCCGCCGGCGTTTTCGGCCACGTTACCGCCGATTGAACAGGCGATCTGGGAGGAGGGGTCCGGCGCATAATAGAGATTGTAGGGCGCCGCCGCTTCTGAAATAGCCAGGTTGCGCACCCCCGGCTGAACCTTGGCGGTGCGGGCGTCCGGGTCGACGTCGAGAATGCGCGAAAACCGCGACATGACCAACAGTACCCCCTGTTCCAGTGGCAGGGCGCCGCCGGAGAGGCCCGTGCCGGCGCCCCGGGTCACAACGGGTACGCCCATTTCAAAGCAGACCCGCATCAGATTCTCAATCTGCTCAAGCGTGTCCGGCATGGCCACCAGCATCGGCAGGACCCGATAAGCGGAGAGACCGTCGCACTCGAAAGGCCGAAGGTCTTCCTCACGGTGAAGCAGTTTCATGTCAGGCACACTGGTTTGCAGCCGATCAAGCACACTGGCTTTGTCGTTGAGCGCCAGCGCGCCATCCAGACGTTCGTCGTAGAGGATATTCATTAATTACTCCCCGATTCTTTGGTCACATGTGTCTAATCTGCTGTTTTTGGCCAAGGCTGTCCAGAGCGAGGGGCGCTGGTCTGACCAGTACCTGACCCACGCTCAGGCGTGGGTTGAGCGCTCTTGACTGGCTTTCGGAGGTTCTTTCAACGTACTCTTCTTATCCCGGGCAATCCCGGTTATAAGGGTTACCGTGTGAAATCAGTCACCCGGTACCCTGAAGTCACTGAAGTGGAGGTCTGTCAAGCGATAGCCCGATGGAAAAAAAGCTGCTGTCTACATCTCAAGCCATCGCTCACAGGCTGGAAAACCTGATTCTGGACGGTAGCCTTGCGCCGGAGCAGAAAATGGCGTCTGAGCGGCAACTTGCGTCGAGTCTGAGGGTATCACGATCGGTAATCCGTGAAGCCCTTCATGAACTTCAGGGGCGCGGGGTAATCGAAACCCGACACGGTCAGGGCTCTTTTGTGGCGCGCATCCTGCCGGAGCCGGAGGATGAAAGTCCTTTGATGCAGCTGTTTTTCGGCCACTCCCGAACGCTGTACGACCTGTTTGAAGTTCGTGAGCAACTGGAGGGACAGGCATCCTTTCTGGCCGCTCAGCGCGCCACTGACAAAGACCGCTACCTGATCACCAAGGCCTTCAATGCCATGGAGGAGGCGGATCCCCTGACCAATGCGGATCTCGATCACGCCTTCCATCGGGCCATCGTCAATGCCTCACACAATCCGGTGCTCGTGCATGTGCTGGACAGCCTCAAGACACTGATGCTGCATTCCGTTCATGCCTCGGTGTCAAACCTCAGTCACCGAGCCTCCTTCAAACAACAGATCGACAAGCATCACCGGCGCATCTATCAAGCGATCATGAATGGCCAGGCCGCTGCCGCGCAGAAAGCAGCAGCGGGTCATGTTGCCCAGGTCCGCGAGGCGTTGCGTAAGATCGAAGAGGAAGAGAAAAGCATCATCCGAGCGGCGGTCGAAGAGTAGGAATTCGTGGGTTAACACAATGTCTAAAAAGGGCTTGACGGTACGAAGTGAATCCGTACAATGCGTCCTCGTTGTCAAGCGGGAATAGCTCAGTGGTAGAGCACAACCTTGCCAAGGTTGGGGTCGCGAGTTCGAATCTCGTTTCCCGCTCCAGAATTCTAAAACCCAGCTCCCATAGCTGGGTTTTTTCGTTCCGGGCTGCCCATCGACACGACCAATGTCAATCTCGCGTATACTCCTGCTGTATTGAAAGATTCCGCAGGTAGCCAGCTTATGCAGATTCAGTCGCTTTTTTGTTACCCCGTCAAGTCGCTCCCTGGGATTCAGGTCGACCGGCTTATGTTGGATGATTTCGGGCCACAGGGGGATCGGCGCTGGATGATTACGGATCCGCTCGGACGTTTCATTACGCAGCGTACTCACCCTGAGCTGGCCCGTGTTGCGGTGGATCTCGATGCCGTTGGCGCTGTCAGTATTGACGTTCCGCTGCAGGGTGTTTTTACCCTGCGAGTTGGGCATGAGGGTCGCAATGTCACGATTTGGGATGACTGGATCGGGGCAACCCGGGCGGATCCCGGCCCGGCGGAGGCCCTGAGCCGGTTTCTCGACACGCCAGTGGACCTTGTTTACATGCCTTCGGAGACCTTTCGGCCGGTGGACCGGGTTTGGGTGAAGGAGCGTCGGCGGGTCAGTTTCGCTGACGGGTTTCCCTTTCTGGTGGTGAACCAGGCATCAGCAGAGGAACTCGGCGGCAGGTTGGGGCGTCCTGTGGATATGCGGCGATTTCGGCCCAATATCGTGGTGTCCGGTGCCAAAGCCTGGGCTGAGGACGGCTGGTCCGGCCTGGTAACAGGCAATGTTCGGCTTGATCTGGTGAAGCCCTGCTCCCGTTGCGTGATGACCACCGTAGACCCGGAGCAGGGTATAAATGATCCCGATCAGCAACCGCTCCGCATGTTGGCGACCTATCGTAACCGGGTAAGCGGGATTATGTTCGGCAAGAACGGGGTCCACACGGGAGAAGGCCCCCTCAGGGTGGGCGATTCCGTTTCATTGACTTAAACAGGAGTATTTAACGAATGCCGCTTTTGACACTGGACGGGCTTTCTTTATCGTTTGGTCTGCAGTCCCTATTGGATCAGGCCAGCCTGACCCTGGAGGCAGGTGAGCGCGTTTGCCTGTTAGGCCGCAATGGCGAAGGCAAGTCGACCTTGCTCAAAATCGTCAGCGGCGAGGTGGTGCCCGACGCCGGCACGGTGAGACTGGATGATGGCTCAATCCTGGCGGTGCTGCCCCAGAACCTGCCCGCTGAGGAAACCCGCACCGCTTATGAAGTGGTGGCCAGCGCCTTTCCGGAGACAGGGGAGTTACTGGCCCGCTTCCATACCCTGTCGCAGAATGCCGACGAGGACAGTCTCGATGAAATGATGAAGGTTCAGGAGCGCCTGGAGTCTCTGGACGGCTGGAGCCTTGATCAAAAAGTCACTGCCATACTGGCCCAGTATCGAATTGATCCCGAGCGTACCCTCAACACCCTTTCCGGCGGCTGGCAGCGGCGTGTGCTGCTGGCACGGGCATTGGTCTCGGACCCGGATATGCTGTTGCTGGACGAGCCCACCAACCATCTGGACGTACCCGCCATTGCCTGGCTGGAGGAGGCCCTGACCCAGTTCCGCGGCGCCTTGCTCTTCGTCAGTCACGACCGGGCCTTTATTCGCCGTATGGCCACCCGCATCGTGGAACTGGACCGCGGTCAGTTGATCAGCTTCGCCGCCACTTACGACCGCTACCTGGACCTCAAGGAAAAGGCGTTGGAGGAAGAGGAGCGCCAGAATGCCCTGTTCGACAAGCGCCTCAAGCAGGAAGAGGTCTGGATCCGGCAGGGCATCAAGGCCAGGCGTACCCGTAACATGGGTCGGGTTCGGGCCTTGCGGGCTATGCGCGAGGAGCGACAGCAACGTCGTGAGCGCGGCGGTACGGCCAATTTTGCGGTTGAAGACGCCGCCCGTTCAGGCCGGCTTGTGGTGGATGCCAAACACGCGGCTTTCGCCTATCCGGATGGCACCTCGGTGATCGACGATTTGAATCTCACCATCATGCGCGGCGACAAGATCGGCCTGATCGGCGAAAACGGTACCGGTAAAACCACGCTGGTCCGGCTGGCGCTCGGCAATCTTGCGCCCACCGCAGGCGAGGTGAAGCTGGGGACCAATCGGGAGGTGGCCTATTTCGATCAGTTGCGGGGCGAACTGGATCTGTCCCGAAACGCCCTCGACAACCTGTCTGAAGGCCGTGAGTTTATCGACATCAACGGCCAGCAGAAACATGTGCTCGGTTATCTCCAGGAATTCCTGTTCTCACCGGCACGGGCCCGGTCACCGGTCAGCGTGTTCTCCGGCGGCGAACGGGCGCGTCTGCTCCTGGCCAAACTGTTCAGTAAGCCGGCGAACATATTGGTTCTGGATG
>JAGXLV010000095.1 GCA_018334495.1 Oleiphilaceae bacterium
TACGGGCACTCCTACGGGCGGGGCATCTCGAGCCTGGGGGAGGTACGACACATTTTGGTAGGAGCGGCTTCAGCCGCGAATGAGGTGTGGCGTGAAGGCCTGGGGGGTTGTCTTGGCCTGGGGTTTCGCGACTGAAGTCGCTCCTACGGGCGCTCCTACGGCCCCTCCTGCGGGTGGGGCCGGGCCTTGGCGGGTGGCTTTTCTCAGAATACCACGCCAGCGCTGGCGAAGGGGCCGTCAATTTCAATGTCCAGCACGTCATCACCGTCTTCGACATCAATGGCCATTTTGCGGTAGCCGGCGCGTAGCTGAAGGACAGAGATTTGGTACTGGCCATAGGCGTTGACGTCGTATACTGAGTCACCGTCAAAGCTGATTATGTTACCTTCGGCTCCAACCGACACACCGGTCAGCGGTAAATCGAAACGGGCGGCGAAATAGCCCAACGGCAAGACGCCATCCACCTCGGTTTCACTGACTCCCTGATCACCGCCAACCTCTTGAACCACAAGTTCGCCGTCAAACTTCCGGGCTGTCAAACCGAGATCCAGGTTGATCCAGTTGTCTAGCACTTCATAATAAAATGTGACATCCAGCTGATCAAGGTCAAAATCAGAACGGACATCGGCATTTAGCGGGATACCGTCAAAACTTCCCAGGCTCAAAGTGCCAGTGCCCTCAAGAGATAGTCGTGTCAGATTTAACCGGACGTTAGGCAACAATGGCAAAGGATGCTCAACATAGGCAGTCAGGTTGGCATTGCTGTCACTGCTCAGGTCAAGATCGTTTTCAACGTCCACAACGGAACCGTTGGTGGCCGCCTTGCCGCTCAGATCCGAGTCCCAATAACTGACGCTGGCTCCCGCACCCACGATATCGGCCTGGGCCAGTGACGGCAGAAATGATGCAGCCAGAACTGCAGACGTGGTGGCGAGAATAACATTACGCATAAATAACCTTTGGATTTGGATGTTTTGTCGACGCCGGAAATTCGTTGGCATGAGCTTCAATCGAACTGAATGCCGAGTCGTTTTCCGACTTCTTCGTAAGTCTCGATGACATCGCCGAGGCCTTGTCTAAAACGATCCTTGTCCATTTTTTTGCGGGTGGCCATGTCCCAGATCCGGCATCCGTCCGGGCTGAATTCGTCGCCCAGGACAATCTCGCCACTAACACGGCCAAACTCAAGTTTGTAATCCACCAGCAACAGACCCGCCTCTTCGAAAAGAGCCTTGAGTACCTCATTGACTTTATAGGTCAGAATCTTCATCTGCGCCAGCTCGTCAGCCGCCGCCCAGCCAAAAGTGACCGCCAGGGATTCGTTGATCATGGGGTCATGCAAGGCATCGTTTTTAAGGAAAAGCTCATAGGTTGGCGGCGTCAGGCTCTGGCCTTCTTCCACGCCCAGGCGGCGGCATAAACTGCCTGCAGACACATTGCGGACAACGCATTCAACCGGAAGCATGTCGAGTTTTTTTACCAAGGACTCCACGGGCGACAGCAGTTTTTCAAAGTGAGTCGGTATGCCAGCCGCCTCGAGCTTTTCCATAATGAAGGCATTGAACCGGTTATTAACCATGCCTTTGCGGGTTAATTGCTCTTTCTTTTCGCCATCGAAGGCTGAGGTGTCGTCCCGGAACACCAACACAAACCGTTCCGGGTCGTCGGTATAATAGACCGACTTGGCTTTACCGGCGTAGAGCTCGTCACGCTTTTCCATTCACTTCCTCCGATGGCAACGAGCCATGCCGGCTGGCTGCGCTGAATCCTTAATTCAAAAGGCTTAATAAAGAAACTCGAACAACTTCGACAGCAGCTCCTGAGAGCGGTCAGTACCGTCATAATCCTCTGCCCTGCCAGTGGTCACCAGGATGCCGTCGTCCTGTTCTTCCAGGCGCACGTAAAAGGTGTATTCGGGCGTGGGGTCCTTTGCAAAAAAACCGAACCAATTGGGTGCGCGCTCGTCTTCCGAACGGAAATCCACGTAAAACTGGCCACCGCTGCGATCCAGATCGACAACCGGGATTTGGGCCTCGCTGAGCGCCCGACGTAAGGCGCCCCAGGCGCGTTCGTAGGACACGGCCATTTTGATGCCAGCAGCCTGACGGCCGTCTTCATCCAACAGCCTTACCTTGGGCGCATCGGTCATATCGAGCGCCGCACGGGAATAGGATTTATTGTCTTCACGGCTTTTCAGGAATACGGCTATATCTTCAAGCAGCTTGCGTTCAAGTCCCCGGGCCTCGGATTCACTCGGCCATGGCAGCAACTCATCCGGGCGTTCATCCAGTTCCAGGACACGGAACTGGATTTCCGTTGTCTTGCGCCGAACACCTGGCGCCACCCGGGCCTGAACCACCTTATAGTTTTCATCCTGCCCCTCATCAACATCGGGCATTTCAAGCAGGTCACGGGCCCGACGGCTGAAGTTGGCGATTTCGCTCTGGATCACACCCAGTTGAGTGCTTTCATAAGCAGAACCGAGGCCGCGCTCGTTCATGTACGCCGACACGGAAGGCCAGACCTGCCCCGGAACTTCGTTGACCAGTATCCAGGTTTGGCCTTCAACGTTTTCAATCAAATAATTTTCCGCAAGGATTTCGGAAGTCGAATCGGGCGGACGCGGGACCTCTCCCTGAGCCGTCAGGCGAGAGGTATCCTTGCCAATATCCCTTATCGGATAAGCTTCATTTGCACGAGGAAGAGGGTCGCCGCTGGGGGTTTTCAATGGTGCCTTTTCGGCCGCTTCGACGTATTTATCCGTGCGATCGTCTATAACGCCACAGGCTGAATTGGCGAGCACAACGATACCAACAAGTGTGCTAGCCAGAAGCTTTTTGTACTGCACTTCCATCCGGTTACTCCAGAGAGCCGTGTTCGGGAATGTTAGAACGTTCAGAGAACCCCTGACGCTTTCAGGGCCTCTTCGACTTCGTTGCGAAATTTTTCGTGCAGCCGGGTCAATGGCAGGCGAATGCCATCATCGATCATGCCCATGTGATGCAACGCCCATTTAACGGGAATCGGATTGGCTTCAAGGAACAACTTGCGATGCAGAGGCATAAGCTGTTCATTAATTTTTTCAGCCTCCTCCTCACGGCCGGCAATCGCGGCTTCACAGAGATTGGCCATACCACGGGGCGCGACGTTGGCGGTAACCGATACATTACCCTTACCACCGGCCAGCATCAGGCCCATCGCAGTGGCGTCATCGCCAGAATAGACCGCCAGGCGGCCTTCAACAGCTTTGATCAGCTCCGCCCCCCGGGGAATATTGCCAGTGGCATCCTTGATGCCGATAATATTGGGAATATCCGCCAGGCGCTCAACAGTGTCGTTGAGCATGTCACACGCAGTGCGGCCCGGCACGTTGTAAAGGATCTGGTCGACAGGGACGGCCTCGGCAATCGTCCGGAAATGCTGGTAGAGGCCTTCCTGGGATGGCTTATTGTAATAAGGCACGACCAGCAGACACGCACTGGCACCCAATTTGTAAGCTTCGCGGGTCAATTCAATGGCTTCGCGCGTTGAGTTGCCGCCGGTACCGGCAATAACCGGAATACGCCCGTTCACTCGCTTGATGATATGGCCAACTACCCGCAAATGTTCGTCAGGGTCCAGTGTGGACGACTCACCCGTGGTGCCTACGGCAACAATGCCGTGGGTGCCATTATCAAGATGAAAATCCACCAGTTTGTCCAGTTGCTCCCAGTGGATATCGCCATCAGGGTTCATCGGGGTCACCAGCGCGACAAGGCTACCAGTAATCATAAAAGCTCCGCGTGAATAAAAGGTCAATGGTAATGTTGCGCTGGAGAGGACACAAGAGAGTTGCCCAATAATTCATTTAGTCACACGCAGATCATAGCGGTGTGCTGGTTTCGTCGCTCATGGGCGATTCCGGCGGCTTGACCGGCCAGGCCGAGAAAACGGCCTTGAGCATCGTGGCCAGGGGGATGGCAAAAAAGACACCCCACAGGCCCCAGATACCTCCAAAAAAAAGTACCGCCGTAATGATGACAACCGGGTGCAAGTTGTTGACCTCGGAGAACAACAGAGGCACCAGCACGTTACCGTCAAGGGTCTGAATAATACCGTAAACAATCATCACCCAGATAAATTGGGGGCCCCAGCCGAACGCGAACAGGGCAATCATGGCGACCGGGATGGTTACCACGGCGGCGCCAATGAAAGGGATCACGACACTAAGCCCGACCAGTAACGACAGCAAAGCCGCGTAGGGCATCCCCAGCAGCTTGAAGCTGAAGTAGGTGGCGCCGCCAACAATCAGAATCTCGACTGCCTTGCCCCGGACATAGTTGGCACATTGCTGATTCGCCTCGCTCCAGACCCTGTTCATCATTGGCCGGTGGCGTGGCAACATGCGCGCCAGGGACTTCAGCAGGAAGACCCGATCCTTGAGAAAGAAAAACACCAGGATGGGCAAGAGCACCATATAGATCAGCAACGCCAGAAGATCGGGAATGCTGGACAGGGAAATCGACACAATCCACTGGGTCAGATTAGCCGCTTCGGAAGTCAGTTGATTGAACACCAGGTTGATCTGCTCAATAGAAAACAGATTGGGATATTCCTGGGGCAAGAGCTCGATATAAGCCTGGGCTTCACGGAAAATTCGGGGGGTTTCCCGGGCCAGCGACGCCACCTGCGCCCATATCAGTGGCAAAAGGCCGAAAAGAAAGCCAACCAGGATGCCCAGGAATAACACGAACACACTGATGATGGACGCCAGTTCCGGGACGCCCAACGCGTTAAGCTTGGCCACCAGCCCCTGCAGGATAAACGCAATAATGACACCGGCAATGGCGGGCGCCAGCATCTTGCCAAAGAAAATAACCGAGAGTGTGCCCACCACCAACAGCAAAAATAGTACGACAGCTTCGTCATCCGAAAAGTATTTATGTACGAGACCGCGTAAAATACGAACCATCACTATCTCCGGTGGATCAGCAACAAAAGGTCACTGACCCCGTTTTATCAGGAAACGATAATTGCCGTCGATTTCTGACGTGCTTACCAAAACATGAGATGTTAGCTTTACAAAGGCTGGAATATCCCGTGCCGAACCCGGGTCGGTGGCCACGACCTCCAGCTCCTGGCCAGGCTTCATGGCGTTAAGTTCAAGCTTGGTTTTCAGCAGCGGCATCGGACAGCGAAGTCCGGACGCGTCCAGGGTAAAGTCTGGCATAATGATGCAAGGCATTTTTGGGTGACAATGAATAAGGGCGCATTATGCCGCTGACTCAGCGGCATTGCACTGACTCAAGGACAGTATATCAGGCAAATTATGAAATTCGTTCGTGTTTTACGGGGTTGCTGCCAGTCTTTGCCTGTTTTCAGACCGTTTTTGCTGCTTTTGGCGCTGAGTCTGCCAGCGGGCACAGTGTCGGCCCAGCAGGATTCACTGCCGACGTTTGGTGGTGTCGGCGGCGGGCTCATTTCCGACCGGATGGAAAAAGACATCGGCCAGCAAGTTTTGCAGTCTATCAGAAGATCCTCCCGACAACTCCGGGATCCGCTGGTGAATAACTACCTTGAATCCATCGTGTACCGCCTGATTCCCTCCGTCAGCATGCAGGACCGCCGGGTGGCGCTGGTCATCATCGACAGCCCCGCCCTCAATGCCTTTGCCGTGCCCGGCAACATCGTCGGGGTCAATGGCGGGCTGTTCCTCAACGCGAAAACAGAGCAACAGTTTGCCTCTGTTATTGCGCACGAGCTGGCCCACCTGAGTCAGCGCCATTTTGCGCGGCGGCTGGAGCAGCAAGAAGCGAACACCCCCCTCACCATCGCCGGCCTGATTGCCGGCATCGTGCTGGCTGCGGCCACCGGTTCGGATGCCGGTATTGCCACCATCATGGGCACTCAGGCTTTCGCAGCCCAAAATATGCTGCAGTACAGTCGCTCGAACGAGCAGGAGGCCGATCGCGTGGGCCTGGACATTATGGCGGATGCCGGCATGGATCCGCGCGGCATGCCCGAAATGTTCGAAATTATGATGCGGAAAAACCGTCTTCAGGGTAACCAGCTGCCGGAATATCTTTCCACGCACCCGCTGTCCCAGAGCCGAGTCTCGGACACCCGAAGCCGTGCCGAGCAATACCCCCGTCGCGGTGTCAGTGACGGCCTTGAATACCACCTGATGCGGGCCCGACTGCAGGTGCATTACAGTCGCACACCTGATGACGCCGTGCGACTGTTTGCCAACTACATTGAACAGGCGAGCGGAGATGAAGCGGCCACCGCTCGATACGCACTCGCCGTGGCTTACCTGGCCGCCGGCAAACCGGTTAAAGCCGAAGAATTATTGCGCAGGTTATTGGATGGCCAGTCGGGGCGAATTACCTATCAGGTGACGCTTGGCGAAGCCTTGATTGACCAGGACCGCAGCGATGCGGCCCGGACGCTGCTCAAAAATGCGCTGAGCCGGAACCCTCGTAACGTCCCGATTATTTCGATGCTGGCCCGGGCCGAACTGGAAGCCGGCAATGCGGTCCAGGCGGCAGACCACCTTCGCAGCCTGACGCGCGAAAAACCCGACCGCGAGGATTACTGGCTACGCCTGGCGGAGGCCGAAGGCCAGGCTCGCGATATCGTGGGCGTTCATCGGGCTCGGGCGGAATTCGACATTCTGGTGGGCGACCTGGAGTCAGCACGGCGCCAGCTGCAACAAGCTCAGGAAAAAATTTCTCCTAACACGCCAGGGCGCCACATCATCAATGAGCGCTTGCTGGAAGTGTCGGAGGCCCTGCGTCGTCGCTAGTGCAACTGCTGGACATCGAGCAGGGCAAGGCCTCAGGCGTTGCCGGCCGCCTTCAGGTTCATCTCAGCGGTGAAGTCCAACATTCGGCGCAAAGGTTTAAGCGCCGCTTTCCGTAACTCCGGATCTATGGTGATTTCCTGGTTACCCTGTATTAATACCTGTAGCAGATTTTCCAGTCCGTTCATGGCCATCCACGGGCAGTGGGCGCAACTCCTGCAAGTAGCGCCATTTCCAGCCGTGGGCGCCTCAATGAGGATTTTGTCCGGCGCCGCCTGCTGCATCTTGTAAAAAATACCGTTATCAGTGGCAACGATGAACTGCTCATTCGGCAGCGTTTGCACCGCATGGATCAATTGCGAAGTGGAACCAACCACATCAGCCATTTGCACAACGCTGTCAGGGGATTCCGGATGGACAAGAATGGCGGCGTCCGGGTAAAGGGCCTTGAGGTCTTCCAGACCGCGGGATTTGAACTCTTCATGAACGATGCAGGAACCGTCCCAAAGCAGCATGTCGGCGCCCGTCACTTTCTGAACATACCCACCCAAGTGCTTGTCCGGGGCCCAGAGGACTTTTTCACCCCTGGCGTCCAGCGCTTCCACGATGGCGCCGGCGCAGCTTGACGTGACCACCCAGTCAGCGCGCGCCTTCACCGCGGCCGAAGTATTGGCATAAACCACCACCGTTCGGTCGGGGTGCTGGTCACAGAATCGGGAGAACTCATCGGCCGGGCACCCGATGTCCAGTGAGCAGGTCGCCTCAAGGGTGGGCATCAGGACCCGCTTTTCCGGATTGAGGATTTTTGCGGTTTCGCCCATGAACTTGACCCCCGCGACAACAACGGTGGAGGCCGGGTGCTGATTACCAAACCGTGCCATTTCCAGCGAGTCCGCCACGCAACCGCCGGTTTCCTCGGCCAGGCGCTGGATATCGGGGTCGGTATAATAATGCGCCACCAGAACGGCGTTCTGATCTTTCAGAGCCTGGCGGATCTGGCGTTCCAGCCGATTACGCTCTTCGCTGTTCAACGGCTTGGGCTCGGACTCATGGGCAAGGTGTTCCTGCACCAGAATACGGTCGTCTACTTGAGTCATTCGGTATGGTCTCATCAATGCCGGTTGCTGAAACTGACTGGGCTACACGGCAACCCAACGGCTTGCTCGCACCGGACTGCACAGATTATGTCACCGTAAGTCACGCCCGTGACATGTCATTGCGTGTTGTAACACTCTGCAGGTTGTACGCACAACAACCCCTTTTATAGGGTTAACATGACAAAAAAAAAGAGCCCTTGGGCTCTTTTTTCAACAGTGGCAACCGCTTGACAATGATTTGCGCTGCTTACCACCTCTTTTTGGTGGGTCGTGATGGATTCGAACCATCGACCAATTGGTTAAAAGCCAACTGCTCTACCAACTGAGCTAACGACCCTTGAACTGCCTGCTTTACCACTTGCCCGCGTGCTTTTTTCAAAACCGGGCGGCAAGCGCTTGAGAATTTGGTGGGTCGTGATGGATTCGAACCATCGACCAATTGGTTAAAAGCCAACTGCTCTACCAACTGAGCTAACGACCCCAAGAGGCGCACATAATACGGATTTTCTGCCTTCGATCAACCCTTTTACCCTATTATTTCCAATAGTGTCATCCTGACGGGCCCTGAGGCGGCTCCAGGGTATTTCACCGGGCTTCATCGAAGGCCACAAGCCTCATGACCCAAGGTAGGTCCTGGCAAGCTCTGCCGCCTTGGTTTGCGGATAGTCCTGAACGACTGACCGCATCTGCGCCTCGGCTTTTTGTTTCTCGTCGAGACGATCATAGGAAACACCCAGCTTGTAAGCGGCATCAGGAGCCTTTCGGTGGTCCGGGTAACGCGTCGCCACGATGGTGAATGCCTGCTTGGCCTGCTCCAGTTGAGGCTTGACCAGATAAACCTCCCCCAACCAGTAATAGGCGTTCACTGTCAGATCGCCTTCCGGATATTCGGAAAGGAAATCGTAAATCCCATCAATGGCGGCATCGTAATCTTTGTCCTCCCGGATCAAGGTCTGGATAGCCTGATAGGCATCGCGTTCTTTCTCCGTTGGCGCGCGATAGTCTTTTTTCTGGGCCGGCTGGCTCGCGTTATCAGTC
>JAGXLV010000096.1 GCA_018334495.1 Oleiphilaceae bacterium
TCGGGGCGGTAACCGAACACCCGCTCACTCGCCGCGCTGACCGATAGGAAGCGACCCTCTATATCCACCACACAGACCACGTCCAGCAGCAGATCCAGCAGTTTGTCGTTCGGTATGTGAGGGGTAGGGTACATGGCGGTAACTATACTGCGACGTCGGCCCGTTCCGCCAGCACCATAACGCAGTTTGAAGCGCGGGTGGGCCGACTGAACGAAGCTTTCCGGCTCGATGAATACCGTTAGATCCCGGCAGAAAAAGGATGTTCGGTAAAACTTCCCGTTTAACCCGTGGTATGTTGTGGCCTGACATTATCCTCAACGCAAACATTGAACCCGGTTGTCCATGGTTGAAGTAATAGCCAAATTGCACTCACGGCTCCTCCCGCTCGTGGCTGTTCTGCTCCTGTCTGCCTGTGCTACCCGTCAGGAGCCCCCGTTGGAGCCGGTGGAACTTCCCGCCGCTTTCACCCGTACGGGGCAGCCCGAGGTTCCAGATACCTGGTGGCAGTCATTTGACGACAAGCAGTTGAATGATCTGGTCGCGCAGGCCCTGGACGGTAATCTGGGGCTGCGGGCCAGCTATCAGCGCCTACGTCAGGCGCGGGCCGTGGCAGACAGGCAGGACGCGGCCCTTTTCCCGACTCTGGATGCCAACGCCGGGGCCGAAAGGCAGGAATCCGACACCACCGAATCCAGCACTTTCAGTGCGGGCCTGAGTGCCAGTTATGAGGTGGACCTGTGGGGACGCGTGCAATCCCTGAGTGAGGCGGAGGCACTTCGGGTTTCGGCGACCCTCGGGGATTATCAGGCCGCCGCGGTTTCCCTGAGCGGGGAGATTGCCACCTCCTGGTTTCAGTTGGTAGAGCAGCGGGCCCAATACGCTCTGGCCGGGACTCAGTTGGAGACCAACCGGAATGTACTGACTGTGATTGAATCCCGGTTCGGAACCGGGCAGAGCGGCAGTGCCGATGTGCTGCGCCAGCGCCAGCTCGTTAGTGCGTCGCGGGAGCGCCTGAGTGACATTGACGGGGAAATCGCTGTTCTGGAACATCAACTGGCGGTGCTTCTCGGGCAATCGCCGGGCCGCGGTAACCTGCCTGAAGACGACACCCTGCCGATATTGCCACCATTGCCAGAGACCGGTATACCGGCAGAGCTGGTTCAGCGTCGCCCCGATCTGCGTCAGGCCTGGTGGCTGATCCAGGCCGCCGACAAGGACCTGGCCGCCGCCATCAGTGACCGTTTCCCCAGGTTGTCCCTGGACGCCTCCGCCGTTTCCCGGGCGGGCGATGCCGGCGATCTTTTCGATAACTGGCTGGCCACGCTGGCCGGCAACCTTCTGGTTCCCCTGGTCGACGGCGGCGAGCGCCGGGCCGAGGTTCGTCGTTCCCGGGCGGTGCTGGAAGAGCTTGTGCAGGACTACGGCCAGGCGGTGCTGACGGCCATTCAGGAAGTCGAAGATGCACTGGCACGGGAACAGCAGCAGCTCCGGCGACTGCAAAGCCTCGAAAAACAGATTCGCCTCGCAGATACAACCTACCGGCAACTGCGTACTCAGTACCTCAATGGCGCCATCAGTTACCTCGAAGTCTTAACCGCTCTGCAGGACAAACAGGACCTTCAACGCACGCGGCTCACTACACGGCAGCAACTGCTGACTGCGCGGGTGGCACTTTACCGGGCACTTGCGGGGCGCATTGACGTTGTCGAATCAGGCGATAACAGACAGACGCGAACAGCAGTAGGGAGAACAGCCAGGTATGAGTCACCCGATAGATGAGCATGCAGCCCGGCCCGAACGAGGCCGGGCCAGCCCACTGAAAACCCTGTTCGTATCGCTGATGATTGTGCTGGTGGGGGTGGCCCTGATCTGGCTGATCTTCAAAACCGAGCCCACCGCCACCCGTAAAGATATGGCTCGTGAAACCGCCATGCTGGTGGACGTCCGCACCGTTAATCGTGCCGACGCCACACCCACCGTGGAGGTAATGGGGCAGGTGGCCCCGGCGCGGGAAATCCTGCTCGGTTCCCGGGTTGGTGGTGAGATCGTATACCAGGCCGACGTCTTTACTCCCGGCCGGCGCTTCGATGAGGGCGAGGAATTGCTGCGCATAGACCCTGCCGATTACCAGGCAGTGCTGCGGCAAAGGCGGAGCGAGTTGCAACAGGCACAGGCAGGCCTGGCGATGGAGGAAGGTCAGCAGGCAGTTGCCCGGCAGGAGTTCGAGTTGCTGGGAGAGGACATAGAATCCGTCGACCAGGCATTGGTATTGAGGCAACCACAACTGGAACAGGCCAAAGCCGAAGTGGCTGTCGCTGAAGCCGCCGTGCAACAGGCGGAGCTTGATCACGCCCGCACCCGAATCCGTGCGCCTTTTCCGGCCCAGGTCCTCACCCGGGAGGTAAATCTGGGTTCCCAGGTCAGCGCTGGCCAGTCCCTTGGCCGTCTGGTCGGCACCGGGCAGTACTGGGTGGAGGCCACCGTGCCCTTGTCAAAGCTCAGGTGGCTGACCTTTAACAGTGATTCTGACGCCCCCGGCGCGCCCGTTACCATTCACCAGGATACCGTCTGGCCCGCCGGCCAGTTTCGCGAGGCCCGGTTGGCGCAACTCGTCGGCGAACTGGACGGTAACGCCCGCATGGCCCGCGTGCTGATCACGGTAGAAGACCCGCTGGCGCTGAATCAGCACGCAGGCTCGCCGCCAATGATGCTGGGTGCTTTCGTGCGAGCAGACATACAAGGCACGGTCTTGAAAGACGTCGTGCAACTCAAGCGACACCTTGTTCGCCGCGACAATACGGTGTGGGTCATGGAAGAGCGTGAGCTTGCCATTCGCGAGGTGGTCATTGCCTTTCAGGATGAGGAGCACGCCTACATCGAGTCCGGACTTGAGGACGGTGATCAGGTGATCACCAACGATCTTGCCTCTGTTGTAAGCGGTGCCCGGCTGCGACTTGAGGCCGACTCGAAATGAGCGATTCATCGGAGCGCAAGGGCTGGGTCGGCCCCATCGAGTGGATGGCCCGTAACTCCATAGCCGCCAACCTGATGATGATCATGCTGCTGGCTGGCGGCTTCTGGGCGGCCACCCAGGTGCAGAAAGAAGTCTTCCCCGAATTCCAGCTCGACCTGGTTCAGATAACGGTGAGTTATCCCGGTGCCGCGCCCGAAGAAGTGGAGCAGGGCATCCTGCTGCCGGTGGAAGAAGCGGTGCAGGGCATTCAGAGTATTCAGGAGATGACCTCCACCGCGCGGGAGGGCAGGGGCACTATACAGCTGGAGCTGACCGCCGGCAGCAACCGCATGCAGGCGCTTCAGGACATTGAACAGGCCGTAGACCGGATACGCACCTTCCCGGAGCAGGCGGAGGAACCTGAGGTCCGGCTGGTGATGCCCACCCGGGACGTGATGGAGCTGACCCTGTACGGCGATGTCGACATCTGGACGCTGCGTCAGCTGGGAGAACAGTTGCGAAACCGCTTGCTGGCGGAAGATGCCATTACCCAGGCCGTGATTGACGATGTGCCGGAATACCTCACCAGCGTCGACATTCCTCTCGAGACATTGCGCAAATACAATCTGACCCTGTCCGAAGTGGCCAGCCGCATCGAGCAGTCGAGCGAGGACACCCCGGCCGGCTCCATGGCCACGGAAAACGGCGACATACTGTTGAGGCTGAAGGAACGAAAACAGTGGGCCGATGCCTTCGAGGACATTGTGATTCTGAATGCGGCCTCCGGCGGCAGCCTTACCCTGGGGGATATTGCCAGCGTTCGCGACGGGTTCGAGGAAACCGGCTTTCATTCCCGTTTCAACGGCCAGCCCTCGGTTGAAATAGAAATCTTCCGGACCGGTAGCCAGTCACCGCTGGCCATAGCCGCCGCCGTTGAGGAAGTTATGGCGGAGCTGGAAGTCACTCTGCCGGATGCGGTCAAAGTGCGGATCGACAGCAACCGGGCAGAAGACTTCGAAGACAGAATGGATATGCTGCTGGAGAACGGCGTCATGGCCATGGTCATCGTACTGGTCATCCTCAGCCTGTTCCTGGAGTACCGGCTGGCATTCTGGATCATGATGGGTATGACCATCTCCTTCGTCGGCAGTGTGCTGTTCCTGCCGGTGCTGGGCGTGAGCATCAACATGATTTCCATGTTCGGCTTTTTAATGGTGCTGGGTATCGTGGTGGACGACGCCATAGTAGTGGGCGAGAACATCTACGAATACCGGGAGCAGGGCATGGGCTTCATGGAAGCGGCCATCAAAGGCGCCAGGGACATCGCCGGTCCGGTCACCTTCAGCATCCTCACCAACATTGTCGCTTTCATGCCCTTGCTGTTCATTCCGGGGGTCACCGGCAAGTTCTGGTTGCCGCTGGGCGTGGTGGTCATCCTGGTATTGGCGATTTCACTGCTGGAAGCGTTGTTCATTCTACCTTCACACCTCGGGCATAGCGGGCGCGGAAGCGTCACCATCTATGGCCACTGGATGCACCGTGTCCAGCGGGTGTTCGCGCGCGGATTCCAGGCCGTGGTGGACCGTGTCTACCGTCCTTTGCTGGATCTGTCACTGCGATTCCGGTACATCTCGCTGACGGCCGCGCTGACCATTATGGTGGCCTGCGGGGCTTATGCCGTCAGTGATCACATGGGCATGATCATGATGCCGGAAGCGCCGGCGGATGAGATCGAGGCGGGCGTCAGGCTGCCCGTGGGCACCACAGCCCAGCGCGCCGGTGAGTTGGCCATGGCCATTACCCGTGATACCCAGCGACTGTTCCAGGAGAATGAGCTCAGCCGCAATGTAGAGGGCATTAAAACCAACGTTCGCGGCCAGGAATTCATTGATGTCGAGCTTGTGCTCCTCCCGGAGGATGAGCGTGACATGACCGTCAACGAGATTATCGAACTCTGGCGCACTGACCTCGGTGATTTCAAAGGCATTGACCAGATCACCTTTGAAGCGGAGCAGGGCCCCGGTAGCTGGCGTGATGACATCAGTGTCGATCTGAGCCACACCGACATAGACACCCTGGCCCGTGCCAGTCAGCGCTTCGTGGATGAGCTTGAACAACTCGGCCAGACCCGGGGCGTCAATGACAACTACGCCGCCGGCAAACCGCAATTTGACATCAGCCTGACCGATGAGGGCCGGGCGTTGGGCCTGACGGGGGCGGAGGCAGGCCGACAATTGCGCGATGCCTTCTACGGCAGCATCGCCTTGCGCCAGCTGCGAGGCACCAATGAAAACGAAATCCGTGTGCGGCTGCCAGAATACCAGCGCCGGGATCCGCACTATCTGGAAAACTTTGTGATTCGCACCGCCGAGGGCCAGGAAGTGCCCCTGATGGATGTGGCCGAGGTCACAGTTGCGGAATCCTTTCGTTCTATCGACCGTCGTGACGGGCGGCGTGTCATTACGGTTGGTACCGACGTGGAACCCAAGTCTGCCACCAGCCAGGTGCTGGAGGTGATGCAGGTGGAGATACTGCCGCAACTGCGTGCCGACTTCCCGGGCCTTACCTGGTCATTTCAGGGCAGCCAGGCAGACTTGCGAGAGTCAACGGGGGCTCTCTGGGGCGGTTTCGGGCTGGCCATGGGGGCCATCTTCGCGTTGCTGGCGGTAGCCTTTGGCAGCTACCTGCAGCCTCTGGTGGTCATGCTGGCCATCCCGTTCGGTGCGGTTGGTGCGATCATGGGCCACATGATACTGGGAATGGAGCTGTCACTGGTCAGCATCATGGGCATCGTGGCCCTGTCCGGGGTGGTGGTGAACGATTCACTGATTATGGTGACCTACGCCAACCGGCAACGTGACCGGCTGGGACCGGCGCAGGCCATCTATGAGGCTGGCCTGCGCCGTTTCCGGCCCATCGTGCTGACCACGCTGACCACCTTCGGGGGCCTGACCCCGATCATTGCCGAAACCTCCCTGCAGGCCACCTACCTGGTGCCAATGGCGGTCTCCCTGGGCTTCGGCATCGTGTTCGCCACGGCGCTGATCCTGTTTGTGGTGCCTTGCCTGTATCTGGTGCTGGAAGACATCAAGGCAATTTTCGGGGCACGGCAGGTCGCCGGAGCGACTGGCTGACCCGCCTGTATGACCCGGGAGTGGTAATCTACCCGCTTTCGCCGTAACCAGACGGGCCACTGGTAGCGGACGCCGCTGCCGTTCTGGACAAGGCTCAGCCAGACAAAATCTTTCTTCTCAAACACGTCGACACAATTGACGACGGCCGGGGTTGGTTTATAGAGTTTAATTGTGGTCCTGGTCTATCGCTCGGCGACTGAGCGCCTGCGTGTTTGTCTCGCGAATAATGTTCATCGAGAATATAAGCAACGGGGAGTGTCCTCAGGCACTATCTCTATTTAGCACTATAGGAGCAATTGATGCTTACGATAGTCGCTTTAAAGGCACTGCTGATCTGGGTCGGTATCCTTGTGTTAGCTGTTGTCAATGGAGCAATGCGCGAGTCTGTACTGGTACCCGAGCTCGGGGCCCCAGCGGCACTGGTGCTGAGCGGCTTGCTGCTTTCAGCCCTGATTATTGGCGTGGCCTACTTATCGTTGCCCTGGCTGCAAATCAGCGATCCCGTGCAACTCTGGTCCGTCGGGTTGGCCTGGCTCGCACTCACGGTTGCCTTTGAGTTTTCGTTCGGGCTCTGGCAAGGCAAGTCCTGGGCCGTCTTGCTTGAGGCTTATACATTCCGGGGCGGAAACATCTGGCCTGTCGTCCTCGCAGTGACGGCCCTGGCGCCTTACATTGCCGCTAAGCTGAGAGGCTGGGCCTAGTCTCCCGGCTGAAATCATAACCTGCCTTTCCCAGGTACGTTTATGAAAAAATCAGAAAATAAAGCTCTCAGCCACTACCGCTCGCCCTTGATTGCTGGCTTGATTTTCCTTGCTGTGGTCCTCTGGATGCTGTCAGGTGTCTTCCGTGACCCGGATTCGCATCAGGTCACGGAGGCTGCGGCAAAACAAGCCGATGAGTTGGCCACAGTGCGTGTGCTGGATTCGCACCATCAGGTCATCCGGGATCAGGTCATCATCAGCGGCCGCACCCTGGCGGATCGCAGCGTATCGGTGAAGGCGGAAACGGACGGCGTGGTCAGGCAACTGCATTTCAAGCGCGGTGACCGGGTCAGCGCCGGAGATTTGCTGGCTGAGCTGGCCATCGAGAGCCGGCAGGCGGGGCTTCAGGAAGCGCGCTCTCTGGTTGAACGGCGCGAAATCGAATTCCGCGCAGCGCAGCAGTTGCGTCAACAGGACTCGATCTCACAGACCGGGCTAGCTCAAGCCCGGGCGGCGCTGGATTCCGCCCGGGCGCAGTTGAAGATGGCAGTGTCGGAAGTCGAGCGTACCCGCATAACGGCACCCGTTGAGGGTTTGATCGAGACCCGTGATGTCGAGGAAGGTGATTTCCTGAGCCGGGGGACGCCGGTGGCCACGGTGGTGGATTTGAATCCGATACGGGTGAAAGGCTTTTTGTCCGAGCGCTATTTGAACAGGATCGAGGTGGGCAGCCGTGCCGAGGTGCGCCTGATCAACGGGTCTGTTCACGAGGGCGAGGTGACCTTTATCGGCCGGGTGGCGAGCGCGGCCACCCGCACCTTCCCCCTGGAAGTGGTCATCGATAATACCGATGGGGCCATTATCGAGGGACTGACCGCCGAGATCACCCTCTTTGCCGATGAGCTCTCGGCGCACCGTCTGCCGTCCTCCATGCTGACCTTGAACGATAACGGCACGTTGGGCGTGAAGGGCGTGAGCGGGGAAAACCGGGTGGTCTTCTATCCGGCGGCTGTGGTGAGGGACACGCCCGAGGGAGTGTGGCTGACCGGATTGCCCGAGTCGGCGCGCCTGATTGTCGTGGGCCAGGAGTTCGTGGGCACCGGGCAGAGGGTGGGCACGGCACCCTACAAGGGCTTTGAGACGTCCGGTGACAGGGAATGACCGGTTGGACCGAGCGTTTGTTCAATCGCCACCGGGCGGTGTTGTCCGCCCTGGCGCTGTTGCTGATCACGGGCACCTGGGCCTATCTGGATATTGCCAAGGAAGCTGAACCGGACGTGGACATTCCCTTCGTCTTTGTGCATCTCGGGCTGGAAGGGGTGTCGCCGGAAGACGCCGAACGCCTGCTGATCCGGCCCATGGAGGTGGAACTTCGCGGTATCGACGGATTGAAGGAGATGCAGGCCACCGCATCAGAAGGCGGCGGCCAGATCGTGTTGGAGTTTGACGCCGGCTTCGATGCCGATGCGGTACTTCAGGACGTCAAGGACGCAGTCGACAAGGCCGAGCCCGAACTGCCCGCCGACGCCGACGACCCCGTGGTTCAGGAAATCAACACCAGTATTTTTCCGGTGCTGCTGGTCACGCTGGCCGGGGAGATCCCCGAGCGCACGCTCCAGCAGTTGGCGCGCAGCACCCGGGATGAGATCGAGTCCATAGCCGGCGTGCTGGAAGTGACCATTGCCGGCAAGCGTGAGGAGGTCGTTGAGGTCATTATCGATCCGCTGAAAGTGGAGAGCTACGGCCTGCAGGCCGGCGAAATCATTCAATACCTGAGCCGCTCCAACCGGCTGGTGGCGACCGGCAACCTGGATACCGGCGAGGGGCGCTTCGCCATCAAGGTGCCGGGACTGTTCGAAACCGTTGAAGATGTGCTCAATATGCCGGTGAAGGTCGAGGGAGACGCCATTGTCAGCTTTCGCGATATTGCCACGGTTAAACGCACCTTCAAGGATGCCGAGGGATACGCGCGGGTGAATGGACTCCGGGCGGTGACCCTGGA
>JAGXLV010000160.1 GCA_018334495.1 Oleiphilaceae bacterium
GCTACCACCCGCTCATGGTAATGCTCAATCACCCGTCAGCGCCCTCCTGTCAGCACTTGTGGTCAAGGCGTCTTTTTATATGGCCGCCAGGCTCTGGCTGGCTTTCAGTGATCAGCTTGGCTCCCTGACTATGGCTCAGTTCCTCGGCGTTCTTGGCGGAGCGGCGGTGATCTGGGGAAGCTGGCTGGCCTGCGTTCAGCAACGCTTGAAGCAAGTGGTGGCCTATTCGTCGGTAGCTCAGATCGGTTATCTGTTTCTCTTGTTTCCGCTCACGTTTGGCGTCAGTGAGGCGGTCTCGCTGCAGGCCCAGCAGGGTATTATCCTCCAGGTCATCAGTCATGCCCTGGCCAAGGCGGCGATGTTCCTGGCGGCCGGTAACCTGATTCTGGCCATACGCAGCCCTCGGGTGGATGCCCTGGCCGGCGTCAGTCATTTTTTACCGTTTTCCCTTTTCTCGTTCGGCCTGGCCGGCGTTTCTCTCATGGGGCTGCCGCCCACAGGCGGTTTTGCGGCCAAGTGGATGCTGCTGCAGGCCAGCCTGAACAGTGGCCAGTGGTGGTGGGTACTGGTGTTGCTGGCAGGTGGTCTACTGGCAGCAATCTATGTGTTCCGTATCTACAGGGCCTCTTTTATGGAAAAGGGTGGCCTTGATGAGCTTTATCATCCGCCCAGGCGCCTGGAAGTGGTGCCCCTGACTCTGGCATTACTGGCCCTGGGTATGACCCTGGTGGTCGAACCCCTATTGTCGGTCATGGGCTTACCTTTAGCAGCGGAGGTGCATTCTTGAGCCTTAACGCCCTGATCCCCGTGTTTGCTCTGATGACGTCTCTTCTGGCCTCAGTGATCATTTTTTCCATAGCGGAGCAACGCTACCGCTGGCGAACCACGGTGAACCTGGTGGCAGCGTTTGTTAAGCTGGGGCTGGTGATCGTCATGGCCTGGGGCGTATTCCACGGCGAGGAATACCGGATGAGTTTCGCCATGATGCCGGGCGTGAATTTCATCCTCAAAGCCGATGCTCTGTCCGTGATGTTTGCAGGCCTGTCGGCCGTGCTCTGGCTACTGACAACCGTCTATGCCGTGGGCTATCTGGAGGACTCGCCCAATCGCAGCCGTTTTTTCGGTTTTTTCAGTCTCTGTGTGGCCAGCACCATGGGTATTGCCCTGGCGGGCAATCTGTTCACTTTCTTTCTGTTTTACGAAATGCTCACCCTGTCCACTTACCCTTTGGTGGTCCATCGGGGCACACCGGCCGCGCTTCGTGCCGGACGCAATTACATTATTTATACCCTTACCGGCGGTGCGGTGCTGCTCCTGGCCATTGCCTGGCTGCATGGCATAGGGGGTGACCTGGAGTTTCAGCGAAGGGGTCATTTCCTGGGTTCGGACCCAGCCATCCACGGCTCGTTAATCGTTATTTTCATCCTGCTGATCGCAGGCCTCGGTGTAAAGACAGCCCTCTTTCCGCTGCATGGCTGGTTGCCTCAGGCCATGGTGGCGCCGGCGCCGGTCAGCGCCTTGCTGCATGCGGTCGCTGTGGTGAAGGCCGGTGCCTTTGGTATCGTGCGGGTGGTTTATAATATCTATGGCATCGAGTTCAGCGCTGGCCTCGGTTTACTGGAGCCGCTTGCCTGGTTGGCGGCCTTTACCATTTTGTATGGCTCGGTACGGGCCCTTTGGCAAACAGATCTGAAACGCCGACTGGCATTTTCCACCATCAGTCAGGTGTCCTATATCCTGTTGGGCGTGACCTTGCTGGGACCGGTGGGAACCGTTGGCGGCCTGGTCCACCTGTTGCATCAGGGCATCATGAAAATCACCCTGTTTTTCTGCGCCGGCAACTATGCCGAAACCCTGGGCGTGCACAGGGTAGACCAACTGGACGGCGTCGGACCACGCATGCCCGCAACCTCCCTGGCGTTTACCATTGGCGCTTTCGGGATGATCGGGACACCACCGTTGGCCGGGTTTATTACCAAGTGGACGCTGGGCGAAGGCGCGCTTGCGGCCGGTATGGCCTGGGCCATCCCCGTACTCCTGCTGAGCAGCCTGCTCAATGCCGCTTACTTTTTGCCCGTGGTTTACCGGCTCTGGTTCCGGCCGGCCGCTGCGGACTGGCCGGCAGAACGTCGCTGGGGACGACTGGAAACTCACGCCTGGTTGTTCTGGCCACCAGTGATCACGGCCCTGATGACAGTAGGTGTCGGTGTGCTTGCGTCCATGCCCTTCAGCCCCTTGTCCTGGGCGCAGCTGATTGCCGGCAGGGAGTACCTGCCATGAGCTTGCTGATGTTGGTTGCCCTGCTGAGTATTTTGATCCCGCTGTTATTTCCGCTGCTGGCCATAGGCCGGAATCAGAACCGGCTGCTTCGCTGCAGCTTGCCACTGCTGCCAATACCGGCCTTGGGTCTGGCGTTGCTATCGACTTCCGGCTGGCAACTGGAACTGCCTTATCTGCTCACCGGTGGACTCTGGCTCATGGACGATATTCGCCGGCTGTTTTTAGTGCTCACCGCCACACTCTGGACCGCTGCCGGTTTTTTTGCGGCGGGTTACCTGGGTCGAGAAGGGTTGCGGGGCTTCTGTGTTTTCTGGGGGCTGACCCTGGCCGGCAACCTGGGTCTGGTGATTTCCGGAGACATATCGAGCTTTTACAGCTTTTTTGCCCTGATGACGTTTGCAAGCTATGGCCTGGTGATTCACGAGCGAACCCCGGAAGCCCTCAGGGCAGGGCGGATCTATCTGATCA
>JAGXLV010000024.1 GCA_018334495.1 Oleiphilaceae bacterium
ATTCGGTGGCTTTCGTGCGGCAATATACCGACGGCAACCTGGCAGCAACCATTACGCCCCAGCATCTTATATACAACCGCAATCACCTGTTGGTTGGCGGTATTCGTCCACACCTGTACTGCCTGCCGATTTTGAAACGCAATTTACACCAACAAGCCATTCAGGATGCGGTAATCAGCGGCGATACACGATTTTTCCTGGGTACCGATTCCGCGCCCCATGCCCGACATCACAAGGAAGCCGCATGCGGTTGTGCCGGCTGCTACTCGGCGTTCAGCGCCATCGAGCTTTACGCCGAAGCCTTCGAGGAACTGGGTGTGTTGAATAAGTTGGAAGCCTTTGCCAGTTTTAACGGGGCCGATTTTTACGGACGACCCCGCAATACCGATACCATCACTCTGGTGCGAGAGGACTGGCAGATTCCCACCAGCCTGCCGCTGGGTGGTGACGACATTGTGCCCCTGCGGGCTGGCGAGACTCTGCGTTGGCGCCTGACCGACGCAACAAAAACAGACCAAGGAGTTTGAGTGACTGAAGAAAAAACCTCTCCGTCCCCCATGGCAGCGCGATTCCGGGGTTTTTTGCCAGTTGTTGTGGATGTGGAAACCGGGGGCTTCAATGCCCGGACAGACGCCCTTCTGGAAGTTGCCGCCGTCATGCTTGAGATCGACGAAAACGGCCTGCTGCAACGGGGCGAAACCCTGCTTCAGCAAATCGACCCCTTTGAAGGCGCGAACCTGGAACAGTCAGCACTGGACTTTACCGGCATTGATCCCTGGAGCCTGGACCGGGAAGCGGTACCAGAGCGGGAGGCCCTGAGCGAGATTTTCAGCGCCATTCGTAAACACGTTAAAAGTCAGGGCTGCAAACGCGCCATTCTTGTGGGCCATAATGCGACCTTCGACCATAATTTCATGTTTGCAGCCGCGGACCGTGCCGATATCAGGCGCAATCCTTTTCACCCTTTCTCCACCTTCGACACCGCCACTCTGGCCGGCCTTGCTTACGGCCACACAGTGTTGGCGCAGGCGTGTAAGCTGGCGGGCATCCCGTTCAACAACAAGGAAGCTCATTCGGCCGCCTACGACGCCGAGAAAACCGCCGACCTGTTCTGCGGCATTGTAAATCGCTGGAAAGAACTCGGGGGCTTCCCTCCGCCACCGGTGCTGGCCGAGCCAGAATAAACATCACAAACGAAAAATCCCGTCGCAACTACTTGTCTCGTCGCAACTGAAGGACGTGCGCAGTCTCCGGCAGGTCGCTGGCGGCAGCAAGTGAAGCTTTCATGTCGTCGTCGCCTTAGGCTAAACCGGTCGGGCTGACTTCGCCGGGCGTCCCCTGGGATTCAAGCGCATCAATCAAGCGCAACAGTTCATCGATATTACGTGCCAGAGCCACGTCGTTGATGACCTGGGACCGGATCAGGCCAGTCTTGTCGATCAAAAAGGCGCCAGGGTAAGCCATGCCTGCGGGCGACTCCACATCAAAGGCCCTGACGATGTCATGGTTCAGGTCTGACGCCATAATAAAGGCCACCGGACCGATGCCGCCTTGTTCTTCCGGAGTGTTGCGCCAGGCGTTGTGGCTGAAATGCGAATCGACAGACACGCAGATCACCTCAACTCCGCGTTGCTCAAAGGCTTCTGCTCTGTGATTCAAAGCGATCAACTCCAACCGGCAAACAGAAGTGAAATCCAGCGAATAAAAGAAAATCAGCGCCGGCCTGCTTTGAATGCGTTCCGCCAGACTGAACTCCTCGACAAGGGTGCCGTCGCCCATAATCGCCGGTACAGTGAAATCAGGAGCGGGCCTGCCTACCAATACGCCCATGGTATTTTCCTTACAAGAAACGATGATGAGTAATGTCGGGAACTGTGCGGCTTGCAGCCCCCATGCCAGCGCTGAACGGTCTGGGGGCCGGCAACCTCCGTCTTCAACAGCAAAACCCGGCCTGTTGCGCCGGGTTTCAGGGTTTCTCAAGATACCAGAGGCCGTCGCCCCCAGGGGCGTCGGGGCAACAAGCCAGCCGCGCCCGTTTGCGGAGACTCTTACCAGTGTATGCCGCGCATGATTGCGGCGAACGCCATCTGCTCGTTGGAGACCTTCGGGCGTTTCCCGCCACGGCGGGCACCTGCGGTCGGCGAATCCGGGAACATCCGATAGCCGGTATTCATGACAATCTCGCCCATCTTCGGCGCTACCGCGTGCAAAACCTGAGCGAAGGTGCCCAGCCGTGTCGCTATACGCTTGGGCCTGTAGACAATCGCATCGGCCACAAGATCGGCGGCTTCTTCCGGCGCCAGAGTCGGCACTTGATCATAAATCTTGGTAGGCGCGATCATTGGCGTTTTGACCAGGGGCATGTTGATGGTCGTAAAGGTCACGTGCTGATCAGACCATTCGGCCGCTGCGCAACGGCTGAACGCATCCAGAGCCGACTTGGAAGCCACGTAAGCCGCAAACCGCGGCGCGTTAGTGAGCACGCCAATGGACGATATATTGACCACATGGCCGCCGCCACGCTCGAGCATGGAAGGCGCAAAACCCATGATCAGCCGCAGGGAGCCAAAGAAGTTGAGCTGCATGGTGCGCTCGAAATCGTGGAACCGGTCAAAAGACAGATTCAGTGAGCGACGGATGGAACGGCCGGCATTGTTGATCAGATAATCCACATGCCCGTGATTTTCCAGCACTGTCTTGACGAAGTTATCGTTATCCTCCATGTCCGCAAAGTCGCAGCGGTAGGAATACACTTCAGCACCCCGATCCTGAAGTTGCTTGGTCACTTCAGCCAGCCGCTCCCGCTTGCGGGCGCCAATCACAAGTATGGCACCGGCATCGGCAAGTCGCTGCGCTGTTGCAAGGCCGATACCGGAAGTGCCGCCGCTGATGACACAGATTCGCCCTTCAACGGCCCCACGCAGGGTTCGGTCCTTAAACAGGTCCGGGTCAAGGTTGCGCTCCCAGAAGTCCCAGATGGCGGGGGCGTAATCCGGCAACCGGGGCACACTGATACCCGTATCCTTCAGCACTCGCTCGGTTTCCCGTGCATCAAAACGTGTGGGGTAATTGATAAAACCCAGTACTGAATCCGGAATACCCATGTCATCCAGCACGGCGTTGGTCAGGCGCTTGACCGGCGGCAGATTCTTGAGGCTTTCCCGGATAAACGGCGGAATAAACCCGAACACACGGGAATCAATTCGCATTGCCATGCGCGGCGCATGACCGGCTTCGGCGAAAATATTCAGAATCTCGCCGACTTTGTAGGGCTTCGAATCCACAAGATGAAAGCAGTTTCCGTCTTCACCATCGAGATGGGCAATATAATCCATCGAGTCAACGACGAAATCCACCGGCACGACGTTCAGGTAACCGCCTTCAATACCAATCGTGGGCACCCACTGGGGGAGAGCCCGACGGATTTTCTGAATGAGCTTGAAGAAATAGTAAGGCCCGTCAATTTTGTTCATTTCGCCGGTTGTCGAATCACCAATGACCAGGCCCGGGCGATATATACGATGAGGCACCCGGCACTCTTCCCGCACCACCCTTTCGGATTCATGCTTGGTCATGAAATAAGGGTGTTCTAGGTGTTCGGCCTCTTCAAACATATCCTCGCGGAAAATACCTTCGAACATGCCGGCCGCTGCAATGGAAGAGACATGATGGAAACGCTTGGCTCCCATCGCCTCGGCGGCCTGGACGGCGTGACGGGTGCCTTCAATGTTGGCGACCGCCTGAGATTCCTCATTGGCGCCCATATCGTAAACAGCAGCCAGATGAAAAAAGTGATCAATGTTGCCGTAGAGAGATTTCAGGTCTTGGTCGTCGAGGCCCAGATTGGGCTTGGCGAGATCACCGACCACGACTTTGATCTGCTCATCAGAGGCGTTCCAACGCTCCTTGAGAGTGTCCAGTTTAAATCTGGACTCCTCACGCACGAGCACGTGAACCGTGCCGCCCCGCGCCAGTAGCTTTTCCACGAGAAAACGGCCTATAAAGCCGGTGCCGCCTGTCAAAAAGTAATTCATTGATACACCATCCTGGTTGTCATTTTTTAATTGCCCGCGAGAGCCATGAATGTTGAACGATCTCTGGTCGCCTAAGTAACCGGTATTGTACTGAATTGGTGTTTTTATGTATTGCCGGTTTCGCGCCTTTCTCTTTAGACTTTTGATTCGAACTCATCATTAAAAGATAGACATGAAAACGCACTGCATCCAGTGACATAATCAAGCCCATCAAAAAACGACACTTTCCCCAAACCGGATGTACCCATGCCAAAACAGCCGCAACAAGATGCCAATGCCGACCGTTACATCGCCATAGCCCGAGCCTGCCTGAAAGCCATAAACGAAACTGCCTCCGATAATGGCACACAGGAAGAAAAAATCCAGGCTGTCTACCAGGCCATCGACGACGCCTTCAAACAGGAATTCGCTGACTACCGCCAATCCACTGAGGTGATGATCTCCGTATTGGAAAAGATCGCATCCGGCCAAATGGACGCCACAACCGCCCAAAGTCTGGCGCAAAAGACCCTGGAACAGCAGCCCAAGTCCACACGGCATTCCATTATCCACTAGCCATCGGCTAAGCGGAGTACCCCATGAAGACACTGATGTCGATTACCAAAATACCCGTCCGGCACGGTTTGCTGGTCGTCCTGCTTTTACTATCGGGCCTTGCCCGGGCCGAAATTGAACCGATCAAGAGTCCGAACGACGACAACCTTTACCGCTACCTGACGCTTGATAACGGACTGGAAGTCTTGCTGATTTCCGACCCCGATTCCGACAAGGCCGCCGCCTCTCTCGACGTGGCGGTGGGCAGCGGGGATGACCCTTCGGATCGTGAAGGACTTGCCCATTTCCTTGAACACATGCTCTTCCTGGGGACCGAAAAATACCCCGATCCGGGCGAATATCAGCAATACATCAATAGCCATGGCGGCAGCCACAACGCCTTTACCGCCTTTCAGGACACCAACTATTTCTTCGACATCGAGGCGGAATTTCTAAAGCCCGCTCTCGATCGCTTTGCGCAGCAGTTTGCCGCCCCCTTGTTCACCAAAGCACTGGTGGAGCGGGAACGTCGGGCCGTGCATTCGGAGTTCAGCGCAAGCCTGAAAGACGATGGCCGGCGAATACACTCCGCCCGCAAAGCCGTCGCCAATCCGGATCACGCTTTCAGCCAGTTCGCCGTGGGTAACCTGACTACCCTGGAAGACACCGAAAGCAACCCCTTACGCCCGGATTTGCTGCAATTCTGGGAGGAAAACTACTCCGCCAATATCATGGCCCTGGTGGTTTACGGACCGCAAACCCTCGATGAACTGGAAGCCATGGTGAAGCCCCGCTTCGGCGAGATCGAAAACCGTAAACTCGAACCCGCAGCTCATACCAAGCCGTTTTTCTCGCCCTCAACGCTGCCCAAGCGCCTGGAAGTCGAGGCCCTGAAAGACCTCCGGAAGCTTTCCCTGACCTTCCCGATTCCATCAATGCGTGAGCACTATCTCAGCAAGCCCGAACGTTACGTCGCCAGCCTCCTCGGCCACGAGGGCCCGGGCAGCCTGTTTGACGTCTTGCGCAAAGCCGGCCTGGTGGAAAGTCTGTCTGCGGGCACTGGCACTGACACAGGTCACCACAGCACTCTTGAACTTTCCATGACACTGACACAGGAAGGGCTTGACGAGCAGGATAAAATTATCGCGCTGGCGTTCGACCATATTCAGAAAGTCCGTAATGAAGGCATCGATGAACGCCGCTTTGAAGAAATGCAGACCCTGGCCGAGATAGACTTCCGATTCCGGGAACGACCGTCGCCGGTTCAACTGGTCACGCAGCTTTCCATGCAGATGCATCAGGTAGCGCCGAAAGATGTATTGCGCGCTCCCTGGGTAATGGAAAAATACGCGCCGGATCTGTACGGGAAATTGCTCGACAGACTAAAGCCCGAAAATACACTGATCACGGTTGTCTCTCCTGAGTTGTCTTCAAAGAAAACCGAGCAGACCCAGTGGTATGAGACCGTCTACAGGGTTTCGGATTCCCAGCCGAAGACTCTGACCCAACCCGCTTTGCCTGAATTGACGGATCAGCTGGCCTTGCCCGGGCCGAATCCGTTTATACCGGAAGACCTGGCCATGGTGACAGGCGAGACCATGGCGCACCCGGTTCAGTTTTCCGACTCAGAAATCAAAGCAATGCCCATCTGGTATGCGCGCGACACCAGCTTTGACACGCCCCGCGCCAATCTCTTCGTGGGGCTGCGTTCTCCGGCCACCCTGGAATCGGCCCGCAACCACGTACTCACCCGCTTGCTGGTGGATGCCATCAACACCAACCTCAACGCCTACGCCTATCCGGCCCGGGAAGCCGGGCTCAGTTATGATGTCTACCCCCACATGCGCGGCGTGACGGTTCGGGTCGGCGGTTACAGCGACAAACTGGCCACCCTGCTCAGCCGCATTCTTGACGAAGTCGCGGAGCCAAAAATCGACCGACAACGTTTTGAAATTGCCCGGCAGAACGTCATTGACGGTCTAAGAAACGAAGCCAAGGAAAGGCCAGTCAGACAAGCCTCCCAATTCCTCCAAAGTGCGCTGATCGAGGGCAGTTGGACCACCGACGAGAAACTGGAGGCCGCCCAGGCTGTAACCCTGGAGGACTTACGGGCCTTTGCCAGCCAGTTCCTGAGCAAGCTCGACCCGGTCATGCTGGCCCACGGCAACCTGACCGAAGCCTCGGCTCTCAATATCAGCGAGCGTGTTAAAGCCAACCTGTTGAATGGCAGTGAAACGGTGACGGTCACACGCAACAAAGTGCGCCAGCTGCCGGGCAGGGAAACCGAAGTAGAGCTGCAGGTGGACCACCCGGACACCGGGTACCTGCTCTACGCCCAAGGCAATAACACCGATTATTCCACCCGTGCGGAATATCGCCTGCTGGCGCAGCTCATCAGCAGTCCTTTTTACGAAGAAATCCGAACCAACCAACAGCTTGGCTATGTAGTTTACGCCACGGCCTATGAAATGCTGGAAACGCCGGCTCTGGGCTTTATTGTGCAATCCCCCGTCGCCGATGGGGACAAAATCAATCAGGCCGTTGCCGCCTTTGCAACCGAGTTCGAGAGCGATCTGGCGGATCTGAGCGACGCCAGACTGAGCCGGCAGAAACAGGCAGTGAACAGCAAAATTCTGGAGAAAGACCGGGAACTGTCGGAAGTGTCACAACGCTACTGGCAGGAAATCGACCGCTCGAACGCCAATTTCGATACCCGGGAGCAATTGGCGAAGGCCGTCTCGGAGACATCACTGGAGGCTCTGCGGGAAACCTACGGTTCCGCCGTGCTAAACCGCAATCGGGTGCTTGAAATCATCACAGTGCCGGGCCCGACCACCAGCGACGCAATCATGGAGACCCTGCGGAAGCGCCCAAGCGTCGATTGACGCGGACGTTTACGCGTCAGATTCAGAGGACGAGGCCTGGGTCATGAACCTTTCCCAGTCCTCGATGTCGTCCACGTCCCAGCGGGGCTCGAGTAAGCTGACGCTCAAGCCTTCCGCCTCCAGGCGGTCACAGGTTTGGGCCATGACCTGTGCGCTACCCCAGGCAATGCCCGCCAGCATGCCCGCGGTCACCCGGCGCGCACCCAGCAACACATAGCCACCATCATTGGACGGGCCGATCACGACATCCGAATGATCCAGGGCTTCCGACGCTGCAAACACGTAAGCCGGCTCGACCGAGGGGCAATCGCTGCCGACGATAATCACCTTGCCATAACGACGGAGATTGCCGGTGATTGCATCCAGCATGCGCGCACCCAGATCCCCGCCCGTCTGGGTTTTCTGAACAATGGCGCGCTGGCCCAGCGCCGCCACGAGATGGGTGGCTGGTTCAGGAACCTGCGACACGGCCCTGTCCCACCAAAACTGCATGGACAGCTCGGTGGCGGCCAGATGAGTCAGTACCGTGGTGGTCAGTTGCATGTGCGCTTTCATCGCGCCTGCCGCGCCCAATGCGGGAATCAGGCGGGTTTTGACCTCTCCCACTTCCGGCCATTTGGCAAATTGAATCAGCATCACATCACGGTGGGCGTCAGGATTGAGTCTTTCGGACATCGGAGCGGTATTCCATTGCAAGAGTTTCAGGGGATTCGCCCCGCCAGTAGCGCCAGCGCAAGCGCCACATCAGCCAGATAGTACGCCAGGCACCGCGAGACTCCCAGCGCCGGCTGTCGGTTACCGCCCTGGCATGAATGCAGTAAGGGCGCGACACCAGGCGCAAACGGCCCGAAAGCTCCACATCTTCCATTAACGGCACGGGCGCAAAACCGCGCAGCCCCTCAAACGCCGAACGGCGCGCGAATATCGCCTGGTCACCAGTGGCAATGCCGGTCAAACGTGAGCGCTGATTCATGAACCAGGCCACCAACCCGAACAGCAAGCGCCGGCCGCTAAGCCGAACGTCAAACCGCCCCCAGTGCCGGGGGGAACGGCCAAACGCCGCCAATTCTTCCAGAGCGTTCTCAGGTAGGCGTGTATCCGCATGCAGGAACAACAACACCTCGCCGCTGGCTGCACCGGCGCCGATGTTCATTTGCCGGGCCCGGCCGCGCTCGGAGATCAGTAAACGATCACACAGAGGCCCAGCCCGTTCCGGAGTGCCATCGGTACTGCCACCGTCCACCACAATCACTTGATGACCGGCCTGCCGCCACGGCTGCAACTCTGCCAGTATGGCCGCAATGCTGCCCGCTTCCTGCCAAACCGGCATAATCACGCTGATTCGCGGCGATTGCCGCGTTTCGGGGGCTTCGATCCCGGGCCGGTTGCGATTCATGGAATGCCTGATCTCTCCGATTCTGACCAATTGCCACAGTTTACGACGCAAAGCTTAAAACAATGGCTTCCAGAAGAAAATGCCCGCAAGCCCCCACCTTGAAACTAATAAATATGGCACCATCAAGGGGGCACTGAAAGGAAAAACTCCGCTCCAATTTTTCAAATGCTCTCGTCCAGGAAGTAAGACATCATGCGAATCCTCACAACCCGCTCATCCCAGGGCATGCTCTGGCAAGTGTCCGCCTTGCTTATCATGGCGATCCTGCTATCCGGTTGCGGCATCAATAATATTCCCACTTACGATGAGAAGGTCAAATCCGCCTGGTCCCAGGTTGAAAACCAGTACCAGCGCCGCGCGGACCTGGTGCCCAATCTGGTGGAAACCGTCAAGGGCTTTGCGAAGCAGGAAAAAGAAACCCTGACCGCCGTCATTGAAGCCCGCTCCAAAGCGACTTCGATCCAGGTCGACGAGAGCGTCCTCAACAATCCAGAGAAGCTGAAACAATTCCAACAGGCCCAGGGCGAACTCAGCAGCGCCCTGAGCCGTTTGATGGCGGTATCGGAACGCTACCCCGACCTGAAATCAAACCAGAATTTCCTGGCACTGCAATCCCAACTGGAAGGTACAGAGAACCGCATCGCTGTTGCTCGCCGCGATTTCATTCAGGCAACCGAACGCTACAACACTGAAATCCGCACTTTCCCGGGCAAGATCTGGCACAGCGTGATGTATAGCGACATGGAGCTGCGCGAGAACTTTGAAGCGACCGCGCCAAATGCCGAAGACGCGCCCGAGGTGGAGTTTTAATGGGTTTTCTGTTGTCACGCTCAGCCTTCCTTTCACCCGGACTGTTTCTTTCGCTCGCCCTGGCCCTGCTTCAGGCTGGACCGGCGCTGGCGCAAGCCACACCGGACTTTCCCGAACTGACCGGCCGGGTGGTGGATAACGCCCAGATGCTGGACCAGACGGCCGAGACCCAACTGACCGGCATGCTTCAGGCCCATGAAAAAGCCACTTCCGAGCAAGTCGTGGTGGTCACCCTGCCCAACCTGCAGGGCTATGCCATAGAGGACTACGGCTACCAGCTCGGACGGCACTGGGGCATTGGCCAGAAAGGCGAGGATAACGGCGCCCTGCTGATCGTCGCCAAAGACGATCGCAAGGTCCGGATCGAAGTGGGCTACGGCATGGAAGGTCGCCTTACCGACGCCAACGCCTCGGTCATCATCAATCAGATCATCACGCCGGCATTCCGCGAAGGCAATTTCAGTGGCGGCATCACGAACGGCGCTGCCGCCATGATTCAGGTATTGGGTGGCGAACCGCTGGCGCAAACGCCAGGATCCGATAGCGCTCAAGCCCGAGAAAAACCCGACCTGGGCAAGGCATTGCTGATGTTCTTCGGCGTGCTGGCCGTTATCATCTTTACCGGCGGTGGCCGCGGCCGTGGTCGCAGCCGTGGCGCGGCGGCACTGCTGGGCGGGGCCTTGCTCGGTGCCAGCATGGGCGGCCGTGGTGGTGGTTTCGGCGGTGGCGGTGGCTTTGGTGGCGGCGGCGGTGGCTTTGGCGGCGGCGGTGCGTCAGGCGGCTGGTAGAACCACCCGAGAACAGGCAGGCACATGCCCCAGGGCTTCATATTCCGAACAGTAAGAAAGACCCATGACACTACTGAACAAAGACGAACAGACGAAAGTCGCCAGCGCCATCAACCGGGTGGAAAAAGACACCGACGCGGAACTGGTGACCATACTGACGGCCCAGTCCGACAACTATTCCTACATCCCTCTGGTGTGGGCGGGCATTCTGGCCCTGATCGTGCCCGGCGCGCTGAACTATGTTTACGAATGGTTAGGTGCCGACAGCCTGATGCTGACTCAATGGGCGAGCTTTGTGGCGCTTAGCCTGGTGTTCCAGATACCGAAGATCAACACACACCTGATCCCCAAACAGGTGCGTTACTGGCGCGCCTCCAACCTGGCGCGGCGTCAGTTTCTGGAGCAGAATCTGCATCACACCACAGGCGGCACGGGCATGCTGATCTTTGTCTCGGAAGCGGAACGTTACGTGGAAATCCTCGTGGATCAGGGCATTTCCAGCCGCGTAGACAACGCCGTCTGGGAAAGCATCGTCGAAGCGTTCACCCAGAAGGTCAAACAGGGCCAGACCCTGCAGGGTTTCCTCGACTGTATCGACGCCTGCGGCGAAAGGCTGAAAACCGAAGTGCCGGCCACACACGAACGCAACGAATTGCCAAACCACTTAATCGTACTTTCCTGATAAACCCGGATCACGGACATCGCGCCTCAAGACAAGCTTGAGACGCGGGCCCTGTGCCGCTATCATACCGCCCTGTCATAAGATGTCTCAGTAGCTCAGCTGGATAGAGCAGCCCCCTCCTAAGGGGCAGGTCGCAGGTTCGAATCCTGCCTGGGACACCATTCAAACCAATGGCACACAGATTCTTCAAGCGGCCCCAGCGGACCAGAGGGGAGCTATTCTGATTTCAGGCCTTACTCAAACTGGGTGGCCGCCTGCAAAACCCGCACAAGCACCGGATTGAAAAAGTACAGGAAGACCCCCTCCTCGGCGTGGTTGGCCCAGGAGTCCAGCACGGGCACTGTGTCACCCCCCGGCAGCAGGATGCGTCTTTCGGCGAGCTGTTCTGATGCCCCGTCCAGCATGGTTTCGGCAACGTCCAGGCTGACGCCGAAATAATCCGACCAGTCCGACGGCGCAATCAGGATCATGACCTCGTCGGTGTCGGCCGTATCAAGAAAGGAGGTTTCGAGGATTTTCCTCTCACGTTCAGTGAACCTGGCCAGCTTCAGCAGCGTGCCGAGCGTTTTTTGCGTGTCTGTGGTCTCCATAGGAAATCACCTTGCTGCCAATGGGTGAGTAGGATGGCTTAAATATAGAAGATGATTCCAGACTTGTCGCATCGACAATGTCATGTTTGGTTAATTCGTTTGCCCGATGGCACACGAACATTAACTGAACTCACGGGATGTCGGCGGATTCGTATTCGCTCACGAGCAATTCAAGAAAATACATGCCCGCGGAGCTGAGGAAATACCTGCCCGGGCCGCTTTTGAACAGAAAATTACGTTTATTCAGGTATTCCAGAGCTTCGGCCGGGCCTTTTTCGAATCTGGCGGCTCTGAGAATATCCCGGTATTCTTCGTCGCTGTTGAGTGCGTCCATGTCCTCTTGTTGCAGCCCGGCATCGGGCCGGCCCAGGTATTCCAGATCGCGGCCTGAACGGGCGAAGTAACGGCCGATGACAAGCAGTGTGATCTGGACCCTAAAAGCGTTCTCGTCATGCTCCTCGTTTTCATCGTCCAGGTCGTCCCGCAGATAAAAGAAAGCCCCGCTGTCGTTGAACATGAGCTCGCTGCCCAGGTGCTGGTAAAGCTCCCGGAAGTGGGCCAGGTTGTTGTAAAGCAGGTTATACAGGGCGTTGTCTTCCAGAGCGTCCCGGTGGCTATTGTAAATTTCCCGGGGGATGACCCGGCCCGCCAGGAACTCGCGGTATATGGCGGCGCTTTGAGCCGGTAACACCGCATCAAATCCGCGCCTTCCGGCCGTCGGCACTGCGTTCTCCTGTTGGTGTTGCTCAATCATTCTGTACCTCGGTGTGCATTTCCAGCCGGCGCTTGCGATAGACGAATAATTCGCCCTGGTGCTCATCGCCGGCAACCGGCGATTCCAGCGTCGCGAAGCGGTTGGTCGTGATTAATTGAAAGGTTTCGGGGACGCTGTGGCTGACATGGTTAATGGCCGCCAACAGGTCCGGGAAGCGGTAGCCTTCGATGAAGCCGTCCAGGCGGCCGTGAAGTTCCCGCACCAGATCCCGGGTTGGCCTCAGGTCAATGGTTTCAAGCCATTGGTAAAGTTTGCGGATGCGCTCTACATCCACCCATTGGCCGTGACTGCCGCTGGCCAGTGCCTGCAACACCGGCACTTCGTTGCGGCGTTTCAGGTCCGCCAGGCGCAGGCTGAGTTCCGAGAACAACAACTGGTAGTAGCTGGAGGACTCGCCGAAACCGTAATGCCTGGGCCGGTGCTGCCCCTTAAGGCCCACGACGAAACCGGTGGTGCGGGCGAACTGACGGCCGTCGAGCCATTTTCTGGCGAGATTGAGGGTTTCGGTCTGGTCCTTGAGCTGGCGCAGCTGCCCGAAGAAATGCTCCATGGCATTGTACTGCACCATGCCACGACGGGTTTTACGCAGGAAATGATCCACTTCGGTAGCCACGGTCTTGATGGGCTTGTGCAGGGCGTTGAGGCTTATAGAGGAGCGAAAAAGCTCGTCGGCCACCTCGGTCTGGTCGTTCTGTTCCAACAGGTGGCCCATACCTTCCAAAGTGGCGAACAGGTTGGCGCCATCCGCCAGGCGGGTATCCGGGTTGAGAAACACCAGGGTTGGTTTAATGTGGCGCTCGTAGAGGGTGACGATCTGCTCGAACAGGTTCTGGCGAAAGTTGCTGAATTGTTCCGGCGCCCGGCTGGCGTCGCCGGACATGTCCGCCAGCTCGGCGCTGATGGTCTGCATGCGAAACACATTCTGGCGCAGCAGGCCGATCAGTTGGCTTACTCGTTCGCTCAAATCATCGCGCAATTCCGTGAAGTCCGGGTCGGCTTGGTTGAAACTGCTCACGGTGAGTCGGTTATGAGCGTCCCGCAAGGTGACCAGATGGCCGCGCAGGCGCGCATCGGTGAGTTCCTGGTAGAGGGAGGCGTTGCAGGCCCGCATCAGGTTCAGCAGGGCATCCTGAAAGACCAGCCGGCGCTCGCCCCGGGCTTTGACAATGTCGATAACCAGACCGGAGCGAAACAGATTATCCGTGCTGAAGGCGGTGCGGATGCGCACCTGCTCGGTCTTGTTGAGGTTGCGGGCATAATCGAGTACGTCGAATGCCAGATCGTTTTCCCGGACAAAGCGGGCGTCGTCCCGGTCCATGCGCTCGATCATGCGGAACAGGATTTTCGGATGTTCGAAAATCAGCCGGGTGGTATCCAGTGTGCTGAAGTGTTTACTCATCGGCCAGGTCCAGCAGGCTGTCCTGACTCTGGTCGATCCACTGGCTCAGGTTTTCCCGGCTGCTGAAGCCTTCGGCCCCGCCCCAGAACACCAGGCTGCGGCTGGGATGGTAAGGCTTGGCCGTACGCATCTGCCCCACTTCCAGATGCCGTCCCACTTGATAGATCACTTCCGGGCTGGCGCTGTGGGTGGCGGCGGAGAACAGATTGAAGCCCTGACGCCGCAGTCGGTCGAGCAGGGACGGCACCTGGCTTACGTCCACGCTGGCCAGCTCATCCAGAACCATGGGGAATGACAGGCCCACGCCGGGGTAAAGCACTCGACGCAAAAGTCGGTGCACCAGCTCAAGATTGATCAGGGCCGTGGTCGAGGTTGACTGACCCTTGCGATCCAGGCCAGTGGCATTCTCTTTGCGAGTGCGGTAAGAAATTCCGGTGATCACCTTGTCCATGGTCAGGCGGTTGCTGGTGGCCTGCTCCCCGAAAAATTCCGCTACGAACACCCGCAGGCGATCATAAAAGGCATCGGACTGGAGCTGATCGGAATAGGGATCGATACCTGCAGATTCTTCCACCAGGTTGCGAAATTTCGGGTCGGTATGAATATCAACCCGAATCTCCACCAGGTCGTTGATGACCACGCCTTCCAGTTCACGGTTGAGCTGGGTTTCAAACCGGCGGATATGCTCGGCGTTGCTCTTGAGAGCCTGCCGGTAACTGGCCACGGTTTCGTTGTGGGTGGCAATTTGCTCCCTCAGAACAGCATTCTGGTCATCCAGGGCGCCAAACAGATCGGCCAGTGCTTTGACCAGATCACGGATGACGCTGTTTGCGGGGCTGTCTTTCTGCAGCTCCCCTTCCCTGTCCTGGTAGATGCCCTGGAATACGAACTGGCGCAGGTGCTCCAGTATACTCAGGCGCTGGCGGTCCAGCTCGTCCAATTGCCCCAGTATGTCGTCCAGCCTGGCGCTGGCAATGTCTTCCTCTGCCAGCGGCTGCCCGGCTTCAACGAACTCCAGGTGGCGTACCCGCTGCTGCTGGGTAGCCACGGACTTGTTCAGGGCGATCAGTTCCGCCTCCCGCTCTTTCAGTCGTTCCACGACAGCGCGGGCCCTGGCGAGTTTGATTTCCAGGGCGTCGTTTTTTTCTTTTTCTATGCCATGGCGCTCCTCATCCTCGGCCAATGCCAGCCTGGCTTTGTCGATGGCTTCGCCGGCATCTTCGATGGAGGTGGCGACGCCCGGCAGGCGCTTCAGCGTCTTGAGATCTTTTTCCGTGCCCTGGATTTCCTTTTCGATTCGGGCGATGACCTGAGGTCGATCACGGCTGGTATCATCGCTCTGTTCCAGCTCCGCCAGAGCCCGCTGCAGGGCGCGCACCTCGCTTTCAAGCTTGCTGCGCTGGGCGGCGTAATCTTCCTCTCGCGCCGGCATGGCCGGGTATTCCACGTCAAACCATTCGAAACCGCCTGCCATGGGCGCAAACAGGCGGGAAAATTCTTTCAGGGCCGCCTTGGCGCTGGCGTCCAGAGCCTGGCCTGGGCTGGCGATAACCAGGCGGTTGTCGACGGCTCGCAGAGGTGCGATGACATCCTCGTCCAGCTGATGCTGCAACTGCCACTGCTGACGGCTTTCCCGATCCGCCAGGCTGGCGATCTGTTGGTTGAATTTGTCGATGTCCCGGTTCAGGTCTTGCTTGCGCTGCTCGGCCTGAGCCGCGCTTTTGAGGGCACGAAGCTGAGCCTGGTCGCTCTCCAGGGCCTCTGTAAGCGTGGCCTGAATATCTTCAAAGCCCATGTCACCATAACCGGCCAGCAACAGTTCACCGTCACGCTGGTTCTGTTCTGCGCGTTTCAGGGTGGCGCTTTGGGCGCGGATTTCACCTTCCCGGGTGTTCATCTGTTTTTCGAGCTGTTTAAGCCGGGCCTGGGTCTGGTCGAGACTGCCCTTGAGTTCGTCCCGCTCCTTGTTGGCGGCACTGCGTTCCTGGCCAACGCCATTCAAAGCAATCTTCAGCCCATCCCGGAAAGCGGCAAAATCATCTTGGGTCCGAGCCAGCCCCCGGTAACGGTGATAGGCGGCGTTGAGCTTTTCAAACCGGGGCCGCTCCTTTTCGATCCGGTTCAAGTGCAGCTGCTGCTCTTTCAGCTCTTCGTGCCGATTGAGGAACTGATCGATATCAAACTCGAAGGCATCATCGGCGAACTTCTTGTCGGCCTCGATGATGCTGGCCACGGCGGTGGCCATGGCCTGGTCGTCGGCTTTCATTTCAAACAGCAGCAAGATCAATGTTCGCAAGGACTGCACCTTGCGCTCATCCGGGTCCGCCAGAGGCAACACCGAATAACGCACCGCGTCCCGGGACACCAGATCGCTGTTGTAAAGTAGGGTTTTCAACTTGCCGGTGTCACTGGTGAAGACGGTGTCGCGGGAGAGCTTTTTGAGGCTTTCTGCCACCTTGCTGAAGGAAAGCCCCGGCACGGCCATGCCGATACCATCAGCATCGTCGCCGTTCCAGAACATCGGTCGCAGTTGCTCGAACGCTATCGGCACGAACGCCCGGCCGTAACTGAGCTGACTGCTCTGGTCCCGATAAAGGATCTGACAGTGAATGCCTGCGGGGTTCTCCACTTCGGCGATGAGAAAGCTGTATTGGCTGGGAAAATAATGCTGGTAGCTTTCTTCATTGGTATAAAAGCTGCCGGCGCTGGCGTTACGAAAGGCAAATTTGTTTTTGCTGTTCTTGAAGTTGTTTTCCGGCAGCAGAAACAGGCGCAACGAATTGAGCAGGCTGGATTTGCCCAGGTTGCCCGCGCCTAAAAGCAATGCGTGCCGGTCCAGTGGAATGTCCACGTAACAGAAGCCGGCTGAGTCCACCAGGATCAGGCGGCGAATGCCGAACCGGAACGGGTCGTGTCGATCAGGGGCTGGATTCGCCTCAATACTCATTCAAAATCATTTCCTGTTCCATGAATTGGCGGGTTAACACAAACATTTGGGCAAGCTGCGCAAACCCCAATCGGTTGGCCATTTCAATCGCGGCTTTCAGCCGGTCACCGGTTTTCGGCGAGCAGGTAAAGGCCGAGGCCCACGGCTGCCAGTCAGGCGGCTGCACGAAGATCGCAGGATCGCCCAGACGCCCTTTCAGGCTGGCAAACATTTTAAGGCCTCCTAGGTCATAGTCAAAGGCGCAGTACACCTCCTGGTAGGAACCCAGCCAGTCCGCTACCAAAGGTCGGTTGACCCTGTTGCCACCCCCCAGCACCAGATCGCAATTCGCCAGAGACAATGGCTTGCCCAGGCAGTCACCGGCAAAACCGAGTATGGCGTCAGGCGCGGAAAAATTATCCTCATTTTCCACCACCAGCACCCGGGGTTTGGCGGTAAACGGCTGCCGGCAGATGCCCGCAGACAGGTACACCACATCGGGGCGCTCGTCCGTCAGTTCCGAATGGTAAGTCAGCATGAAGGCAGCCCGCGTAACCTGGCGATGGGAGTCACCCTGATTGGCGGCCTGTTGGCGGTTTTCGGGAACTTCCGCCAAGGCCTCCAGACGATTCATTACCGCCGAATCAAGACAGCGCACCTGCCAGCGCTGACCAGACACCCGCTCAATAGAAAAACAGTCACGGTGGCGAAGCGCGATATCCGGCGGCAGCTTTTTGAGGAAAGCCTGGTAATTGATCGGGCGACCCTGACGAATGTTCTGAAGATATTTTTTCATGGCGGTTGACGGGGGGTCTTTGCCTGATGAGCGGAATAAGCCTGAATGGGAATCCAGGGCCGTTATTGACGCACGCAAGTGTAACCCTTCGGACTGCAATACACGATCCAGAGATCGTGAACGTCCTTGAACAGGAAATTCTTCAGGCCTCGGGGAAATGTGCGAAAAAAAAGAGAAGAGTTAAAGCGGACACGCCCGGACGGCAAGCAGCCGCCCGGTTACAACTTTATTTCCGGCCTAATATGCCCTTAACGGCATTGACCACCTGACCCAGCGGCCCAGCATCGGCGGATTTCCTCTCTTCTTCGGATTCGCCTGCAGTGCCGCTTTGGGTGGCTGTACCGCCTTTTTCACCTGGCTCGCTTGCCTCCTCGGAACTGAACTCATGAGCAGTACCCGTTTCATGAGCGGCTCTACCACCTTTTTTGCCGGCCTCTCGTGCCTCCTCGGAGTCGAACTCATGGGCCTTGCCCTGCTCGTGGGCAGCCTGCCCGCCCTTTGCGGCAATATCGCGCTGCTTATCCTCATCCATTGATCCAAAACCACGGTTTTCGCCTGGCTTAGCAGCCATAGTCGCCCTCCTTCAAAAGCTCGGTTGTTGATCGGGCCGACTGCTCGGGCGAGCAGTCCTTGCCCCCTCACTAACAGGTTCCAGAATGGGTATCTGCAAGACTCACGCCAACCTGTGCGAATAATAATTACTACTAAAAATCAAACGACCGTAGCTACTTATAAAAATTTCAGGCGGCTGGTCAAAAATTTGCCAGTAAAATTTACAAGAAGGTGCCATTTTTACCGGTAGTGCCAGAAGGAAGGGGCGAATGCCGCACGTCTGAAATTGTTATTGTGTCTCCTCCGCCTGATATTTACGCAATCGGTTGTAGAGCGTTTTCATACTGACTCCCAGCGTCTTGGCCGCCAATTCCTTGCGCCCTCCACAATGATCCAGAGTCGCAAAGATAAGGTCTCGCTCAACCTCTGCCAGGGTTGCACCAACCCCGACCATCAATGTCTGGCCTTGCGGACCTGCAGAGCTTGAGGAACCTGCCATTTCACAAAGGAGTAAGTCCTCGGCGATGGTCTGATCCGCCATAATATAAGCACGATGAATCACGTTCTTGAGTTCCCGGAGGTTGCCCGGCCATGAATGGCGCTCCAGCTTTTCCACAGCGTCGGGGGAAAAGCCTTTGTGCGTGCCCTCGGCCTCGTTCAGAGTCGACAGAAAATGGCGAGCCAAGCTACCAATATCATCCCTGCGCTCCTTCAAAGGTGGCAGAAAAATCGGGAACACCTGTATCCGGTACAGGAGGTCCGCCCGCAGTTTGCCGGCCTCCACCTCTTCCTCCGGGTTGCGGTTGGTTGCAGCGATGATGCGGACATTGGCCTGTCTTTCATGCTCACTGCCCAGTCGCACAAACCGGCGTGTCTCCAATGTCCGCAGAAGCTTTACCTGAAGGTCCACTGGCATCTCGGTAATTTCATCGAGAAACAAGGTGCCGCCATCAGCCTGTTCGAACAAACCGCGATGCTCGCGAGAGGCGCCCGTGAAACTCCCTTTCTCATGTCCAAACAACTCGCTTTCAATTAATTGGGGCGAAATGGCGCCGCAATTTACCGGCACAAAAGGTCCCTGAGCCCGGTCACTCAACCGATGAATGGCTGTCGCCGCAACTTCCTTACCGGTGCCGGTTTCTCCCGTAATCAGGACCGTAGCCGAGGTCGGCGCGACGCGCTCAATTTGTGACAGGACGTGCTGCATTGAGCTTGATCCGCTAAAAAAAGCATCAAATGTTGAGGATAAATGTTGCGCGGTTGTTTTTCCGGGAATCCAGCTCATTCTGGGCAAGCCAGGAGTTGGCTGATTGAAATCCGATATGCCCTCAGTGCCGTCTGTTAGCGCTTTTGCGTCAACTAGATTCATGTATACACTCCTTTGATGATCCACAACAGATTGGACCAGATCCTTTAATTTCAATAAGAAATAACCAGAAAGTCATATTCAGTTATTTTGGGATGAATCCAGAATTTGTACAATTACCATTTATCTTTTAAAAATAAATACGTATATAAATAATGTGTATTTTATATACACGGGTTTTAATGCATAGAGTAAAAGCCTGCATTATTTTTTAATGCGAATTCATGAAAGATATGGCCGCAGTTCCTGTGAATTCAATATATGTACCTCAGATGCAAATCTGATTTAAGCCTGGGACCGGCCAGTTAGCATGACCAATGCCGGAACCAACAACATCAGAAGCAAGGTGCCGAACAGGATGCCAAAACCCAGGCTTACAGCCGTGGGGAGAAGAAATTTCGCCTGAACACTACGCTCCAGAATAAGAGGGAAAACGCCGAAAAACGTGGTGAGCGAGGTTAGCAATATGGGACGAAAGCGCGCCAGCGCGGAGTCAACAACGGCCTCTGCCATAGCCACGCCTTGCCGGTGCTTCTCCTCGATAAAATCAAGCATCAACAAGGCATCGTTAATGATGACCCCGGATAAACCGATAAGGCCAAAAATACTGAGCATGGTCAGATTCAGTCCCATGATCAAATGGCCGGCCAGGGCGCCAATAAAACCGAAAGGAATGGTTAACAGCAGGACGAGTGGCGGCGTATAGGCGTTGAAGGCAAGCGCCATGACCGCGTAGATTGCAAACAGCGCAAGCACGAAGCCCGTGGCCAGTGCGGGTGTCGTGCGAGCCTGCTCTTCCTGCTCGCCACCGACCGTTACACGCAGGTCGGGGTGCCTGGCCTGCAATTCAGGCAAAAGAGTGTTCCGGATGTGGGCCGTGGCTTCACCGCCGGTAATAAGGTCGGGATTGGTATCGGCGTAAACCGTGGTGATGCGCCGGCCATCAAGCCGGTCAATGCGCGCCGGGGCGGGCCGTCGGTTAAGTTCTGCAACAGCTCCCAACGGAATGTAGCCACCGGGCACGGCAATTTCATAGGCTTCAAGGTCCCCCAGGCTGTCACGCTGGTGCTCCGGCAATCGCACTCTTACCACCACTTCTTCCCTGCCCCGCTGAACCCGAACGGCCTCGATACCGAACACGGCCGCGCGCACGCTCACGGCAAGCTGCTGCAGGGTTATCCCGTAACGCCGGGCTTCGGGTCTGAGCTCCAGGGCAATCTCGTCAGTGCTGCGAAAACGGTCGTCCCGGATCTCATGCACCCCTTCCAGGTTCGTCAGTTCCTCCCGGAAAGCTTCCACCACCGAATTGACAGTGCTTTCGCTGCCTGCGGACACTTCCAGTGCTATCGCAGCCCCGACATCAACAAGAGAGGATGAGAATGACAGCTGCCGGGCGCCGGCTATTTCCGGTGAGGCTTGGCGCCAGGCATCTTCGAATTCCACGGCCTGGAAAGGACGGATATCCGCCGCCATGATCCGGCTCGTCACTCTGGCGAAATTGGCTTTTGTACCGGCGCGCTGTTGCTCGCCGGGATCCTCCGAGCGCGGCGAAGCACCCACACTCAGCAGACTGGCACTGAGAACCTCAGAAACCTCCAGATTATAGCGCTCGGCGATTTTTTCCGCAGCGGTTTGCGCGGAGGCCTCAATGCGCTGGGCGGTTTCCAGCGTGAGGGACTCCGGTGAATTTTGGGGGATTTCCAGGGTGGCGGAGACATAGTTACCTTCGATTTCCGGGAAAAACACAAACTTGACGTAACCGCCAGCCAACAGCCCGCTGGCCGCCAGCAAAACCGCCAGGGCGCACGCCACAGCAAATACGGGGTGGTTCACAGACCCGGTGACCGTCCGACGCAAGGGCCCGTTGGCAAAAACGTGCAAGCCCTGGTCGACCCTCTGGCGCAGCGGTTCCGCCAGCCGTCTCGGTGAAAACCATCGGGGCGGTCCCTCGCGCAGATGGGCCAGATGATGAGGCAGCACGAAAAAGGATTCCGTCAGCGACAGGGCCAGGGTAAAGATCACGATAGCCGCAATCTGACTCACGAATTGGCCGGAAGTGCCGGGCATGAACAGCAGCGGGACAAACGCAATGATGGTCGTGCTGACCGCAAAAAAAACCGGCCGTGACACTCGCTTGGTGGCACCGACAGCCGTCTCGAGCATGGCGGCGCGGTCATTGCTCACGCCGGCCTGCCGGTCGCGGTAGATGTTCTCCCCCACCACAATGGCATCGTCCACCACGATACCGATGGCAAGAATAAAGCCGAACAGGGACAGCGCATTGATACTGATGCCGAATACCGCCATGAGACCGAATGCCCCGATAAAAGCAGCGAATATGCCCATGGCAACCCAGGCAGCGACCCGCAGATCAAGAAAAAGGGCCAGAATCAGAATAACCAGGCAAATGCCCAGAAAGCCGTTTTTGACCAGCAACTGAATGCGATTTTGCAGAGGCCTGGCGTCATTGCGCCAGATCTGAACCGACGCAATGTCCGGCAGTGCGGCCGTCAGCCGTTCATTCAGGTAATGCTCCACCTGCTCGACGACATCCAGAACCTGCTCATCGCCCACCCGAAACACCGTGACCAGCACAGCGGGCTTGCCATCCAGGCGAGTGGCCACAGGCGCGTCGTCAAAACCGTCGACAACCTCGCCAAGGTCCCCCACTCTGACGGCGCCGCCGCTGTCGCTGGTGAAGAGAATAATGTCGGCATATTCATTACCGGTGCGCTTTTCACCCAGAGTGCGGACTAGCAGGCGATCCCGGGGCGTTTCGATTTCCCCGGCGGAAAGATCCAGGCTTTGCTCACCAATGATTCCGGCCAACTCAGTGAGGCTGGTTCCATGCGCCTTTAGATTTTCCCGGGGCACGGCAACCGAGATCTGATAGTCGGGCACACCTCTCAATTCGACCTGGGAAACACCTGGCAGCCGAATGATCTCGTCCCGGGCCCGGTTGGCGATTTCCTTCAGGGTCTTGAGGCTGGCGTCCGTGGTCGGAAGGTCGGCCGCCACCGCAATCTGAAGAATTTCTTCCCGGGGCTCGACACGGGCGACTTCCGGTTCTTCAGCGCCGTCAGGGAACACCAGGATTCGATCGACCTCGGACTTGATCTCATCCAGGGTTTGCGAAACATCGACCCCCCGATGAAGGAAAACGACAACCTGGCCGACACCGGAGGACGCCGTGGATGTGATCTTGCGGACGTCTTCCAGGCCCTGAACACGCTCTTCAATGGGTTTGATAATGGATTGTTCCACTTCCTCAGGCGTGGCGCCGGGAAATGGCACAGTGACAAAAATCCGGTTCACCTCGATCTCTGGAAACAGCCTGACCGTGGTGGTGTAAAGCGACGATGCCCCGGCGACGAGTATGCCGATAAGCAACAGGTTGGCCGCAACGCGGGAATGCGCCATGGCGCTAATCAGAGCATTCATGGCGAGGGTGACTCCCCGGTCCGGCCTTCTGGCCGAACTTCCATACCCGCAACAGGGCCTTCCAGGTCGGTCAGCAGCAGGCGGTCACCTGCCGTGAGGCGTCGGGACTGAACCACGACCTGTTCATCCGCCCGAAAAAGCACCTCCACCTTGAGCGGTTCCAGGGTATTTTCCGGACTCAGGCGCCATATTTTCTCCGGCTGCTTCAGGGCTGTGGCCGGGATACGCCACCAGTCATCGCGGCCGGTCAGCTTGAGCCGAACCTCCACCAGGTCACCGAGCAGTAACGGCGGTCTGTCGGACGTCGAGTCAAAGGCCTGGTCTGCCCGCACCACCAGGTTGATCGTGCGCGCCTCTGGATCCACCGCCGGCTCGACCCGGTCGATGACGCCGGCATAGGTGACCGGACTCCTGGCCACCGAACTCACAATCTCGGCACCGGTCCCTGCCAGGTCGAAATAACCGGATTTTTCCGGAGTGTGGGACGTCGCCAGCAGGTCCGCCTGATGCCTGGCAAGGCCTACCCTGACTTCGGCAAAATCGGTGGCAAAAAGACTCGCAATTTGTTCGCCTGCGTTGACAAACCGGCCTATCGCCGCGTTCTCGGAGAGGATTTCACTGTCAAAGGGCGCCCTGATTCGGGTGTCATCAAGACGAATACGAGCACGGGTTACATTGGCCTGGCCCTGCTCCAGGGCGCTTTGTGCCCGCTGCTGATTGACCTGGGCGTCCTCCAGGCGCTGCCGGGCACTGAAATTGCGAGACTCCAGTGCGCGAATACGTTCAAGCTGTCTGCTTGCGTTTTCAAGCTCCACCCGGGCCCGGCTGACGGCGGCCTGGGCATCGGCAAGATCCGCCTGAAACGGCTCTTCATCGATTCTGACCAGCAACTCGTCGGCCTCAAACCGGGCACCACTGACCAGACGCTCGGCCACCTCAACGATGCGCCCGCTCACTTCACTGACCAACGCTATCTGCGCCCGGGCCTGAACAAAGCCCTCCGCAGGCAAAGCCAGCGTTTCGCTTGCCGGCTCAATGCCGGCAAATTCGGCCAACGGGGCTAGCTCCGGCACTTCGGCCGCCGGTCGGGGAGCCATAACCTGTAAGAACCAGAAGACCAGAAAGCCGATCGCAAGCACGAGAACACCGGCTGCTGCCCATTTGGCCCTGGCCGCGGATCTTGAGATTCCGGCGCTGTGCGACCGGGCCGGCTCTGCCACTCCGCCCTCCTTTGCCTGAAGTCATCCACCCATTATTAAAGCATACCCACTCTGCCCGACCGGCAAAACACCCCGGGTCATTCTATGCGAACCCCAGCGTCATCCTGGGTATTGCTTTTAAAATCACAGATACGACAACGCTCTATTCGCACCTCGGGCTCCGCCGCGTGACGCCATTCAATTTGCGCGGTTCCACCCACAATGACCCTGGTCGACTCGATACCGTTGATTCGATAGGTTACCCGACTGCATTGATCGGTATAGGATCTCAGTATGATTTTGCCCTTTTCATAATCACTCAGCACCTGGCACAGGGCGATCTCCCTATCGCAATCGCACTCCGTGGCTGCCGATGCCGTGGTCGCGAACGCTGGCAGCAGGATGAAAAACAATAAACCGTGAGGCAAAGACAGCTTCATAATCGGATACCCGGGTTGGATGACAAGGATCTTTAATACCAGACTTTGGTAACCTGAATAATACAAAAACACGGCGTGCTGTGATCTGGAACACCAGGCACTCATTTTCATTGTAGTCGCCCGTCCATTTTCCATAAGCAACGGAGACAGTATGAGTCAGAAAACCATCCACGTATTCCTTTCCCACGGTCTGGAAAGCGGCCCTGGCAGCACCAAAATCCAGGCGCTGAAACTCGAGGCCGAAAAATTCGACGGCGTCAGCGCCACCGCGCTGGATCATACCAATAGCAAGGACCCCTCGGTTCGCCTGGAGCAAATGCACAGAGCCATCGACGCGGCCGGGGCCAGACCGGAAACTACGGTTCTGGCCGGGTCGAGCATGGGCGGCTGGGTCTGTGCCCAGACCAGCGCCAATGTGCCGGTGCTGGGGTGCTTTTTGCTGGCTCCCGCCCTGACGCTGCCGTCTTACCCAAACGCGCCATCAACCATAGGGGCACGCCACACCCAGATCATTCACGGCTGGCAGGACGATGTGGTGGAGCCCATGCCGGTAATCCAGGCGGCCCAGCAGCAGGGCCTGCCCATCCTGGTATTGCCCGACGGACACCGGCTGCAGGACAGCCTGGACCGCATCGTTGCTGAGTTCCGACTTTTCATGATGCTCTGTCTTGACCTGGACTGATCAGGTCTTGTCGTTACTCCTTCCCTTCCCCTCTGCCAGCGCCCTGCGGATAAACGAGTCCATGGCCTGAGCCGCTGGGGACAGGCTTTGGCCGGCGCGCCGGAGCAAGCCGATTTGCCTTTCCACATGGGGCTCGGCAAGCTTGATGAAACGCAGGCGGAGATGCTCCTCGGGAAAAGCCAGGCGTGGCAGCGTGGTGATGCCGATGCCGGCCTCCAGCATGGCCGTGAGGGAAATCATGTTGGAGACGAAAAACGCACTTTGTTCCAGCAACGGTTCCGCCGCGGTGCTCTCCAGCAGGCGTGACGTGCCGTTACGGATAAGCGACAGACCTTCCAGCTCCCGCCAGTTCAGGCTTTCCCGGTTGGCGAATGCATGATCGTCGCGACAGACCACGCCGATGTCATCATGCATCAGTGGCATAAAATCCAGGTCGTCGTCCTCCTGCCACAGACTGCTCAGTCCCAGGTCCACCTCATTACCGCGAACCAGACGCCGCACGAAGTCAGCCGGGCCGTCGTGCAGGCTGACCTTGAGGTTAGGGTGGCTGGCGATGAAATCCGCCAGAATGGCCGGCATGATGCGGCTGGCCACCGAGGGCACCACGGCAATCTCGATCTGGCCCGCCTTCTTGTCCCGGTGCGCGACAATTTCCCGGCTCAGACGGTCATGTTGGGTCAGAAGTTCACGGAAACGGGGCAGGCAGTAAGCGCCGAAAGGGGTCGGCTCGGCGCGGCCGCCCTTCTCGAACAGCGGCAGGCCCAGACGCTGCTCCAGCTCTTTTATGGCCATGGACAGGGCCGGCTGGGTCCGGTGTAGGCGGCGCGAGGCAGAATGGAACCCGCCTTCATCCAGTATGGCAATTGCATAACGCAGCCACTGAATTTTTAGTTCAGGCAGCATAGAACCTCCCATCGAATTTTGATCATTTTTACTGATCGATAAGTTTTTATAATTTATTATACTTATACACTCATGTCTCCTAGGATGAATGAAACATCCTTTACATGGAGATTTTCATGCCGCAACAATTCCCTCTCTACATCGACGGCGACTGGGCTCCTGGTGCCAGCACCCTGCCCAACATTAACCCCTCGGATGTCAGCGATGTTATCGGCGACTACGCCCAGGCCAGCACCGACCAGGTCCATGAGGCCATAGCCGCAGCCCGTCGCGGTCTTGCGGCCTGGAGCAAAACCGGTCTGGAGCAGCGTTACGCCATGTTGATGGCCATCGGCAACGAGCTGATTCTGCGCAAGGAAGAGTTGGGTCAACTGTTGTCCAGGGAAGAGGGCAAGCCCCTGGCGGAGGGCATGGGCGAAGTTTACCGGTCCGGCCAGTTTTTCCAGTACTACGCCGCCGAAGTGCTGCGCCAGATTGATGACCGGGTGGACTCCGTGCGCCCCGGTGTCGAAGTGGAGACCCGTCGCGACCCGGTTGGCGTGGTCGCCATCATCAGCCCCTGGAATTTTCCCATGGCCACCGCCGTCTGGAAAATTGCCCCAGCCCTGGCGTTTGGCAACGCAGTCATATTCAAGCCGGCCAACCTGGTACCCGCGAGCGCCTGGGCCCTGACTGAAATCATCAGCCGTCAGGGCTTCCCTGCTGGTACTTTCAATCTGGTGCTGGGCTCCGGCGGCAGCATCGGCGACGCTTTGATTCACAGTCCTGACATCGATGCGGTGAGCTTCACCGGTTCGCTCGACGTAGGCCGCCGCGTGGCCGGCGCCACCGCCGCCAACCTGGTCAAATGCCAGCTCGAAATGGGTTCGAAGAACGCCCTGATCGTGGCGGCGGATGCCGATCTTGATCTGGCCGTGGAGGCGGCTTTCACCGGGGCCTATTCCGGAACGGGCCAGAAATGCACAGCGTCCTCCCGGCTGATTGTGGTGGAAGAAGTTCATGATCTCTTTGTGCAAAAGCTGACCGCCAGACTAGAAAATGCCCGGGTGGGTCATGCCTTCGAACCGGGGGTGAGCATCGGCCCTGTCGTGGATAAACGGCAACTGCAGTCCAATCTGAGCTGGATCGAGAAAGCCAAAGCCGAAGGCGCCACTCTGGCGTTCGGTGGTGAAGAACTTCAACGCGAGACAGAAGGCTTCTATCAGTCCCCCGCCCTGTTCGTGGATACCACCAACAACATGGAGATCAACCGGGAAGAGGCCTTCGGCCCCATCGCCTGTGTGATCAAGGTGCGGGACTATGAAGAAGCCCTGACAACGCTCAACGACACCCAATACGGTCTGACCGGCGGCATCATCACCCGGTCCCTGAAGCTTGCCACTGACTTCAAGGCCCGCGCCGAGACCGGCTGCGTGATGGTCAACCTGGCTACCGCCGGCACTGATTATCACGTGCCTTTCGGCGGGCGCAAGAATTCCAGCTTTGGTCCCCGTGAACAGGGACGTTATGCCCGAGAGTTCTACACCACCATTAAAACCTGCTACGTCAAAGGCTAAGGGGCCCTCATGTCCAGGGAAATACTCACCGTCGATGGCCTGCAGTACTCCAACTGGTCACGGGAAATCTTCCAGCAGATGCGCGAGGGTGGGGTCGATGCCGTTCACGCCACGCTGGTCTACCACGAAACCTGCCGGGAAACCCTCTACCGAATGGGGGAATGGAACCGCCGTTTCGAAGCCTTTGACGACCTGATCATGCACGTGCGCGAGCCCGGCGATATCGAGCGGGCTCGGCAGGCGGGCAAGACTGGCATCTTTTTCGGCGCCCAGAACTGCTCGCCCATCGAAGATGACATTGACCTGGTGGCCATCATGCGGGATCTCGGCCTGATGATCATGCAGTTGACCTACAACAATCAGAGCCTGCTGGCTTGCGGTTGCTACGAGGCTGAAGACAGCGGCATCACCCGCTTCGGGCGTCAGGTCATCGCCGAGATGAACCGTGTCGGCATGGTTATCGATATGTCCCACAGCGCCGAGCGTTCCACTCTGGAGGCCATCGAGCTGTCCCGGCGCCCGGTAATCATCTCCCACGCCAACCCGAGCAGTTTTCACCCGGCCAAGCGCAACAAATCCGACAAGGTGCTGAAAGCCATTGCCGAGTGCGACGGCCTGCTGGGCTTTTCCGCCTACCCTTTCCATCTCAGGAACGGGCCGGACTGCACCCTGGATGACTACTGCGACATGATTGCCGACACCGCCGATCTGATGGGCATCGAGCACATCGCCATCGGCACGGACCTTTGCCAGGACCAACCCACATCCATTCTGGAATGGATGCGCAACGGCCGCTGGTCGAAACAGATGGACTACGGCGAGGGCAGTCAGGCCAATGCCGGCTGGCCCAAACCACTGCCGTGGCTGCGGGACAACCGGGACTTTCCCAACCTGATAAAGGGCCTTGGAAAACGGGGATTCGACGATGAAAGCATTGAACGCATCATGGGCCGTAACTGGGTCGAACTGCTTGAACGCGCTGCTGTGCCCGAGGGACGTTAACGCCTCCGGGAAAACCGGACAGTCATGACAACAACAAAAGGAAAGGACCATGAGTAATAACCCTTCAGACTCAACAGGCTCCCGGAACCGCGAGAGGCGCTTGGGCGACCCGGTTGTACTGGGCGTCAGTATCGGCTTTATCGTGCTCTTTGTTTTACTGTCGCTGTATGACGTGGAAATGGTCGCGGATAGCATCGGGGCGGGCTTTGCCTGGACCGCTCGCGCACTGGGCTCCTACTTCCAGCTGTTACTGGTGCTGACATTCTTTATCGCGATCGGGCTGGCCATTTCTCCGGCCTCCAGCGCCCGGATCGGTAATATGGACAAGCCCGAGCTGAGCACGTTCAAATGGCTGTCCATCATCATGTGCACCCTGCTGGCGGGCGGCGGCGTTTTCTTCGCCGCCGGCGAGCCGGTGTACCATTTTGTGGTCACGCCCCCGGCTTTCACTACCGAGGCGGGCACGCCCGAGGCGGTTTCCTCTGCCCTGGCGCAATCCTTTATGCACTGGGGCTTCCTGGCCTGGGCGGTTCTGGGTTCGTTGACGGCGGTGGTGCTGGCCCATGCCCACTATGACAAGGGCCAGCCCCTGCAACCCCGCACACTGCTGTACCCCGTGCTGGGCGAGAAAATCATGACAAGCTGGTTCGGCGGCGTGGTGGATGCGCTCTGCGTTATCGCTGTAGTCGCCGGCACGGTCGGACCCATCGGCTTTCTGGCGACCCAGGTCAGCTTCGGCCTGCACGACTTGTTCGGCCTATCCCAGGGCTTTGGAACACAACTGGTCATACTGATCATTCTCGGCGGTATTTATGTTACCTCGGCGATGACCGGCATTAACCGCGGCATCCAGTTCCTGAGTCGTTTCAACGTATTCCTGGCACTGGCTATTGCGGCAGTGATTTTCCTGTTCGGCCCCACGCTCTTCCTGACCAACGCTTTCCTGCAGGGATTCGGCGAATACATCGGCTCCTTCTTCACCATGGCGACCACTACGGCCCAGACCGCGCCGGACTGGTGGATGCAGTGGTGGACGGTTTTCTTCTTCGCCTGGTTTATCGGTTACGGCCCGCTCATGGCCATCTTCGTGGCGCGGATTTCCCGTGGCCGCTCCATTCGCCAGATGATTCTTGCCGTCGCCGTCATGGCGCCGATTGCCACAGCGGTCTGGTTCACGCTTCTGGGCGGCTCTGGCATCTTCTACCAGCTGACTGGCGTCATTGATCTGACCGAAGCCCTGAACAATTTCCAGTTCGACGTGGCAACGTTGACCGTAGCCAAAGCCCTGCCCGGCGGCATACTGATGGCTCTGGCGATTCTGGTGCTGACCACCATTTTCGTGGCGACCACTGGCGACTCCATGAGCTACGCCATCGCTGTCGTCGGATCGGGACATGACAGGCCGGAGCCTTTGGTGCGGGCCTTCTGGGGTATTGCAATGGCATTGATGGCCGCCATCCTGCTTTATATGGGCGCCGGTCAGATTGGTGTCCTGCAACAATTCATTGTCATCACCGCCATCCCTGTTTCCCTGGTGTTGTTGCCGTCACTTTGGACCGGGCCCCAAGCAGCCTATGCCATGGCCCGGCAACAGGGACTCATCGACCAACCAAGGGTAAAGGAACATGCATGAGAGCAGCATCAACATGGCCGGCAGTCTTCGTTTGAGGCCGGCCGGTCAGGTTATGCAACTGGAACGTCTGGGTAGCTTGCACGCCTCCCGTCTGAGCTTCGTGCGCACGCTGGTTCGCCAGATGGCGCGCCAGCGCTGGCAGGTAAGCTGCACCCGGTTCGACCTCGACGCCCAGGGCCACGGCACGGCTGTTTACCGACTGCAAACACCGTACGGGCGTTATCACGGGGTTATATTTGCGCAACCCCTGGAAGACAGCGCCCGCTCGGATCGGGTTATTGCCGAAGCCTGGGATGTAACCTTTGGTGTCGTGGAGGGGGAACTGAACGAAGACCTCCTGGCCCAGATGGCCGCCAACGTGCCACTGCAGGAAGCCGGCCGCCAGGACCCCCGGGTGTTGGTGTTGTCCAGGGCCAACAAGAGCCTGCGCAATTTCGCCAGCTTCGTGGACGCCCTCGCCGAAGGCCGCCAGCCGGATCCGGCCTGGCTGACCAAGGTCGGTTATCTGTATCGCACCACGGCGGTTTACGGCAACGGCAAGTTCGGCATTGCCGATTATGCCAGGCTTCAGGACAGCCCCGATTTTCGCCGGCCCTTCTCGGTGCAGATGTTTGCAGTCTACCTGCTGCGGCATTTCTCCATTGAGCAAGTCGAGCATATCGCCCGGAGCCGGGCACCCGAAAGCGCCGTGGCAATGCACCCAACGCTAAGGCGCTACCTGGGCATCGGCAACTCCACGGGGCTGGGTATGGCGCCTTTCCTGATCAACCATCCACAACTGATCCAGCAATGGATTCTGTCACGCGAGAGCGCGCTCGCCATGGCGCTGGAACAGGTACCCACGGAAGCCGAGCGCTGGCGCCTGATCGAGCTGACCCGCCGGGCAATGCAACATCTGGCGCAAACCGTCACCGAGGACAAACCCCAGCAGGAACGGAACCTGGAAACCGTCGCATCCCTGCCGGAAGTACTCACCTGGCTGGAGACCGTGCCCCTGGACACGGACCTCTGGCAACAGCTGACGGCCTGGGCCGAGCGCACCCTGCAACTGGAAACCCAGGAACTCATCAATACCTTGCTGCTGGAGCTTTACCCGGCCGTGGTCGAACCTTTTGAAGATCAGATGAGCGCCGACGAGCGGGTCGAGCTGACACCCGACATGCCGCTGGTTCGATTGAAACAGCTGATCGACACCCATTACGACTGGACCCTTGATCACGACTTTACCACCCGGGAAGGCTGCTACTGGTTCTGGTACCGCTCCATTGAGAAAGAAGAGCCGCGCTTGGGCGTCCGCCATCAGGAGCCCGGCGCCGAAAAAGAAATGCCGTTGGCCATAGCGCCCAGAGTGCAGCGGGCCCACGATGCCATCTGCGCGTTCCTGTCGGATCACCCAAGGGCGCTGGTGGTTGAATTCCTGATGGAACAACCCCGTTACAAAGAGATTGTGCGCCGTATTCAGACCATGGCAGAAACCGCCTATGGCGAAATTCGCGCCAACCTGTGGCATCGCGACATGAAACCCATGCACCTGCTGCGGGCCAAGCTGTCATTCTTCGGTGCCAGCCGGTTTGACCCCAAGTCCGACCGCTGGGTTCGCATGACCCTGTTCCAGGGCGCCCCGCTGGTGGAGGAGCTCAACGCGGAACCCGTAGACCTGGTGGATTTCGATGACTGGAGCTTCTCTCTCGAGCCGGCAGCCATCGACACTCATCTGCCAAAAGCCGGAGAAACACCGGAATGAAAGTATCCCACAACGAATTGCAGGGTCTCTGCCGCAAGGTGTTTGAAGGCATGGGATTCGAAGAAGGCGATGCCGCCGATGCCGCCGACATGGTGGCCTGGATGCAAAGCTACCGGCTGGGCGGGCTCGAAGCCCTGAACCGTGGCCTGGATTACCTGCTCAGCGCGGATACGCCATTACCGCCCGGGGTACTTTATCAGGATGGCGACCTGGCCGTGCTCGATGGCCATGGTCAAAGCGTACTGCGAAGTTCAAGCCTGGCCATTGAACTGGGCTTTGCCAAAGCCAGGGCCCGGGGCCTGGCAGTGGTCAAGATACGCCATTGTCACAACCGGCAACTGATCATGGGCTACCTGTCCCGTCTGGCCGGCCGCGGGATGAACGTCACGGCCTTCTGGCGCAATGCCCATGCGCCTCTTACGGAACAGGTGGTGTGTTTCCGGAGCAACAGCACGGTGCCGGAAATCCGGGTTTACGCGGTTCAGGAGGTGCCCGAAGAGAACGAGCCCAACGATGCCATCACACTGGTACTGGCCAACCACATCGGACTGATGCCCGCCATGCGGTCAGATTATCAATACGACCTGATCGCCAAGCACAGCGAGTCGGATCTGATGGCCTGCCGCAAGCAGACGCTGGCCGAGGGGATCGATGTGAACGACGCCGTCTGGGCCCGCCTGAAGCAACTGTCGGCTCGCATTCTGGTGGAAGCCACCGAAGCCTCCCGTGGTGGTGCCGGCGCCGGCACCACCGATAACGATTGATAATCTCCACGATCCAAAACACACAGGTACGCCCATGATCCGCAATGTCGCCACTGATTTATACGCTGCCAAAGCCCCCCTGGAATGGGCCGTGATTGGCAACGGCATCCTTTTTACCACTCAAATTCCTATCGACCGGGCCGGCCAGGTAGTGGAAGGCGGCATTGACGCCCAGGCCCGCCAGACCCTGGACAATCTTCAGCACACCCTGGAAAAAGCCGGTGCCGGTCTGGACGCCCTGGTTCAGGTGTTAATCTACGTGACCGACCGGGAGCACCTGGCCGCTGTCAACAGGGTTTACGCTGAATACATCAAGGCGCCCTACCCCAATCGCGGCGCCGTCATCGTATCCGGCTTTGCCCGCCCGGAAATGTTAATCGAAGTGATCGCCTATGCCGCCATGACGGATGAGCAATAGCCGGGCACACCCTTTTAGCGAGGCGACGGTGGAGAGGCCTTCAGGTACGTGTCTAGCCAGTCAGTCAAGCCTCCCATGTAAGTCGCCCGACTGATGAGGAAACCCGTATTGTGGCCGCCCTCAAGCCGGATGAACGCCTTGGGTTCAGGCGCCGCCTCATAGACGGCCTTGCCATGATGAAAGGGAATGATCTCGTCGTTCTCGCTGTGAATGACCAGCACCGGAACGTCCGTCTGCCTGACCCATTTTTTAGTGGGATATTGCACAGTGGCGATCAGCTTGACCGGGAAAACCGGAAATATTTCGGCACCGCGATCCGGCGCCGAGGTGAAGGCGGACTCAAGAATCAGCCCGGCCACCTTGCGTTCTGCAGCCAGGTGGGCGGCTACAGGTGCCCCCAGGGAACGGCCGAACGCGATGACCCGCTGCGGATCCAACCGCCGCTGTTCCACCAGATACCGCCAGGCCGTATCGGCGTCCTGATACAGACCGGCTTCGCTTGGTTTGCCCTCGCTGCGCCCATAGCCGCGATAGTCAATGATCAGCGTCGCCAGGCCCAGCGCGTGGAATATTTCCAGGGTTTCCAGGCGATGGCTTATGTTGCCGGCGTTACCGTGAAAGAACAGCAGGGTAAAAGGATCTTCGTCGTTTGCGATCGCCGCCTGCGCAGGTAAATACCAGCCATGCAAACGAACGTCGTCGGCAGTATTAAGCCTGACCTCTTCCCACCTCAGGCCGACATCCGAGGGCGTCGCATCGACTTCCCGGCCCAAGGGTCCGCCCGGCTGATGAATCAGGCGGGATTGCATCAAAAAGAGCAGTAGCGTCAACGCCAGGTAAAGCCCCCCTGCTACCAGGACAAAATTCAGCAGTGTGCTCATAAATCCCCTTTCCGATGCGTCGCCCTTCATTGCATACAGTCCTTAGACTCCCACGTTGAACCTGGCAAGCCTCTGATTAATCCCTTGGGTCAGTGAATCGCTTTTGCCAAAAGACAGCAACTCCCGCTACCGTTGAATAACAGCGAGGATGAATTCCAGGGAGAGGCAATTACGATGGCCGAAGGCGACCCAGACGGCAACATGCACCAGGGAGCGGCTTGATTACGACTCCATGGCAAAGGTAGTGGAAGGACTGAAAGCGGTGGTGGCGACGCTGGCCGAATAACGCGGCCTCACGACAGGCGAGAGACTCCCGCTTTACTTCCGGGACCTCTTCAACTCGTACATGAGGGCATCCGCCTCCGCCAGCAGAGTCTCAACTGTAGAGCCTTTATCCGGATCGAACTCCACGACACCGTAGGAAAAAGGTATTTCGTAACCAGACCCGGCGTCCTGATTCTGTTTTTTTAATTCATCCTGAAATCTCGACACAAAACTTTCCGCGTCTTCCTTGTCTGTGTTGACCAACAACACAGCGAACTCGTCGCCGCCCAAACGACCGAGAATGTCGGAACTGCGGTAGGTTTTTTCCATCTGCCCGGCAAACAGAGAC
>JAGXLV010000097.1 GCA_018334495.1 Oleiphilaceae bacterium
ACCAGCACCGTGTGATGTACTCCGGTAAAAAGGGGCCGGAAGGCTGGAACGAATGCGTACTGACAATTCTTGCTGGCGAGGGTTACTGACTCACAGACGCTAAAAACCACCCCGGACTGGATCGCTTATGGCTGATTTTTATCAGAATGGCATTGTCACGACCTTGCACAACCTTACCCGGCGCTCGACCGGGGAGCTTGAGGCTGTGTTGATGGATTTTCGCAAAAGGCGGCCGCTGGGACTGGTTTTGCCCTGCCTTTACTCGGAACTGGAAGGGCCGGCGCTTGCCTCCATCGTCAGCGAACTGGCCAAAGTCCCTTACCTGAGCCAGATCGTGATCGGCCTGGACCGTGCCAATGAGACTGAGTACCGGCATGCCCTGGAGTACTTTTCCGGGTTGCCTCAGCACGTTCGGGTACTGTGGAATGACGGGCCGCGTATGCAGGCCATCAATCAAAGGCTGGAAAAAGAAGGGCTGGCCCCCACCGAATTGGGCAAGGGCCGTAATGTCTGGTTCTGCTTCGGCTATGTGCTGGCCTCGGGCAAAGTCGATGCGGTGGCGCTGCATGATTGCGACATCGTCACCTATGACCGGGGGTTACTGGCGCGTCTGATTTACCCGGTCGCCAACCCCAGCTTTAACTATATGTTCTGCAAAGGCTATTACGCCCGGGTAGCGGACGGCAAAATGAATGGCCGGGTCAGCCGCCTACTCGTAACGCCACTGTTGCGTGCGCTCAAGCAGGTTTGCGGCGCCAGTGATTTTCTCGATTACCTCGAAAGTTTTCGCTACCCCCTGGCCGGTGAGTTTTCACTGCGCACCGATGTGATCAATGACCTGCGCATCCCCAGCGACTGGGGGCTGGAAGTGGGCATGCTGTCGGAAATGAAACGCAATTACGCAACCAACCGCCTGTGTCAGACCGATATCGCCGATAATTACGATCATAAACACCAGGAGCTGTCGCCGGAAGACGCCGCCAGGGGTCTGTCCAGAATGAGCACCGACATCAGCAAGGCCCTGTTTCGCAAGCTCGCCACCCAAGGTGAAATATTTTCCACCGAAAAGTTCCGGACCATCAAGGCCGCCTATTACCGTTTCGCGCTGGATTTCGCCGAGAGCCACCAGAACAACGCGGCCATGAACGGCCTCAGTTATGACCGGCATTCGGAAGAGCGCGCAATCGAGTTATTCGGTGAAAATGTCATGCGGGCCGGGGCCTCGTTTCTTGACCACCCGATGGAAGCCCCTTTTATGCCCACATGGAACAGGGTGGAGAGCGCGATTCCCCACATTCGGGAGGAACTGAACGGGGCAGTCGAAGCCGACAACCAGGAATTCAAAGCATAAGCAGGAACCGATCGGGAGCGCGCATTATGACGCAGGAGTTGACGACAAAGCTGGTGGGCATGCTTGAGGTGGTGTACCCGGATCTCGACGCTGGTTTTCTGGCGCAGCAACTGATTGACACCATGGGCCTGAGCCCGGATGCGCCCTCTCCCGGCGCGCACCGGAACAACTGGGACGAGTCAGATGTGTTTCTGATCACCTATGGCGATTCGATTCGCAAGACGGACGAGAAGCCGCTGGTCACTCTGAACCGTTTCCTGGAAGAGCACCTGGAGGGCGTGGTAACCGGTGTGCACATCCTGCCGTTTTTTCCCTACAGCTCCGACGACGGTTTCTCGGTCATCGACTATCTTGCCGTCAACGAGTCACTGGGCGACTGGCCGGACATCGAGCGAATCGCAAGCCATTTCAGGCTGATGTCGGATCTGGTCATCAACCACATGTCAGCCCGCAGCCAGTGGTTTGAAAACTTCAAAAAGCGGATCGAGCCCGGCAAGCATTATTTCTTTGAAGCCGATCCCAAGAGCAATCTCAGCCAGGTAGTGAGGCCTCGAACCTCCCCTGTTCTGACCCCCGTGCAGACTGCCGACGGCGAGCGTTATGTCTGGTGCACCTTCAGCGATGATCAGGTCGACCTGAATTTCGCCAACCCTCAGGTGCTCATTGAATTTGTTCGTATCATCCGGCAGTACCTGGCCCACGGGGTGACGGTTTTCCGGTTCGATGCGGTGGCCTTCCTCTGGAAAGAAATCGGTACGCCCTGTATTCATTTACAGGAGACCCACGAGCTGATCAAAATTCTGAGGACGCTGATCGAGCATCACACCCCGGAAGCCATCATCATCACCGAAACCAACGTGCCCAACCGGGAGAACCTGACCTACCTGGGCAACGCCAACGAAGCCCACGCCATCTACAATTTCGCGCTGCCGCCCTTGCTGGTGAATACCTTGGTGACCGGCGATTGCCGCCACCTGAAAACCTGGCTGATGAGCATGCCGCCGGCACAGGTCGGCACCACCTACCTGAATTTTATTGCCTCCCATGACGGCATCGGCATGCGGCCGACCGACGGCCTTTTAACCGAAGCCGAAAAGCAGCAGCTGGTCGCCGCCATGGAACGTTTCGGAGGCAAGGTATCCTATCGCCACACCGCGGCGGGGCTGAGTGAACCCTATGAGCTGAACATAAGTCTCTATGACGCCCTTAAAGGCACCGCCGAACATGGCCCGGACCACTGGCAACTGGGCCGCTTCGTCTGCGCTCACGCCATCATGTTCGCCCTGGAGGGCATACCCGCCGTTTACATCCACAGTTTTCTGGGCACTGAAAACGACGAAGAGCGGGTAAAACACACCGGCCGGTATCGCTCCATCAACCGCAGCCGGTGGGACCTCGGTGAACTGGACGAGCAGCTCGCGGACCCTCTCAGCCACCACCGGGAAGTCTTCAGCCAGCTCCGCCACCTGATCGGCATCCGCCGCAAACAGCGCGCCTTTCACCCTAACGCCACCCAGTTCACCTTGCATCTGGGCCTGCAAATCTTCGGCTTCTGGCGCCAGAGTGTGAGTCGGGACCAGTCCGTTTTCTGCATCAACAACATCAGCGACAAACTGCAACAAGTCGCCCTCAGCGACATCAACCTCATCGACACCGAGCAATGGCAGGACCTGATCTCCGGTGAACCTATCAACGACCTCACCAGCACCCTGACCCTGAAGCCGTATCAGACCGTATGGTTGTCGAATCAAGCAACGGCGTCTCCGGCAGAGCCTGATCGCGGTTGAAACCGCTCCTACCGTGCGGCGTACCCGGGCCGTGGGGCAATAGCCAGGGTGCGCGGCAATGTTCACAGGCGCAACAATGTCCACGAGCGCGACGATACCGTGGTAGGAGCGGCTTCAGCCGCGAAAGACAGTTGGGATCAGGCCATTACCGCGGTTGAAGCCGCTCCTACCGTGCAGCGTATCCACGGGGCGCGGCAATGTCTTGGAGCGGTTTCAACCGCAAAATCAGCGCCGGACGAAGCCAAAAACCCCGAAGCTGGCTGTATGTCTGGTAGGAGCGGTTTCAACCGCGAAATCAGCGCCGGCTGAGCCCCGGAACCCGAAGCTATATGTCTGGTAGGAGCGGCTTCAGCCGCGAAAGCAGTTCCAGGCAAGCCCGGGCATCGCCGTTGAAACCGCTCCTACCCTGCACATCTGTTGCATTCGCGGCATCTCTGGCAAACTGCCGGCCATGACGACTTCCGCCAAGCCCCGCATTCTGATTCTCTCCGGTTATGACGCCGGCAGCCATGTGCGCTGGCGTGAGCAACTGGTGGCTTCTCAGCCGCAGTTTGAATGGCATACTCTGGCTTTGCCGCCGCGGTTCTTTCGCTGGCGGATTCGGGGCAATGCGTTGAGCTGGCTGGATGAGCCTCTGCTGGCGCAATCCTGGGATTTGCTGGTGGTCACTTCCATGGTGGATCTGGCGGGGGTGAAAGCCTTCCATCCCGCGCTGGCGGCCACACCTTCCCTGCTGTACATGCATGAAAACCAGTTCGCCTACCCGGATTCCGGGCGCCAGCATTCCAGTGCCGAGCCGATGATGGTGAACCTGTACAGCGCCCTCGCGGCCAATCGGGTGGTGTTCAACAGTGAGTGGAATCGGCGCAGTTTTTTACAGGGCGCCCGGACGTTTCTGGACAAAATGCCCGACGCGGTGCCGGCTGGCCTGATTGATCGGCTGGGCGAGAAGTCGGCTGTTATTCCGGTGCCCATTGATGACCACCTGTATCTTGAGCGGCAAACGCCGCTGAATCTGGAGGTGCCTCACCTGCTGTGGAATCATCGCTGGGAGTACGACAAGGCCCCGGAGCGTTTGCTGCTATTGCTGCAAAAACTCTCGGACGCCGGCCAGCCGTTTCAGGTGAGTGTGGTGGGCGAGCAATTCCGCAAGCAGCCCGGGGCGTTCGAGGCGATCCGTCGCCAGTTCGGTCAACAGGTGAAGCACTGGGGATTTGTGGACAACCGCCAGGCCTACAACGATCTCCTGGCATCCGCGGATGTTGCGATTTCAACGGCGTTGCACGATTTCCAGGGCCTGGCCCTGCTGGAAGCCATGGCGTCGGGGTGTCTGGCCCTGGCGCCGAACCGTCTGGCCTATCCGGAGTATGTGGCCCAGGCGCAGCTTTACGACAGCCATCCGGATGATGCGGAGCGGGAGGCGGCGTCTGCCGTGGCCTGCCTGCAAGCGCTGCGGGCTTTGCAACCGGCGTCTCCCCAACCCGAAGCCTGGTCCGCTTCGCAGTTGCAGGGGCGCTATCGGTCGGTGCTTGAAGCCTTACTGGCCTGAGCCTCACCCTTTACTTCACCGAGCACGACCACCTTGTTTCGTCCGCTTTCCTTGGCTTCGTAAAGGGCGTTGTCGGCCTGCTCAAGCCATTGCATGTAATTCTCCGGCTCATCGGTCAAGGGCGCGACGCCAATGCTGACGGTGTACTGAATGTCGGCAACCGAGGTGGACACCACGCTTTCTTCAATCACCTGGCGAATCCGCTCACAAATAACGCCGGCGCCTTCTGCGTTGGTTTCCGGCAGAATAATGCCGAATTCTTCCCCGCCGTAGCGACCGGCCATGTCTGACTGGCGCAGGTTTTTGCGCAGCACTTCGGCGGTGTGTTTGATGACCTCGTCGCCGGGTAAATGGCCATGGGTATCGTTCACTTTCTTGAAATGGTCAATGTCGAACATGACCACGGTCGAGGGGTGGTGATAGCGCCGGTAGCGCTCAAACTCCGCGTCCAGCAGGTTTTCCCAGGTGCCCCGGTTCAGCAGGCCGGTGAGCCGGTCGGTCATGCTGAGTTTTTCCAGTTGCTCGTTTGCGCGTTCCAGGGCCAGGCGCCCGGTAGCGACATTGGTTACGTCGTAGATCACCAGGCAGATTTTATCGATTTTGCCGTCACAGCCGGTGAGTGGGCTGATGGTCAGGTTCTGGTACATGAAGGTTTCGGTGCCGGTGATGGGCCGGGTGTTACGGAACGGGAACAGGTAGGGGCGCTGCTCCCAGGACGTAAAGGCCCGGGTGTTCAGCAGGGCGACCGACTCGACTTTGCGTTTCAGCCAGGTTTCCGGCAGGTCGGGGAACATCCCGAACAGGTTTTGATCCTGGATTCTGGACGCTGTAATGCCGCTGTGGTTTTCCATGAAACCGTTCCAGACCTGGACGTTGTAGTTCAAGTCCAGGACCACCAGCCCCATCTCGACGGTCTCAAGCATGTCGACCAGCCAGTGGAAGGCGTTGGCTTCGCTTTCGGAATTGACCATGGCTTACTCCGTGAGGTATTGCAGGCTGCTTTGCAGGCGCGGGATGGAATCTTCCGTCATCAGGACGAGAAGGTCGCAGGCAACCGCATGATCCTCAAGCTGATAATTGATTTCAATCGCCAGTAATTGCTGGTCGCCCTGTCGGCTGTGATGTTCCAGCAGGTCGCTGATGCTCTGGTGCTGACCGAGCACGACCGGGTGGCTGAGCCCGAGTTTTATATCAAGCTGGGCGCCGAGGCCATTGATAAAGGCGCCAAACAAAATGCTCGACATGTCCATCAACACCTCGACGTCCAGTGTCTCAGACGAGCCTTCGTCGTAGCCCAGCAACCGGGCCATGTCGTTAAAGCTGGAATCGGAAAACAACAGCAGCGCCTCGCCCGCCACGCCGCCACCGATAAACCCCTGGCAGACGGCGGAATAACGGCTCTGGTCCGCCGCCGACAGCGCCATGCCGATCTCCGAGTGGGCCATCATGGCGACCCGGGGCACGGGCAGTTTCACGAACACGTCCAGCAGACGGGCCAGCAGGTCGGCGGCCTGGCCCATGGCGACGTTGGAGATCTCCTGAAGGAATTCGGTCAGGGTCGTCTCGCCGGGGTCATTAGCCTTGGCGGCGGCCTGTGGCGGCACCGTGGTTCGGCTCGCAGCACTTGCGGCCGGGCTTTCGGCGGCAGGTTCCGCCGGAGTGTAGAGCCCGTAATCCTTGAGCAGGGAAGTGATGATGCCGGGCTCGGTGGGTTTCTTGATGAAGTCGATGGCGCCCATTTTTTTGACGCGGGCACGGGCCTGGGGCTGGATGTCGCCCGAGACCACAATGGTCAGCACGGGAAGGTCCTCCCGGTTGATGGCTTCCAGGACGCCATAGCCATCGAGTTCCGGCATGTTCAGGTCGAGAAAGAGTATTTCAGCGTATCCGGCCCTTATTTGCTCAAGGGCGTCCAGGCCATCAACGGCGAAGGCAATATCCGTCTCCCAGTCGGGAGGAAGCGCTCGGGACATCTGCTTGCGCGCCATGCCGGAATCGTCACAGATGAGTACTCTCGTGGTCATTCTGTCTCGGGGCCCTGAAATTTGCGTCGCCGCCGTCGGTGGCGTTGACTCAGTTAAATAGTGTAGCAGTTGACTGCCCGTTTAGCCCACGGATGCGACAAGGCAACAAAGCCTTGTCGGGCCTGTTCTGGGCCAACAGGGAAGTCTGCTAAACTGCCCGCCTACGATATTTGATCAGCGCAGGAGCCGCCGTCCGTGATTCGCTCGTTCTACTGGCACGATTATGAAACCTTTGGCGTGGACCCGGTCCATGACCGGCCCTCTCAGTTTGCCGGTGTAAGAACCGATGCCGACCTGAATGTGATCGAAGAGCCCCTGGTGATCTACTGCAAGCTGGCGGACGACTACCTGCCCGCGCCGCAAGCCTGCCTCATCACCGGCATTACGCCCCAGAAGGTGATCGCGGAAGGCTTTCCCGAAGCGGAATTCATCAGTCAGATCAACGAGGCCTTCAGCCAGCCCGGTACCTGCGTGGTGGGCTACAACAGCCTGCGTTTTGATGACGAAGTGACGCGCCACACCCTGTATCGAAACCTGCGTGACCCCTACGGCCGTGAGTGGCAGAACGGCAACTCGCGCTGGGACATCATTGATATGGTGAGGCTGACCTATGCCCTGCGCCCCGAGGGCATCCACTGGCCCAAAAAAGACGATGGCAGCCCCAGTTTTCGCCTGGAAGACCTCACCGCCGCCAACGGCATCGAGCATGCCAGCGCCCACGACGCCATGTCCGACGTGGAAGCCACACTGGCGATTGCCCGGCTGATCCGTGACAAACAGCCCAAACTGTTCGAGTTTGTGCTGAACAATAAGGACAAGCATTCGGCCCGCGCCATGCTGGACACCCTTGCCATCAAGCCGGTGTTCCACATCTCCTCCAAATACCCCGCCACTCGCGGCTGCTGCGCCATGGTCGCGCCCATTGCCGAACACCCCAGCAACCGGAATCTGGTGATCACCTACGATCTGCGTGAAGACCCGGCGGAGTTGATCGAAGCGAGCGTCGCGCAGATTCGGGAGCGGGTCTTTACCTCGCAGGCTGAATTGGGGGAGGGCGTTCGCCGGTTCGCGCTCAAAGGCATACAGCTCAACAAATGCCCGGTACTGGCTCCGGCCACCATGCTCAAAAGCCTGTCCCCCGAGCGCCTGACGGCGTTGGAACTGGATGGCGAACGCTTGCGGGCGAACCTGGGCAAGCTGCGACAGGCAGCGGACCTGCCCGGGCGTATTGCGGAAGCGTTTGAGCAGGCTTATGAAAACGACCTGACCGACCCGGACGAGCAGCTGTACGCCGGCGGTTTCATCGGCAAGGCCGACCGGCAGAAGCTGGAAGGCTTGCTGAGCCAACCCCCGGAGGCCCTGGCAGAGCAGGACGTTCAGTTCGACGACCCACGGCTGGCGGAACTGCTGTTCCGCTACCGGGCCCGAAATTACCCCGCCACCCTGGATGGTGAGGAAATGGAGAAGTGGGAACAGTTCCGGGCCGAGCGGCTGATGAACCCCAAGAAGGGCTGGCGTTCTCTGGAAGCCTACGGCCTGGAACTGCAGCGCCTGGCCGCCGATCCCGACCTGGCGCCGGAAAAGCTGCAGATCCTGGAAGAGCTGCATCTGTATGGCGAGTCGATCATTCCTTATGTTTAGGCTGGGATACTGCAGTGACTCGGGAGAAAAGACTTTTTTTGGCCACGAAATCCACGAACATACACGAACAGAGAAAAAGACAGAGATTTTTATCGGACTCTGTTAATCAGTATCTTTGTTCGTGAGTTTTCGTGGATTTCGTGGC
>JAGXLV010000098.1 GCA_018334495.1 Oleiphilaceae bacterium
ATAGACCACCTCAGGCAGGCCTTCAACCGGGTCGGACAGCTCGCCCTGGGCCCAGATGCGAAGCCGACCCGGCTTCTCAGTGATCAACATACGGTCGCCGGGCAGCAGTGCCATGCCCCAGGGATACTCAAGAACAGCCAACTCTTCAATTTCGAAATCACCTATGCTTGAAGAAACCTGGACAGGCGGCGCCTGATCCTCGGTTTGGGCATGAACAACCAAAAATGGCGAAAAGAAAAAGCCCGCAATCAGAAACAGACTCAGCAGGGGTGAAAACCTGTTGCCTGAAAGTCCGGAAATACGGCGGAAAACGGCTCGGGAAAGACGTGAGTGAGTGATTGGAACTGTCGGCATCGTGAGCATCCTGTTCACGTGGATTTTCAGTGGCAACTGCAAAATTCCACCGACCTGTTCCCATTCTATTTAGCCGCGAGCCCTGCGTCCATGGGAACCAGGTTCTTGATCCGAGATACAGCCTCCTCGATATAGTCCAGAGCCTCCCCTGCTCAGCGAACCTGGGATACGCCACTGGAGGCCCGGGTCTGGCGACTGCCATTCCCTGGGTTCCCCAAGATCTCGGAGGTAGGGTGGGCAGTCTGTGAAATGAGCCGATCGGCCTGGGTTTATATGGAATCCTTCCGTGGAACCAGACCAACAGGCTTCCAATTCGACCTATTTTTATACCAGATTCTGCTCCCGCGCCATCGCGGCCGCCGCTTTCGGCCCGGTCCACAGTGACGGCAGGATAATCAGCGATACCGGTATGGCGGTCAGCACAATGAATTGCTGCAAGACGCCGATCTGGCCTGCCCCCATGTAAAGCAGAATTGCGGCCATGACCGCCATGGCGCCGCCCCAGAATACCCGAATCAGTGGGTTGGGCTCGTCATGGCCGGCACCGACCATGGCGATCGCATAACTCATGGAGTCACCGGTGGTGGCGACAAAGATGGTGGTGAGCAGCAGAATAGCCGCCGCCATCCAGGTACCGCCGGGCAAGGCCTGAGCCACGGTCAGAGTGGCCACATCAAAACGAAAATCACCGAGCGCAGCGGTCAGGTCAAAGGTTTCGTTGAGCTGGTGGTAGATGCCGGACCCGCCCAACAGCGTGAACCAGATGCTGGTGGCGACAGGGGCCAATACAGCAACCGCCAGGATCATTTCACGAACCGTTCGGCCGCGTGAAATCCGGCTGACAAATACCGCCATCAAAGGCGTATAGCCAATAAACCAGGCGAAGAAAAACACCGTCCACCATTTCATCCACCAGGCCGGGGCGGTTTCCGAGGTTAATGTGGCCATGGTGAAGAAAGAGGTGATGTATTCACCCATACCCTGCACGTAAGTGTTGACCAGGAACAGAGTCGGACCAAAGAGAAGAATAACCCCCCCGATGACCAATGCCAGAATGACGTTAAAACGGCTCAGCAACTGTATGCCACGGTGAAGCCCTGTCATGGCCGAGGTCATGTAGACAGCAGCCAGGATCGCCAATACCACCAGCTGGGTACCATAGCCGTCGGCGATGCCAAACAGTTCATGCAAGCCAAAACTCATCTGGGTGGCAAGAAAGCCGATAGGCCCGACCGTGCCCGCCACCACGGCAATGACGCAAAACGAATCAATGACGCCACCGAGGTGCCCCTTGATCACTGATTCGCCCAACACCGGGTAAAGCAGGGTTCGGGGTTGCAGTGGCTTGCCCTGAACATAATGCGCGTGGGTGAGCACTAGCGCTGTCAGCGAACCAAGCACCGCCCAGGCCAGAAACCCCCAGTGCATGAACGACTGCGCCATGGCCGGCGCGGCGGCGGCGGCCGTCCCGGCTTCGGTCTCGAAAGCCGGCGGCGTGACCACGAAGTGATAGACCGGCTCACCGGCCGCGAAAAATACGCCACCCCCCGCCAGCAAGGTACACATAATCATGGACAGCCAACGGAACCGGGACATCTCGGGACGCCGCAGACCACCCAGGCGGGCCTGGCCGGATTTGCTGGCGGCGGTGCCCAGCGCAATAAAAAACGTGAACAACAGCAGAACCTGGAAGAAGGCCCCAAGATACTCTGCCGTCCAGGTGAAACCCGCGCCGATAAAGGCTGCGACGGCTTCACTGTTAATAATGGATGCGCCAACAAAAGCAAGAATAAAACCAATCGTTAGCACAAGGACAACCGGGTCACTACCGGCAAAGAGGGACTGCTTGCCGTTACCGGCGGATGACTCTGATACATCGGACATTCAAGAGGCTCCTTTCGGGGAAAGGGCAGGTACGCTACAGCAAGATTGGTTGCCGTACCAATTTCGATTCACCGGCGTGTCCCCGCGCCCTTTCATTTGGCCGCCTGACGAGAGGCTTGAGTTGTGACGTTGAATTGCTCGGGATAGAGCAGGACTTCGATGCGACGGTTGGCTCGACGGCTACCGGCATCGGTTTCTTCTACCAGGGGCCGGCTGTCGGCATAGCCCACCGCCTGCATCCGACCCGAAGTGATGCCGGCCGCTTTCAGCACCCTGACGGCCGAGGCCGCTCGCGAGGCTGACAATTCCCAATTACTCGGATAGACCGGTTTGAGTGACGCTGCAATGGCGCGACTGTCGCTGTGGCCCTGAATGCTGACCAGGTGATTGGGAAAGCTTTGCAAAGCGTTGGCAAGAAACTGCAGGGTGTCCTGACCGGCGTCACCGATTCGGGCGGAGCCCGAGTCGAACACGATGTCCTCCGGCAGCTTGATGACGGTGGTGCCGTCTTCAAGACGGGAGACCAGCGCCTCTTTTTCATTGCTCAGGCTTTGCAGCTGGGTCTGAAGGCTATCCATCGCGCCCTTTTCACGCTTAAGACGGGCTTCAAGTTCCGCGATGGTTTCGCTGAAGCTCTGATTCTTTGCCTGCTGAAGGGCCAGCCGCTCTCTGGCATCGCGATACTGTTGCGCCGCGGTTTGGCGCTCTTTCGCCACCTTGGCCAGATCTTGCCGGCGCTGCTCCAGCTTCTCCCTGGCAAGCTCCAGTGACGCCACCATCCCTGCCTGCGCCTGCTGAAGCTCAGTGACTTGCCCCTCGGCTTCCGTGAGCTCGGCCTCGACACTGTCGAGTTCACGTGTGCGTTCCTCAATTTCCTGCAGAGCCTGATCATACTTGCCTTGCATTCCGGTCAGCCGGGCCTGAAGCTGATCCCGCTCAGCTTCCACTGACCCTAACTGTGCAGTGACCTCAGCCAGCTTTGTTTCAAGACTTTCGCGTTCATCCCGAAGCTTTCCCATCTGCCTTCGGGCCTGACTGTCGTTCGCATTTGCCAGTTCAATTATCCCCCTGGCCTCAGCCTGGGCAGCCTGGAGTCGGTCCCGCTCCAGTGACAGCTCTGCGATGCGGTCATTGCTCTGCTGCAAACGAGTGCCACGCTCTTCGGCGAGGGACCGGCTGGCGGCCAGATCTTCCTCTGCCGTTGCCAGGGCACGGCCGAGCGTGGCTATCTCGGATTCAGTCATCGCCAAAGCACGGTCGACCTGTGCCTGTTCCTGACTATACGAATAAAACCCATAGCCGCCAGCAGCAATCACCAGCAGCAGGACAATCAAGAGTGTTGTCGAAACCCAGCCTCGTTGGGACATCATCTACCCTTTTCATTGTTATGTTCTAACGTGTAGCTTTTAAGTCTAGCAGATGGTCGCGTTTACGCGATTCTGGCCTTTTCAGTGCCCCGCCAGCCCTAAGGCCGCCGGTCTTTCGCCAAAAACGGTTTATACTGCGTCAGAAGTCCGCACGGCAGACATCCAGTGCGGGTTCGAATTAAAAACCAGTTGGAGAAATGTATCCGGCCTCCCATCAAAGCCCTGTCCCGGGGCACGACCCGCTATGGGCTTCCGGTTGTCTTCGTCATGGTTCTGGCCTGGCTGGCTGGCGGCTTCGACATTCGGCTGCCGCTGCCACCGCGGGACCAAGGCAACATCTGCAGTATTTTCCGCGCCCATCCCGAGTGGTTTGATTATGCCAGGGCATCGGAAGAGCGCTGGGGGACGCCGATTGCGACCCAAATCGCGTTTGTCCGATACGAGTCCTCTTTCCGCAGCCACGTAATGGCCCGGAGAACCCGTCTCTTCGGATTTTTACCCTGGCGCCGGGTATCGACAGCCTACGGTTATGCCCAGGCTCTGGACCCGGTATGGGGGGAATATATGGCCGAGGCGGCGGAGAGCCGATTTGCCCAGCGCTCACAGATGCAACATGCCCTGGATTTTATCGGCTGGTATAACCATAAAAGTCACGAAGGTGTGGGCATATCCAAGTTCAGCCCGCATCACTTGTATCTTGCCTACCATGAAGGCCGGACCGGGTACCTGCGAGGCTCTTACAAAAGCAAGCCGGGCGTTCAGAAAACCGCCAAGCGGGTGGCCCGACAGGCCTCCGTGTACGCCGGGCAACTGGCAGAGTGTGAAGCGGAATTCCGATGCCGGCGCTTTTACCAGTTTGGCCCCTTCTGCGGCTGAGCCCGGACCCGAGCCGCCGCAGAAAGTCTCTACAGATCCCGCCTAGCCGAAATGAAAGAAACCTACCTTGTTGCCGTCCGGGTCGCGGACATAGGCGCCATAGAACTGGTCCGGAATGCGCTGCCCCGGTTCACCGTCGCAGCGCGCGCCAAGCTCGATCGCCTTGTGGTAATAGGCATCCACTGCTTCCTTTGACCCCGGGTTCAAGGCCACCATGTTGCCGTTACCGGGATGGTTGGGCTGGCCATCGTAGGGCGTACAGACGGCCAACATGGGTGCGCTCATGCTTTTGCCGATGAACGCGATTCTGTCCAGATCCAGCAGCTCTTTCGCGCCCAGGTCGGCCAACAGGTTCCCGTAAAAGGCTTTTGCCTTCTCCATATCGCTTACGCCAATCGTTACATAGCCAATCATTTAACTTACTCCAGTTTTGGTATTTTCTGGATGAAACACATCCAGGTTCCGATCCGTTCCGCGTCAGACGACGCCATGCTCAAGCCGGAAATCCACAGTCTTCCGAGCCTCAGAGGCCCTGAAGCTGCGAGTATATACGAGTAAAAGCGCAGTCGGTTTACGGGACCCGGGAATCAGCCGCCAGGCAGTCAGATCAAATAGCGCCCGAGCGCGGCTGCAAGGATCCCCGCGGCAATCGCGGGCAGAGGCTTGCGAGTCGCGAGCATGATCATAGCCGTCGTACCCAGCGCCAGGCGGGCGCCAACGTCACCGTCGAAGGCCAGAGGCGCCAGAATGGCGATCAGAACAGAGCTGGCCATGGCGTTAATGAAACCCTCGACCCGCGGATTGATGGTCACGAAAGACATCAGGAAGACACCGCCGAAGCGTGTGACCAGGGTCACCAGCGTCATTATGGCGATGATCAGAAGAATACCGGGCGTGGTGGTTTCAATGTTCACGGCCCCGCCTCCTCAAGCCAGAAAAACCCAACCAGGCCACCGGCCAGGGCGCCCACGACGACGTGGGTGTGCGCAGGCAGCCACCAGTAGGCCGCCATGGACGCGCTACCCGCCACAAACCAGGCAACCAGCACCCGCGGCGTTTTCCGGCCGCCCAGCGCCATGGAAAGCAGAAAGCAGCCCAGCACCATATCCAGCCCCAGGCTCCGCGGTTCCTGCAGCAGGCCACCAAAGTAGACACCCAGCAGTGTGCCAATGAGCCAGGCCAGCCAGAGCACAAAGCCACCGCCCAGAATAACCTCGAGGTTGCGCCGGCCATTCTGGTAATCCTGCGCTGACACGGCCCAATTGGCGTCAGTGAGAACCAGCAGAATGCCGTAGCGCTGGAGCGGCGGCATCTCACGCAGCATGGGATACAAGGACGCGCCCATGAGAATGTGACGGGAATTAATGGCGAAGACAACCGCCATCAACGGAAGCACCGAAACCGCCGGACCCCACATGTCCACGGCCGCGAACTGGGAGGCGCCAGCAAAGACCAACACACTCATCAGGGTGGCTTCCAGCGGCGCCAGGCCTTTTTGGACAGCGGCCAGGCCAAAGGCAATGCCAAAGGCCACCACAAAAAGCGAGATGGGCAGAAGACGAAAAAACTGGGAGCGGACCTTGGCCGGCTCCAGGCGGTAGCCGGAAGGTGCAATAGACATGGTTGCAAGCTAACCATATTCAGGCGACCGGCGAATAGGTAAATACCGAAGCCGGGAGAAAATAGAGGAACTTCCCCTGAAAAATACGCGCTGATCAACCCACGTTGGTCGCGAGAATCTGCCCCCGCCGCTGTTGCTTTTTCTTTATCAGCTTGTCGACGCACTGAGTGTCATCCCGCAGGATCACCACACATTCCAGGCACTGGATACATTCGTCGTAGTCGATGCGACCGTCGGTCCGGATTGCGTTTATCTCGCACTTGTTCTTGCACAGCTGACAGGGAGAACCGCAGAGCTTGACCCGCTCCAGCCAGCTGAACAGCCGGAGCTTGCCCAGCACGGCCAGACCCGCCCCGAGAGGGCAGAGGTAACGGCAGAAAAACTTGTGCACGAACATACCCACCACCAGCAGGCCGACGGCATAAACCACAAATGGCCAGTAACGCCAGAAAAACAGGGTAATGCTGGTCTTGAACGGCTCCACTTCCGACAGCTGCTCGGCCAGTGTCAGGGAGTAGAAAGAAGTGCCCACCAGCCCCAGCAGGATCACGTATTTCAGCTTGATCAGCCGGCGATGCCAGTTCTCCGGCACCTTGCGCTGCTTGATTTTCAGCTTCTTGCCCAGCCAGGAGGCCATTTCCTGCAGGGCGCCGAAGGGGCATAGCCAGCCACAGAACAAACCTCTGCCCCAGATGAAGAGACTGATGAAGGTGTAGGTCCAAAGGATGAAAATCACTGGGTCCAGAAGGAATACACCGATCTCAAAACCATCGTAAATGGACAGGAACAGGGTGAAAATATTCACCACCGACAGCTGGCCCTGGGCATAGAAACCGATAAAAAAGAGCGTGAAGAACAGGAAGCCCCAGCGGAAACGATGCACCAGTTTCGGGTAACGGCTGAAATAACGCTGGCGCGCAAAAAAGACGGTCAAAACCGTCAGGCTGACCAACAGAATGGCGATTTGCAGCCATCGGTCCTGCCAGAGGCCAACCCAGGCCGGTGCCCGGCCGAATTCCACTGGTGCCGCTGCTTCCACCGGCTCGAACAGCTCCTGGACCAACTCCAGGTCCGTGCTGAAGGAAGCGCGGTCGATGACCAGGTGATTCTTGGGCAATTCCAGGCTCATTTTCAACTGGGCTTTCGCGCCCGGGTTGAAGCCGCCACTGCCCCCCACTTTGAACAGGTTGGCTTTTTCGAAGTCCGGCATGCCGTCGGCTACCAGGCGGGTTTCACTGTCGAGGCGGTTCATGTCCCGCAACTCCACTACCAGTTCGCCCTGCTCCATCAGCAGGCGTCCGGGCACCGTACCCGGCCGAAAATCGTCGGGCACGTGGGTGAAGAGACCGTTGGACATGATGGCAAGCATTTGTTCGCCGGGTTTGAGGTTGTCCTTCAGTCGGTTGAAGGCTTTGTCGCCAAGCAGGTTGCGACCAATCATGGGCGCGCTCACGTAGGCGTAATAAACATCGGTGAAGGCTTCGCCAGGTTCGGGTTCGGGCACTTCCGGGTAAGTATCGAGGCTTGTGCCGATAATCGATTCGGCCTCCTCGATGCTCAACCGCCAGTGTTTCACATAGCCGCGGTCAAGCAACTGCTGCCAGTTCAGGGGTTCGTACAGGTCCGGTTTGGGGCGGGCCGCGGGAGCCTGGGCGAAAGCCTCCAGCTTGTTGCGGGCCACTTTAAGGGCTGACGACAGGATGGTGTCGTTGATAATAATAACCGAAATGGTGGCCGAGGTGACGCCATCGAAATAGACCACGCCATTGGCACCGCCGGAGTCAGTGCCGGCCTTTTTACTGTTGACCACAATGTGCTCGGTCATGGAGCGACCGGCATACTGGTCCACAAATCCGAACAAGGGCTCCTCCCCCAGACCATGGAGGAACACCGGCTCGTGGTGGTCCAGCACCTGAACCCCGGCGAAATAACCCTCGGTGTTAATGCCCACCAGCAAATTGATGGGTTTACCGGAGTAACCGGTCAGGTTGGTAATGCCGTTGGATTCGTAGGCGTAGCCCAACAGCTCACTGAGCTGATATACCGGGTACACGGGATAATCAGCGAGTTTGTCCTCGATTCTGGTGGCCTTGGGGAAAAGCTCCTGGATCAAGGGCTTGAGGTCGCGGCCGGGCTCAGCCTGCGCGCCTGCCATCAAAAGCAAACCCGCGACCAGAATGCCGACGAAGGATTTTAGGGCTGCCGCAACCATCTAACGGGCTCCTGATTATACAGACTTGCCAGTGTCCCGTAGCTTTGACCAAAGCTCAACGCTACTTCCGGGGCAAATGCCCCCTACGCTGGTAGTACGGAGCGCTCGGCATGCAGGGCCGCTGCCTCTTCAATCACAATGGCATGACGCCGGGCCAGTCG
>JAGXLV010000099.1 GCA_018334495.1 Oleiphilaceae bacterium
TGTTCACGCCATTGGCGGCCAGTTTCGCGAAGCCCGCAAGCTGATGGCGTCTTTATCGGCTGAAGAAATAGCCCAGTTGGATGGCCGGCTGATGGCCCTCGAGGCCTTCGTATTGAGAGGCGAGGGCGACGTCGGACAAGCCCTGGCGGCGGCCGACAAGTCCATCAGCGAAACCTCGCTCAACGCCCATGCCCGCTTCATGTCTTTTCTGGTGCGCTCAAGCGCCCTCTGCGCCCGGGCCGAGTATACCGAGGCCCGTTGCGCCAACCGCAAGGCGGCCCGCCTGGCGCGGGAGACCGGAGACAGCGGCTTTGAAATGCAGGCGGTCTACGACCATGCCCGCATCGAACTGGGCAAAGGCCACCTCAAGCGCGCCGAGCAACTGCTGACCCATGGCCTGGATACCGTCATGACCGAGAGCGCGCGACCGCCGCGAATCGGAGAAGGGCGCCTGCAACTCGGCCTGGCCCTGGTGTTCTGGCATCAGGGCCGCAATATCGAAGCCTCGCGGCTGCTGGTGCAATACGTGCGCTATGCCGAGCAGAGCCGGGACCTGGGCCTGCTCATCATCATGACCCTGCGCACGCTCATCGCCAACGCCGGCGGCGGCACCGACGAGGCCTTCGCCTGGATCGGCCAGGCCGAACGAACCATGCAGTTATGGCACGTCGACGACGCCGCCTACGAACCCGTGCTTGAAGCCCTCAAAGCCACCTGCTGGCTGAGCCAGGGCCAGCATGAAAGCGCCGCGGCCGCCCTGGCCATTCTTCAGCGCTACCAGGAGCAAGACAAAGAGCCCGAGCTCTTCTCCATGCTGCCGGGCCTGCTTGACACCCTGACACTGCGCCATGCCCTCGCGCAAAACCGGGGCGAAGCGGCGCGCGCACAAATACAAAGCCTCGCGGCCAAGCCAGCCCAGTCCTTCGGGTTGCAGCTTTACAGCGGATTGCTGGAAAGCCTGGCACAGTTCCAGAACGGCAAGCGCGACAAGGCCCAGACCCTGATCCGGGCGGTGATCGAGAAGGCCTCGGCAGAGCACTACCTCAGCCCTTTCATGGAATTGCGGTATGAACTGAACGGACTCATGCGAGCCCTGCTGCCGGGAATTCCGGATACGCCCTTCGTCCGGGCCCTGAAAGGATTGTTCGGCCTCGACACGCCAACGGGGGACCAGGGCGCCTACCACGGCGAACTGGCCAACCCCATCAGCGAGCGCGAGCAGGGCGTGCTGGAACTGATCGCCCAGGGCCTGTCGAACCAGGACATCGGTGACCGGCTCCACATCTCGCTGCACACGGTAAAAACCCACGCCAGACGCATCAACGCCAAACTGGAAGTGAAATCCCGCACCCAGGCCATCGTCAAAGCCCGACAGATGGGCTTGCTCTAGTGCTCAGCCCTCCCCGTAATTCGCCTTGAGCAGCTCGATGTCTTCGGCACTGGCCAGGTCCTTCAATTCCGAGGCTGAGCCGGCGCGGTTGCGGTAGGCCTGGTCGTAGTAGCCCAGGTTGTTGAAATCGATCATGCTGCGAATTTCCTTGACGTACTCCTCGCCTCGCTCGGAGTAGCTCAGCAGGCCGGCGGCCAGGGCGTTGCCGCTCAAAGGCTTGCCTTGCGCCCGCAAGGTGGCACGGGTGTCGCGCAGGGGTTTGTAGGCGGGATGGCTGTTCAGGTTCTGAATGTAGCCACGAATGGACTGATAGGGCGAGGAGAAGGCCGCCACCTCATGGCTGGCGCCCTCGTTCCGGCCTTTGGGCACCAGGCCGCAGCCTTCGCTGAAGCACCACTGGCCAAACAGGTTGTTGCCTTTGCGGGCGAACCGGGAGGTTCCCCAGGCGGACTCGTTGGCGGCCTGGGCCAGAATCAGCGACGGCGCAATGATGTCCATCTTTCGGTCGAGCCGTTTGAACATCTCGGCGCTGGCCGGTTCCGCCTCCACCCGGAGCCGTTTGGCCTGAGCCTCGAGCCAGGCGGTTTCCGAATCAGTGAGGGTGTCTTGCTGCGACAGGCTGTTCAGATAGCCCCGCTGTATGGCAATGCGCGCGTTGGCAAGCACCACCCGGGGGTACAGGAAAGAAAAGAACGCCGATTTTTTGGAATTGCTCTCGGTATGCACGGAAAAATCCGGTAGCGCCTGCTCGGCCCACTCTGGCAGTGGTGGTAATTCGCTGAAGACCACATCCTCATCGTAAAAATCACCGCCGGGTTGCCCGTTAGAAGGCGTGTGGACGGCCCCCCAGAACGCAAAAGCGATCAGAGGCAGGGCAAAAGCGGCTAACCGGATGTTCCGAGACATAAAAAAACCTATTGTTTTTATCGCTGATTGAACTCAGCCCTCCCTGGCGGATACAAGCGTTGATAAAGACTAGAAGAAAATTTTGATCCCTGCCATCACGCCGTCATCCAGATCCACATCGCCACTGATGTCGTCCAGATCCGTGTTCAGATACCGGTAGCCGGCAAACACTTCGGCGTTGCGGATGGCACGGTAACTGACCCGCAGCTCAAGGCTGGTCATGTCGTCCGAGTCGCCGAACGACAGGATGCTCGGCGCGTAGTGCAGCGAGCCGCCGACGGACAGGCCAGGCACGTCCGGAATGTTCAGGTTGCCGAAGCCGCCCAGGCCAATGGCGCTGCCATCCAGCCTGTCATCGTCCCAGCCGAGCGCTCTCAGACCCAGTCCGGCGGTGGCCGGCAGGTTGCCCAGCGCCGTGCGCCCCTGCGCGTGGAAGTCCACATTGGCAATGTGACGGCTGCCTTCGTGATAGGTGTAGCCGGCCCCGATTTGAAGGTCGTCATTGTTACCCAGAAAGTTGTACTGGGCCTTGGCCGAGTCGTTGGTCAGGCTGATGTCCAGATCGGCCGCCATAACCGGCGCCGCAGCAAGGGAAAGCATCAAGAAGGGAAGACGTGCGTATTTCATGGAAGATCCTTTTGCGTATTTTTGGTTGGAGCTGATGTTGGTTTATTCAAGCCATTCGGTTGGCTCAACGATCCGGGTCGTCAAGCTTCTGGTCCAGGTCATTCGGGTCAACGTTTTCGGCGGGAACGCGGTATTCTTCATTGGCCCAGGCGCCCAGGTCGATTAACTGGCAGCGCTCGCTGCAAAACGGCCTGGACGGATTCCGGGTGTCCCATTTAACGGATTTTTTACAGGTGGGGCATGGCACCATCATAATTCGAACTTCTCACACAAGTGTTCACAAAACGGGTTTTCAGTCGCGGCACACGGCTGTGCGCAGATTCAATGATCGGCAGTCTAACAGACCGTCAGCACCTCGACATCCTGTAACCTTTTCGGACCTGTTGCCGGCTCAGCTCCGTCCTGCGCCCCGGCCGTCCCGAAACGGAAGCGCACATTCAGGTCATACAGGTGGGCGCCGTAAATCCGGGTTTCTTCCCGCCCCCGCCGAAAAGACGGCCGGGGGTCATAGGCCACCACATCGGCAATCAGTGCCCGCAAATCCGGATACACCGCCGGGTCCAGCGCGGCCAGCTGAGCTTCGGCCTCCGCGCTGAAACGTACCTCAAGCCGGTCGACCGGCGGCTCATCGGCCCAGCCCAGCGACGCCCCGGGCACGGCATCGGCGAAGGGCAGATAGGGTTTGATGTCCAGAATCGGCGTACCCTCGATCAGGTCGTGATCGCGAATCCGGAGTATCAGCGTTTCGCCCTCTCTTCGCAAACCTTCATTGCGCACCACGGACAATCCCAGGCTGTTAGGCCGGAAAGGCGAACGGCTGGCGAACACCCCCACCTTGCGATTGCCGCCCAGGCGCGGGGGCCGCACCACCGGCCGCCATTCCGCCCGCACCGCCTCATGGAACTGAAAGGTAAGCCAGAGGTGGCTGCAGGACTCAAGGCCGCGAAAGGCCTCTTCCCGGTCAAACGGCGGCTGAATGATCAGGTCCGCCCGGGCGTGGCGGGTAAGGCCCGGCTGCCGGGGCACGCCGAACTTGTCCCTGAAGCAGGAGCGGGTGAGGGCGATGGCGGTCAGGGTGAGCGCCTCGCTTGCAGGCCTGGAGGCGTGACGGCTCATTACCTCACCTCACCGGAGAAAAACATTTCGAGACGCAACACCAGGGAGGCCCGGTCTTTGAAATCCTCCTCGCGGGGAAATTCAAGGGCGGGGATGACCTCGCCGTAAAGCCAGTCATCATAAAGCCGGTAACGGTAGGTCAGGTCGGCGAAAATATTGGTGGTGCGAAAGCCCGGTTCGCTCTCCCCCAGAATGCCGATCCGCGGGTTCAGGGTCGCCCGGTTGTTCAGGCGCTTATAGAAACTGACGATCTGGGACAGCTCCAGATTCCGCTCATCATGAAGCCAGTTGCCCTCCGACGCCACAAGCACATACCACTCGCTGAACGACTTCTCGAAGCCCAGCCAGGTGCGCGCCCCCCAGCCGTCCACATGAAAATAAAACACCCGTTGATCCAGCGTCAGGCCCCAGTCGTCGTCCAGGGCCCAGCGCTTGCGGGCCCGTGCACGCCAGAAGGCATCCGGCGGAAAGCGCAGGCGAACGCCGACATCGTTGGAAAGGTCGATATCGTCGGTCAATTCGGTCAGGTAGCGCAGGGCGCCCGTGGCCGAGGTGTCGCTGCGTTGTTCTTCGGTTAACTGACGGTCTCTCTGGCGCTCACCGATGGGCAGGAGCTCGTCACTTTCGCTTTCCACCACCAGGCGCAGTTTTTCCTTCACCGTCGGCAGGTCCAGCTTGAAGCGGGCCTCGGGCTCCAGTTGCAGAGTATCGCCGACCTCGGACCGGGTCGCCAAACCCAGCCGCAGGTAACTTTCATTGCCGGGCAGGGTCCAGGTGCTGCCAGACAGCGTGCGGTCCGCCCAATCGCCCAGGGCCTGAATCCGGCCCGCCTGGATATCCTGCTGGACCAGCGCCCAGTTGGAAAAGCTGAGCCAATAGGAGTCCCTGGGTTCAGCGTAAAACTCTTCGGGCTCAAAGGCATAGAATTCCGCCGGCAACGCCTCCAGGGAAAGCGCGGACAGGTCGTCATGGGCATCGGGTGGCAGGTCGGCCCTGACGGCAAAACAGAAGAGCGCAAGCAGCAGCGTTGAGTAGCGGTTTTTCACAGTGTCCCAGGGCGATAAAAGGTGAAGAAGGGTCTTGAACAGCTTATCCAAACATCGTCATGTACTTTTCATGAAGGCTTGTCACCTGGCGGCGAACGTCATCTGTTGCGCCGTCATTGCGAATCACATCGTCCGCGCGGCTCAGGCGCTCCTCTCTGGGCATCTGGGCCGCGATGATCCGCTCAACCTGCTCTTTGGTATTATCGTCACGGGCGACGGTGCGCTCAACCTGCACCTCGACCGGCACGTCCACCACCACCACTCTTTTTGTCACAGTGTGCTGGTCGGTTTCAAGCAGCAGTGGCGACACCAGCAGCGCATAAGGCAAATGATAGCCCGGTGGCCGAAGCTGGCGCACCAGTTCCTCGCGAATAATCGGGTGCAGCAGGCCCTCAAGCCATGCCCGCTCGCCGGCGTCTTCGAAGATAATCGCCCGCAACGCCGCCCGGTCTAACTCGCCTCCGGCAGTCATCACACCCTCGCCAAAATGCCCCGCAATCGCCGCCAGGGCCGACGACCCGGACGCCACCACCTCACGAGCCACCACATCCGCATCCACCCAATGCACCCCCAGCTCCCCGAACATCCGGGCCACAGTGGACTTGCCACTGCCAATGCCGCCCGTAAGCCCGATAATCGCAGGAGAGGGTGTCTTCGCCATCAGTTACACTCCCAGGTAAGCATACCAGGCAACCTGAATCTCAGCCCCGAACCAGAGGCACAACAGCCCCGCCGCCGCCAGATAAGGCCCGAACGGAATCGGCACCTCGCGGCCCTGACCCCGGAACACAATCAGGCTGATACCCACAACCGCGCCCACGATTGAGGACAACAGAATCACCGCCGGCACCAGCTGCCAGCCCAGCCAGGCGCCCAAAGCCCCCAGCAACTTGAAATCACCGTAGCCCATGCCCTCCTTGCCTGTCACCAGCTTGAACAGCCAATACACCGACCAGAGCGACAAATACCCCACAACCGCGCCCCAGAAGGCGCTGTGAAAATCCGTCAGAATGCCAAAGTAATTCAGAATCAGCCCCAGCCAGAGCAAGGGCAGGGTAATGCTGTCCGGCAGCAGTTGCGTGTCAAAATCAATCACCGTCAGGGCAATCAGCGCCCAGACCAGCACAAGCGCCCAGAGCGCGGCCACCGTCGGCCCCATAATCACCACCGTGGCCACCGAAAAAACCGCAGTCACAGATTCAATCAGCGGATACCGGACCGAGATGGGCGCCTTACAGGCGGAACACTTGCCCCTGAGCAGCAGGTAACTGATCACCGGGATATTCTCCCAGGGCCGGATTTCATGGCCGCAGGCGGGGCAGGTGGAATTGGGCGACGACAGCGAAACGGCCTTGGTATCCGCGCGCTGCGACTCCGCCACCTCCAGAAAATCCTCGCACTGGCAGCGCCAGTCCTGCTCCATCATTTTGGGCAGGCGCAGAATCACCACATTCAGAAAACTGCCAACGCACAGTGACAGAAACAACACGAACGGGTAGACAAACCAGGGGTTGTCGATGAGACCTTGGAGTTCAGCCATGATCGCTCAGACAACCTGACCCATCTGGAAGATCGGCAAGTACATGCCAATGATCAAACCGCCCACCAGAACGCCCAGAACCACCATGATCATGGGCTCCATCAGCGCGGTCAGGTTGTCCACCATGTCATCCACCACCGCTTCGTAGTGCTCGGCCACCCGCGCCAGCATGTCATCCAGGTTACCGGATTCCTCACCGATGGCCGTCAGCTGCACCGCCATCACCGGGAAAACACCGGTCTGGCGCATGGACGCCTGCAACTGGGTGCCGGAAGACACATCATTCTTGATTTGCAGCACCGCGTCCCGGTAGACCGCATTGCCCGTGGCGCCGGCGACCGACTCCAGGGCGTCCACCAGGGGCACGCCCGAGGCAAAGGTGGTCGAGAGCACCCGGCCAAACTTGGCGACGGCGGACTTGTCCAGAATCTCGCCCACAATGGGCAGTTTAAGCACGTATTTGTCCACCAGATCCGAAAATTTCGCCGACTTCCGCTTGGCCTCCTTGAACAGGAAAATGGACCCGACAATGCCCAGCAAGACCATGAACCACCACTTTTGCATCCATTCCGATATGCCGATAATGAACTGGGTGAATACGGGCAAGTCCGCGCCAAAACCGGCAAACAGACTTTCAAACTGGGGCACAACCTTGACCAGCAGGATCGCGGTCACAACAATCGCCACCACAATAACCGCAATGGGGTAGGTCATGGCCTTCTTGACCTTCTTCTTGAGGATTTCGGTCTTCTCAAGATAGGTCGCAATGCGCTCCAGCATCTGCTCCAGGGCGCCGGCTTTTTCGCCGGACTCCACCAGATTGCAGTAAAGGTCATCAAAATATTTGGGGTGGCGCTTGAGGGAGCCCGCAAAACTGGTGCCCGCGGACACGTCGTTACGGATGGCCAGAATCAGCTCCTGCAAGCCCTTGTTCTCAAGGCCGTCGGCCACGATGTCGAAGCTTTGCACCAGCGGCACACCGGCCTTCATCATGGTCGCCAGTTGCCGGGTGAACATCGCGATGTCGAAAGGCGTGATCTTTTTGCTGCCACCGAACAAAGGCTTGGGCTTTCTCTTCACCTTGGCCGGAATAATCCCCTGCTTGCGCAATTGCGCCTTGACCAGCGCCAGGTTGCTGCCGGAAATCTCACCTTTGGTCTTGTTGCCCTTGCGGTCTTTACCTTCCCAGACAAAGGCTGAGAGTTTTTGTGTTTTTGCTGCCATGTTTAATCCTTCGTCACCCGGTTGGCTTCTTCAAGACTCGTCACGCCCTGCATCACTTTCTCCAGCGCGCCTTGCCTGAGATTTCGAAAGCCCTCGGCCTGGGCCTGCTCTGCGATTTTTATGGAGCTGGTCTCCTCCATGATGAGGTTGGCGATACTGGGGGTGATTTTCACCACCTCGTAAATGCCAACCCGTCCCCTGTATCCCTTGTTGCATTTATCACAGCCCTTGGGGCGGTACAACGTAAAGCCTGTGTCTATTTGTGCTTCTGTGAAGCCGATCTCAAGAAGCGCTTCTTTGGGTATGTCGGCGGCCTCCTTGCAGCCGTTGCAAAGGCGCCGGCCCAGTCGCTGGGCAATGATCAGGCTCACGGAGGTGGCAATGTTGAACGACTCCACCCCCATGTTCATCATACGGGTCAGGGTTTCCGCCGCGCTGTTGGTGTGCAGTGTCGACAACACCAGGTGGCCGGTCTGGGCGGCCTTGATGGCGATATTGGCCGTTTCCAGGTCCCGGATCTCGCCCACCATGATGATGTCCGGGTCCTGACGCAGGAAAGCGCGAAGCGCCTCCGCAAAACCAAGCCCCACCCGGT
>JAGXLV010000025.1:0-21408 GCA_018334495.1 Oleiphilaceae bacterium
GTCGCCTGAAGCGGTTTACGGCCAACCAGACAACGCGCACTGTGATCAGGCTTTTGAAGCCAATCCGAGGTGCTGCGAAAACCCGAAACGCTGACATTGGACACCGGCAGAGGTGTTCTGGGGTGAATATTCCGGAACACTATAAATGAGCGGTGCTGCGGTTATTAGTTGAATCCACGTTTTTAACAAAAGATTTGCTCACAGGCGCCGATATTCAAGTCGACAATCTGTTTAGTGCAATTTGAAAACGCCTAGGCTTCAGAGTATAGGTAAAATAAAACGTCATTTTTCCTACACTTAAAATACATGACGCCTCATGTTTTCCATGTTGACATCTATTTAATGTTATTTGGAGAGTGAAAAAGTCTTCTATTTTTCGTCTATTAATCAACGTTTCCCACGTGGGTAAGCATTCAAGACAAGTGTCTCCTTAAGATGTGAAAATCTGTTTTGAGTATTAGTTTTATTTAAACAGACTTATCTGAGGCCAAGTTTGATTAATCGTATGATGATACTTCTATCAATATAGTCTGATAGTTCGAATTTTCTATCGTCAGCTATAGTTCTATTGTTTGCCTTTTAAAACTAGAGCCTAACGACTGCAATTGAACTCAAGATCTAATTGAGCCAGTCAGTAAGCTTGTGGGGCGGCAAGTACGTAAAGCGGAAGCTGACCAAAAACTCTTATTGAACAAGCGGACGTTCGCCCGCTCTCAGTTATCTTGACCTGCTCCCCTCTAGCTTAACCGCTTTCCGTTTCGTCTGAATGTCCGCTTTGCGACCCTAGCAGCCAAGTTATGGTGTCAATTTCCGGCCTCAGCATGTTTGGCGCGACCGGGGCTTACCTTTCGCAGCATCGTTCGGTAGAGGACTTACTTCTTTTGAGAGGTTTCGTCCTAAGACAGACGAACACGCCGTTTGACCAGTCAGTTGGCTGGAGAGCGACTTTGTGGTTGAATGAAGAAGCAAAACAGGCGGTTACGGAAGATTTGGTTGTACAGAGCTCATTTCGTGAAGGAGTACGGGAAGATTGCACCCGGTCAATGTCTGAGTGTTTTCTAAGCAAATTTGGGATGTGGGGACTAATGATGGGACAACTCTTAAATCCCTCCTAAGTTATTGATTGGAAGGAAAGAGTGGTGCCCGGAGGCGGAATCGAACCACCGACACACGGATTTTCAATCCGTTGCTCTACCGACTGAGCTATCCGGGCGTTGCTGTACTGCTGCAACGGGGCGCTATTAAACCGGTTTACCTTTCTTGAGTCAAGGTTGATTTCAGAAAAAGGCTCCAGAACCGTCCGCAGCTCTCCCAGAGTTCAAGACTCCGGCGGCACGTACCCCTCGGCGCTATCAAACGGCTCGTTATCCAGGAAGCGGTCCATCTGGGCCTGAAGGTACTTGCGGGAGAAGGGGTCCATCATGTTCAGGTGCTTTTCGTTGATCAGCATGGTCTGCTCGCTCTGCCATTCCTTCCAGGCCTTTTTGGATACGGTTTCGTAGAGTTCCTGGCCTTTCTTGCCGGGCATGGGCGGGAAGTCGAGGCCTTCCAGTTCTTCTTTGTATTTACGGCAGAAAACGGTGCGGCTCATGGTGGCTCCTGTTCAGGTACTTTGTGATGGTCGGAAATTGTAGCAGATCAGAGCAGGGCGGGTTGCTCCGGAGTGGCGAGCAAGCTGCGGATCGGGGCTGGAAGGCCCAGGCTCATGGCTTCGTCGCGATAGACCCAGCGTTGGTTGTCGCTGTCGGCAATCAAGCTGGAGCTGAGCACGGCCAGCGCGGCGGGCTGTATGTGCAGATGATAATGGCTGAAGGTGTGGCGAAAAGCGGCAAGGGTGCGGGGCTCGTGGCAGGTCAGCCCCAGTTGCCGCTGGCAGGCTTCGGCCAGCTCGTCCGGGCCGTGGGCCGGGTCCAGCTCCGGCAAGCTCCAGAGGCCGCCCCAGATGCCGCTGGGTGGGCGCCGGTTGAGCAAAATACGGCCTTGCCCGTCTTCGAGAATGACCATCCAGGTGGTTTTCTCCGGCTTGGCTTTTTTGGGTTTGGAGCCGGGATAACGCCGGGTTTCATCCAGGGCGTAAGCCTGGCAATCAGCCGCCAGAGGGCACTGGTCGCAGTCGGGACGGCTGCGTGTGCAGACCATGGCGCCGAGATCCATGATGGCCTGGGTGTAATCCCGTACTCTTTGCCGTGGCGTATGCTGTTCTGCGCATTCCCATAGCTCGTTGAGCACTCTGGTCTGGCCGGGCCAGCCGGAGACAGCGTGATAGCGCGCCAGCACTCGTTTGACGTTGCCGTCGAGGATGGTCGCGTACAGGCCGAAGGCCTGGGCCAGTATGGCGGCGGCGGTGGAGCGGCCGATGCCGGGCAGGGCTTCAAGTGCGTCCTGATCAGCCGGGAATTCGCCTCTATGGTCTGCGACCACCTGGCGTGCGGCTTTCTGGAGGTTGCGGGCACGGGCGTAATAACCGAGCCCGGACCAGTGGCTGAGTACGTCATCCACCGGTGCGTCGGCAAGGCTTGCAACGTCCGGAAACCGGGCCATGAAGGCATGGTAATAGGGTATGACCGTGGCAACCTGGGTCTGTTGCAGCATTATTTCGGAGACCCAGACCCGATAGGGTGTGCGGTTGTGATGCCAGGGCAGGTCATGCCTGCCGTGCCGGTCGTACCAGTACAGCAGGCGGTCAGCGAAGTTGTCGTTCATCGGCCCAGGAGGTTCTTCATGGCGTCCTTGACCTTGTCTTTGTCGTCGCCCAGGCGTTTTTCGATTTCTTCTCTGGCTTTTTCTTCCACTTTTTCTTTGGCTTTTTCGGTTTCCTCGTCAACCTTCTTGCGCGCGGCTTGGGCGGCTATGTCTTTGAGGGTGTCACGGAACCGCGAGCCGTCAAATGAACACAGGCCGGCGGGATCCTCGGTGAAATTGCCGCGGCACTCCACGGGGATCACCACGTCCTCGACATATTCACTGACCCTGCAGGCTTCGTCACGGTGAATCTCACCCACGATGCGAAGGCCAATTTCGTAGTCCAGCATGCTGGTGGCCAAATCAACCGTGCCGTCGCCGTTTAACCGCATTCCCGAAAGTGCCGCGACCAGCTCGGTGTTATTGAGTAAATTGCCGTCGACTTTCATGGTGCCTTTCATGTCGTTGAAGGGTGTGCCGGTGCCCCAGTCATCGGTGGTCAGGCTTTCACCGTTGGCCATGGCAATGCCCTGGCAGGCCATACGGGTCAGGTTCATCTGGGTGAACTGGCCTTCCGCCAGATTGAAGTTGATCTCGCCCTTGGCATTGCCACGCAGAGCCGAGATGCGGTTGCCCTGGGTGTTCAGGTCCATATTCATGTTGGCGCCGCCGGCAAGCAATTCGGTTTCCGCCAGATCGGTCAGAAGCGGCAGCGTCTGGACATTCTGGACTTTGTTGGCGATTGTCCATTCGGGGTTGTCCGAGCGGGCATCCAGGGTTGCGTTGGCGTTAAAATCACCTTCGTAGAGCTTGCCACTGAACTCGTTGATCTTGATCAGGCCCTTGTCGGCGGTGAGGCGGTTTTTGATGTCGGCAATGGTCAGGTTGCTGACAATCAGCTCGCCCAGACCGAGATTGATATTGAGCGCCAGTTCCCTGAGGGTTTCCAGCGGCAGTAAATCGCCTTCCGGTCCGGCTTCCTGGGTGTCGGCTGGGGCTGTTTCTTCACTTTCCGGCGGCAGATAGCGGTCGGCGTTGAACCTATCGCCCTGCAGGTCCAGGCCGATGGCGCCGTTGGCAAGTGCATAACTGGCCTGGCCTTCGAAGCGGCTGTCGTCAATTCTGAGATTGAGATTGTTGAGCTCAACCTTGCCGGCAGGACCGCCAATGTCGGTGGCGAAGGCGAGTGCCGTCAGGACGTCCGGGTCGTCGGTTTCGACCGCCGGCTGGCCCATATTGGACAGCAGTTTTTTCAGGGAAAACTCGTCGATTTTCAGATCGCCGCTGAGTTTGGGTTGGTCGCCAAAACCGTCCACGTTGAGGTTGGTGTTGAGCTCAAGGTTGCTGAATGTCGCCTTCAGGTTATCAATGGTTGCGGTTTCATCGGTGGTGTTGGCGTTGATATTACCGGTCATGCCGGCCTTGACGGTGTTGTCGCCAAAGGGCTCGCCACTCAGGTCGAACGCGCTGTCCAGGCCGGTGATGGCGAAGGCGTCCAGGGCCTGATTGGCGGACAGGCTCGCGCTGATGTCAGCCACGACGGTCAATTCGGGCTGGCCCGTGGCCAGGCGAAAGCCCAGCTCCAGAGGAAAGCTCTGGTCGAGTGCAATATTACGGGTGTTCAGGGTAAAGTTTTCCAGGACAAGGCTTTGCCCGGTGCTGAGGTCGTCATAATGCACCTGAGCGTCGCTGATGCTTATTTGTTCAACATTGAAGTTCAGGGGTTCCTGGGCGGCCTCTTCTTCGGCGGCTGGCGGTTCGGCTTCTGCGGGCGGCTGTTCTGCCACTTCGCCCTCCGGCATGATCCGGGTCCAGTTACCGGTGCCGTCCTCGGCAACTCTCAGGCGGGCATCAAGGCCGTCCAGCGCAAAGGTGTTCACCTGCGGTGCCATGGCGATCAATGACCAGAAATCCACCTTGGCGACCATCTGTTGCAGCTTTAAAAAAGGCTCGTCATCGAGCGTGGCGTCGACATCATTCAATTCCAGGCCCAATGGGATCAGCGACCAACTGATGTCGCCGGCCAGATCCAGCTTGAGGTTGGTCCTGTCTTCCACGACCTGCTCGATCTGGGGCTTATAGGTGTTGGGGTCGATGACGAAAAATGCCACGGCTATGGCGACCAGGGCCAGTCCTATGAGACCAACAATTGCCAGCACGATATAACGAACTGCTTTCATTATTCAGCATCCTTTCCAGGTTGGGTTGGCGCAAAAAGACGTCCTGCGCTGTAGAGCGCCAAGTCGAATTGCTCAAAAATCAGAGTCTCGATGCCTCAAGAATACCGCAGCCGCGTCAAAATTAAAGGTCAACATGTATGACAAGGCGCCAGTGTTCAGCCAGACTCCCAGAGAACCTTTTTTTAAAAGTCTATAATCCGGCCGGTCGCGTTCCTGTGTGGTGCCTGAGTGCAGGCGCGACAAGGGTTCAACCGCCGACAAACCATCTGGCGAACTGAAGGAGCTCCACGTGGCTATCACTGTATCCATTGAACTGAACCGCGACATCGACATTCCCGGCGCCTATAACGAGGTGTTTGACCTGTTGGCGGACGTGCCCCGTTCCGCGAGTTATTTTCCCAAGGTGGACGACCTGGTGGATCTTGGTGATAACGTCTATCGCTGGGAAATGGAAAAGATCGGCGTCGACAAATACACCATCCAGACGGTTTACGCGAGCAAGTACAAGGCCGACCGTGACAGCGGCAAGATCACCTGGGAGCCGGTTAAAGGCGAGGGCAATGGCGTGGTCAAAGGTTCCTGGCAATTGACGGAGAAGGGTGAGAAAACCACCAATGCCCGGTTTCATACCGAGGCAGAGCTGACCGTGCCATTGCCGGGCTTGCTGAAACTGGCTGTCAACCCGGTCATCAAGCGCGAGTTCAACAGTCTGGTGGATACTTATATGGCCAATCTGAAAAAGGCCTTCTGATCGGATCCCGCCTCTGCGGCCATGGCAGCAAAGGGGCAGGACGACAGCTGAGATAACAGGTATAATTGACCTTCATCCGTTTTCCGGCGGCTGCCGCCCAATGACTCTGGAGACCCCATGGCCGAACGCAAGGCTCGGGTAGAACGTAATACCCTGGAAACGCAGATCACCGTCGACATTAATCTTGACGGTACCGGTCAGTCCCGTTTTGAGACCGGTGTCCACTTTCTCGACCACATGATGGATCAGATTGCCCGTCATGGTCTGGTTGATCTGGATATCGTCGCCAATGGCGATCTGCACATTGATGATCACCACACGGTGGAAGACATCGGCATCACCCTGGGGCAGGCCTTCAAGCAGGCCGTGGGGGACAAGAAGGGCATCCGTCGCTACGGTCATGCCTATGTGCCGCTGGACGAAGCGCTATCACGGGTGGTGATCGACCTGTCCGGCCGTCCGGGATTGATTATGGATGTGCCTTACACCCGTGCCTCTGTGGCCGGTTTTGACGTGGATCTCTTTGCCGAGTTCTTTCAGGGCTTCGTTAACCATTCCATGGTGACTTTGCACATCGATAATCTGAAGGGCAAAAACAGCCACCACCAGATTGAAACCGTATTCAAGGCTTTTGGCCGTGCCCTGCGGATGGCCATTGAGCCTGATGAACGCATGGCGGGTGTTATAGCCTCCACCAAGGGTTCGCTGTAAACGATCCGGAGTTGTTCCCGATATGAAAACCATTGCCATTATCGACTACGGCATGGGCAACCTGCATTCCGTCAGCAAGGCCGTTGAGCACGTGGCGCCGAACACCCGCGCCCTGGTTACCTCTGACCCCGAACAGATTCGTGGCGCCGACAAGGTCATCCTGCCGGGCGTGGGCGCGATCCGCGATTGCATGGCCGAAATCCGCCGCCTGAAAGTGGATGAACTGGTGCGCGAAGTGTCTGTTGACAGGCCCTTGCTGGGTATCTGTGTCGGCATGCAGGCGCTGATGTCACGAAGCGAGGAGAATGGCTGGGTCGACTGCATCAACCTGTTTCCCGCGGAAGTCCGTTTTTTCGGAAACAACCTGAAGGAAGGCCCTACTCGCCTGAAAGTGCCCCACATGGGCTGGAATGAAGTGCATCAGGTCAAGGATCACCCGGTCTGGCATGACATCCCGGACGCTGAACGTTTCTATTTTGTGCACAGTTACTACGCTGACGCCGACAATAATCCGGACATGGCCGGGCGTACCCATTACGGTGTGGATCTGGCGGCCGCCGTGGCCCGCGACAATATTTTTGCGGTCCAGTTTCACCCGGAGAAAAGCCACCGGGCCGGCCTGCAGTTGCTCAAGAACTTTTCACAGTGGTCAGGAGCCTGACCGCTGCCTTAGCCATTTGACTGATAACGGAAGTTGTTAACTATGCTGATAATCCCCGCCATCGATCTCAAAGACGGCAAGTGCGTGCGTCTGCGTCAGGGCCGTATGGAAGACTCGACCGTTTTCTCGGAAGACCCGGTCGAGGTGGCGGCCCGCTGGGTCGATGCCGGCGCCCGCCGCCTGCACCTGGTGGACCTGAATGGCGCCTTTGCCGGGGAGCCGGTTAATGGCGAGATCGTCAACACCATCGCAAGCCATTACCCGGACCTGCCCATCCAGATCGGGGGCGGTATCCGTTCCGCCGATACCATCGAGGCGTATCTTCGTGCCGGCGTTCAGTGGGTCATTATCGGCACCAAAGCGGTGAAAGACCCGGATTTCGTCGCCGAGATGTGCCAGCGCTTCCCGGGCCGGATCATTGTCGGCCTGGATGCCAAAGACGGTCGAGTCGCCACCGATGGCTGGGCCGAGGTTTCCGAGATGATGGCCACCGACCTGGCCAGACATTTTGCCAGCGCCGGTGTGGATTCCATTGTGTATACCGATATCAGCCGTGACGGCATGATGCAGGGGGTCAACGTGGAAGCCACGGTGGCTGTGGCCGAAGCCGGCGGTATTCCGGTGATTGCCTCCGGGGGTGTCACCAATATGGACGATCTGATGCGCCTCGCGGAATTTTCCGATCGGGGCATCCTGGGGGCGATCACGGGCCGTGCGATCTATGAAGGCACGCTGGATATGGCGGAAGCCCAGGCCTGGTGTGACACTGTGAGCCAGTCGGGGAGCTGAACATGGCATTGGCCAAGCGCATTATTCCCTGTCTCGATGTGGACAAGGGCCGGGTGGTAAAAGGCGTTAACTTTGTTGATATACGCGATGCCGGTGACCCGGTTGAGGTGGCCCGCAAATACAACGAGCAGGGCGCCGATGAAATCACCTTTCTCGACATTACCGCCAGCCATGAAAGCCGCGATACGACTTACGAGACCGTTGAGCGCATGGCCAGTGAAGTGTTTATCCCGCTGACGGTCGGCGGTGGCGTTCGCACCGTGGACGACATCCGCAAGCTGCTTAATGCCGGTGCGGATAAAGTCGGCATCAACACGGCGGCGGTCTTTAATCCGGGTTTTGTGCAGGAAGCGGCCGGCCGCTTTGGCAGTCAGTGCATCGTGGTGGCCATTGACGCTAAACGGGTAAGCGCCGCCGGTGAGGCGCCGCGCTGGGAAATCTTCACCCACGGTGGCCGCAAACCCACGGGCCTGGACGCAGTGGCCTGGGCAATGAAAATGACCGAAATGGGAGCCGGGGAGTTGTTGCTGACCAGCATGGATCGTGACGGCACCAAAATAGGTTTCGACAACGGCCTGACTCGCGCCGTCAGTGATGCCGTGCCCGTACCCGTGATTGCGTCAGGAGGCGTAGGCGAGCTGCAGCACCTGGTGGATGGCATAACCCGGGGCGGCGCTGATGCGGTTTTGGCGGCGTCCATATTCCACTTTGGGCAATTTACTATTCCCGAGGCCAAGGCGTTCATGAAGGCCCAGGGCATTGAAGTCCGGGATTAAGGCGTCTCAACGGTTTGTTATTTTGCGCTGAAGCAATGCCTCAGTTCTTCCTGGCGAGCGCCGGCCTGGCCGGTTGCTTCTCCCCTTTGGAAAACATCTCCCGATTGTCGTTTCTGATTGCCCAGAGGCCACTGACGGTGGCGACGGCAATGCCCTGCTCATCCAGTGTTGGCAGGACTTTCTGCAGATAATCCACGGTCACAGGATGGGGATGGCCGATGGCGATGGCGGTGCCGTTCTTTCGGGCTCTCTTGATCAATTCCTTGAACTGGGCGTCCACATAGTCTTCGGTCTGTTCGTGGTCGAGGAATACGTCGCGGGTCAGGGTTGGTATCTGGTGGGCGGCGGCTGTCTTGCCGGCGATGCTTGCGGCGATGGTTCGGCTGTCAACAAAATACAGGGGGTATCGGTGCAGCTCGGACATAACCCAATCCATATTGGTTTGCATCTGGGTCAGTTGGCTGCCCATGTGGTTATTGACGCCGCGCACATGCGGAATGGCGCCTAACGCTCGCCGCAGAGTGGTAACCGTGGCCAGCTGATCCATGGTGCTGTCCAGCCCGCCGGCCCCCAGGGCGATATTGCGGGTGTTGGCCATGGGTGCATGAAGCATGATTTCCTTGCGGTGGCGATGGGCTGATTCCGCCAGGCTTATGGTGTGGCGGCGGTAAGGCAAAAAGGCCAGGGTGATGGGCTGCTCCAGCGCCACCAGGCGCTGGCCCTGATACAGGTCATGCCCCATGTCATCAATGATAATGGCAATGGTCGGTGGCAGGCCGCCGGTGGCGCCTTCTGGCGACGCCTCCCGGGTTTCGGGTGCCGGCTGGGCCAGCGCCAGGCCGGTTGCGACAAAGAGTGAAAGACAGAGTCCGGCTCTGGAGAGTACAGCAGAGAAACCCATGAATTAACTGCCGCCGGATGCTGTCTTTTCGAGGATTTGGAGGCCCTTGAGCAGGTTCAATGCCGAGCGAAGCTGAAAATCCCGATCGGACTGGTCGCCAGGTTCTTCCGCGTCGTCTGTCTGTGGCTGCTGCGGGCTCATTTTCTGGTCGGCGTCGCCGTTTTGCAGATGGCCGGACAGGTCCGCTTCGCTGAAGAAGGGGCTTCCGTCCCTTTCAGTCAGGGTTGCCGGCTTCACCTCAATATCGGGTTTGATACCCTTAGCCTGAATTGAGCGGCCGTTGGGCGTGTAATAGCGGGCCGTGGTCATTTTTATCGCGTGGGTATTATCCAGGGGGATAACCGTTTGCACCGAACCCTTGCCGAAGGTATCGGTGCCCATGAGAACTGCCCGACCGTGATCCTGTAAGGCGCCGGCAAGGATTTCGGAGGCCGATGCCGAGCCGCCATTGATCAGCACCACGATGGGGGTGCCGTTGGTGATATCGCCCGGTTCGGCATTGAAGCGCAGGCGTGAACTCTGAATTCGCCCTTCTGTATAGACAATCAGGCCCTCGTCCAGAAGCGCATCGGCGGCCGCCACTGCTGCTTGTAAAATGCCACCCGGATTGTTGCGCAGGTCAATAATCAGTCCGTCCAGACGGCCCTCGTTCTCTTTTGTCAGGCGTTCAATCGCATCAACAAATTCCGGGCCGGTTTCAGACTGAAACTGCGTCAGGCGGACGTAACCGTAGCCATTTTCGATCAGACGGGATTTGGTGCTGGTGACCTTGATAATGTCCCGTTCCACTTCGATCTCTAATGGAGCGCTTTGGCCATCCCGCAGGATGGTCAGCGTCAGGCTGCTTCCGGGTTTTCCCCGCATTAGAGAGACAGCCTCTTCCAGGCTCATGCCTTTGACGGGTTCGTCATCCAGTTTGATGATCAGGTCGCCGGCTTGTACGCCGGCTTTGGCGGCAGGGGTGTCATCGATGGGTGCGATAACCTTGATGAAGCCGTCTTCCATGCCGACTTCTATGCCCAGTCCGCCAAATTCGCCGGTGGTGCTCTCTTCCAGCTTCTCAAAGGCGTCCGTGCCCAGATAAGCGGAGTGCGGGTCAAGCCCGTTAAGCATGCCCTTGATGGCGTTTTCCAGCAGAGTCTGGTCGTCGATCTCCTCCACGTAGGCGGCTTTAATCCGGCTGAATACTTCGGTGAATTTTCTGAGATCATCCAGAGGCAGTGGTTTGGCCTGGCCTGATACATCGGGCGCAGTTTCCGGGTCATCCGATACGGCGTCGAGCAGTTCGGGCGTTTCCGGCGCAGAGACAGGGCCGTCAGCTTCCTGGGCATAAGCCAAGCCGGGTAACTGGATCAGACAGGCTGCGACTAGAGCGCCTGCAATAACGGTGTGGGGTCTGGATCTAAACCGTCTCATTCACGTTTCCTGTTGTCCTGGTCGTCTTGGCATGCACTTTTCGGTTTGCTTCTGCCGGATTATGTCCAGTATGGCGGGGCTCTCGGCCTTTGTCAGCTTTTCACGAAAGTTTATTGGCTTTTCAACCACTTCTGGGGGTTCTGGGGTTTGCCCTTGTGTCTGATTTCAAAGTAGACGGCGGCGTCTTCGGTGCCCCCGGACTGGCCGCTGACGGCAATGACTTCCCCTGCATCCACCCAGTCCCCCGGGCTCTTCAGCAGGCTGCTGCTATGGCCGTAAAGGCTCATGTAACCATCGCCGTGGTCGATGATGGTCATCAGGCCGAAGCCCCTGAGCCAGTTGGAAAATACCACTCGGCCATAATGGACGGCGCTGATGTCGGTTTCTTCGCCGGTTCCGATTAATAGCCCGCTGCGGCTAAGTTGGCCATGGGCAAGGCTGTCACCAAACTGACTGCTCACGTTACCACGGGCCGGCCAGGGAAGTTTAGCGCGCAGCGCCTGGAAGGGTTTTGACTCGTTGGGAGAGGGAATGCCGGCAATGGCTTCCTGGACCTCTTTCAGAAGTTTTTCCAGGCGGGCTCGGTCTGCCACCAACTCACCGCGCTCGGACTCGCGGTCATCAATCTCTTCCTCCAGCTTGGCCAGGGTCTGTTGCCGTTGACGTTTCTGGCTCTCAAGTTTTTCCTTGCGATCGGTAACGTCGTTCCTGAGTGTGTTCAGGCGAAGCTTTGAAACCACAGCGGCCTGCTGGGTCCGTTCAAGTTCCGCGAGGGATTGATTGAATTGCTGAAGTCGAGCGACGGTATCCCGGCTGAAGTATTCGTAATAGGTCATGGTGCGCGAGATCTTGTGCGGATCGATCTCGTTCAGCAGCACTTTGATCGCCGGCGTGTCGCCCGCCATCCAGGCTTGACGTATCTGTCGGCGCAGGCTGTCCCGCTGGTCATTGAGGGTGCGGGTGAGTTCGGCTTCCTTTTCTTTCAGTTGCGCAAGAGTGACGGCCTGGTTTGCGGCCCGTTCCCGGAGTTCCCGGCTTTCACGGGTGAGGCGGCTGATGGCCTGGTCGTTGGCGGCCAATGTTTGTTCCAGGCTGCTACGGTCCCGCTCAGCTTTCGCCAGCCACTGATCAATACTGCCGATTTTTTTCTTGAGCGCCTCGACCTGAGCCGGCGTGACCGATTCCTGGGCCTGAACGGGTGCGGCCGCCATCAGGCCGAGGACGGAAATCAGCATGAGCCCGGCCAGCCATGACTGACAGGGCGTACCGCTTGCGGTTTGCGTTGGTTTTCGCGGCATTCCCGACTCAGCGAATAAGGGGCCTGAAGGACGGCATCATCAACCTTCGCTGACCAGGCTGTGGCCGGTCATCTCGGTGGGTTGGGCAAGTCCCATGAGGGCCAGCAGGCTGGGGGCGACGTCACTGAGCGCACCATCGGCTTTAAGCGACAGGGTTTTGCCTCCGACATAGACCAGCGGCACGGGGCCGGTGGTGTGGGCGGTGTGAGGCTGGCCCGATTCGGCATCGGACATCTGTTCGCAGTTGCCGTGGTCCGCCGTGATCAGGCCCTGGCCACCCACTTCTTCAAGTGCTTCGACCACGCGTTTGAGGCAGTCGTCAACACACTCGGCGGCCTTCATGGCGGCGTCCAGATCGCCGGTATGGCCGACCATGTCGCCATTGGCATAGTTGCAGATCACCAGGTCGTATTTGCCGCTTTTAATGGCTTCGACCAATTTGTCGGTGACCTCCGGGGCGCTCATTTCAGGCTGCAGGTCATAGGTGGCGACGTCAGGGGAGGGCACCAGGATGCGATCCTCGCCGCCGAAGGGGGTTTCAAGGCCGCCGTTGAAAAAGAAGGTTACGTGAGCGTATTTCTCAGTCTCGGCAATGCGCAGTTGAGTCTTGTTCTGGCTTGCCATGTACTCACCGAGGCCATTGTCCAGTTGTTCGGCAGGGTAGGCGCAGGAAGTATCGATATCCGCCGCGTACTCGGTCAACATCACGAAATCCGCAATGGCCGGCTGGCGTTTGCGCTTGAAATTGGAAAAATCCCGTTCCACGAACGTGCGGGTGATTTCCCGGGCCCGGTCAGCGCGAAAGTTCATGAAGATCACCGAATCGCCGTCATCGATCATGGCATCCGGCTCGTCAGAGTCCTGTAGGCGGGTGGCCTTGACGAATTCATCGTTTTCACCGCGCTCGTAAGCGGCTTCCAGGCCGGCGACGGCATCCGGAGCGGTGAACTCGGCTTCACCCGATGTCATCAGGTTATAGGCCGATTCAATGCGGTTCCAGCGATTATCCCGGTCCATGGCGAAATAGCGACCGACCAGCGATGCAATCCGGCCCACACCCAGAGCGGCCATTTTGGCTGACACTTTTTCCAGTGAGGCCTTGGCGCTGCGGGGCGGCGTGTCGCGGCCATCCAGAAACGCGTGGATGTAGACTTTTTTGGCGCCCCGGTTCGCTGCCATCTCCGCTGCTGCGATAACATGATCTTCATGGCAGTGAACGCCACCGGGAGACAGCAGGCCCATGAGGTGAACGGCCTTGCCATTGCGCGCCGCCTTGTCGATGGCGTCACACAGAACCTGATTCTCGAAAAAAGTCCCGTCTTCGACATCTTTGTCGATACGGGTCAGGCTTTGATAAACAATGCGTCCCGCGCCCAGATTCATGTGCCCGACTTCCGAATTGCCCATCTGGCCGGCGGGCAGCCCCACGTACTTGCCTGAGGTGTTGATCAGGGTGCTGGGCCGGTGTTCCCAGATCTTGTCCCAGAACGGCGTCTTGGCATTAGTAATGGCATTATCGTCGGTGGGGTCCCTGTGGCCCCAGCCATCGAGAATGATCAAAGCGGTGGGCTGGCGTGAACTGGTCATGGCTCAATCCGTTTTTGTTTGAGAATTTCGAGGCCTAATACTAACCGTTTTAGGGGGCACAGGCTATTCACGCCGGCTTCTGTCGGTGCCTTCGGGTGTGTATAATCCGGCCAAATAATTCAGCAAGGTGGCTTAATGGACAAGTTGTTTGAGTTTGTCGTCAATCACTACATTCTGGTGTCGTTGTTCGTGGCGCTGTTGATCGCGCTGTTTTTGCTCGAAACACGACGTGGCGGCACGAAAGTCAGCGCCCAGGCGGCTGTCAATATGATGAACCACGATGAAGCGGTTATCGTGGATATACGTGACCGGAAAGATCATAAGGAAGGCAGGATTGCCGGCTCTCTGCAAATTCCTTTGTCGAGCCTCAAGGATCATGTGGCAGATCTTAAGAAGCATGAGGACAAAAAGATCATCGTGGTGGATAAGGCCGGTCAGCACTCGGCCATGGCAGTCAAGCAGTTGAATGAGGAAGGCTTCACCAACGTCGCCCGACTGGATGGCGGCATTGCCGACTGGAAAGCCAGTAACCTGCCGCTGGTCAAGAAGTAGCGCGACCGGTCAGGGTTGAATCAGTCGTCGGAAGACGGCTGATCGGAATGATCCAAAGACATCGGGTACCAGTTTACCCATCCAGACACCGAACTTGAGGATTTGAACATGGCTGATGACCAGCAAGCCGCCGCAGGCAACGAAGAAAAGCAGCAACCACAGTTTGCACTGCAGCGTATTTACGTAAAAGATTTGTCGTTCGAATCGCCCAATGCCCCTGGCGTTTTTCAGGAGCAGTGGAAGCCGCAAATCAACATGGACCTGAACACCAGCCACAACAAGGTGAGCGACAATCAGTTTGAAGTGGTGCTCTCCTTGACAGTGACCGCGAAGATGGAAGAAAAAGTCGCGTTCATCGTCGAGATCCAGCAGGCAGGTGTTTTTCTGATCAAAGGCATAGAGGCGGCGCAGCTGGCCCAGATGCTGGGTGCTTACTGCCCATCCATCCTTTTTCCCTATGCCCGCGAAGCGATCGATGGCATCGTCGGTAAGGGCAGTTTCCCCGCCTTGATGCTGGCGCCGGTTAATTTCGATGCTATCTATGCACAGGCCTTGAAGCGCAAGCAGGAAGAAGCGGCTGGCGACAAGAAGGAAGACCAGACTCACTAACGCAGGCGAGTTGGCCGGTGTGCGGGGACGGCGGGTGCAAGGCCCGTCGCCTCCAGGCCGGATAAGAGCCGTTTGCCCGCTTAACCCCCGCCTTCGAACCCTAATTGCCGCCATGCCTCGTAAACGACCAGGGCTGCGGTGTTGGATAGGTTGAGACTTCGGCTGTGAGGCCGCATGGGCACTCTCAGACAATGGGCTTCCGGCAACCCTTCGCGGACCGCCTCTGGCAGCCCCCGCGTTTCCGGACCAAACATCAGGTAATCCCCCGGTTCATACCCTATGTCGTGATATGCACGTTTGGCCTTGGTGGTCAGCGCTAACAGTCGCCCGGGGGATTCGCTGGCAAGAAAGGCCTCAAAGCTGCTGTGAACGCTTAAGGTCGCATATTCGCTGTAATCCAGTCCGGCGCGCCGCAGTTGTTTGTCGTCCAGATTGAAGCCAAGAGGCTCAATCAGGTGCAGGCGGCAACCGGTATTGGCACAGAGCCGGATAATGTTGCCTGTGTTCGGCGGTATTTCCGGCTCGTACAGCACCACATTTAAAACCATCAGTGTCCCGTCCGGCTGATTCGATGACCCACCAAGCCTCTGAAAACCATGAGAGTAAGGCGTGGCAGTGAAGGTTTGGAGGCTTCAGGTCGAGCCGGGGCACTAACGCTCAACCGCCAGTGCCACGCCCATGCCGCCCCCGATGCAGAGCGTCGCCAGACCCCGGCGGGCATCGCGGCGCTTCATTTCGTGCAGCAGCGAGACCAGAATGCGGCAGCCCGATGCGCCGATGGGATGGCCCAGGGCGATGGCGCCGCCATTGACGTTGATCCGCTCCGGGTCCCAGCCCAGGTTGCGATTAACGGCGAGCGCCTGGGCGGCGAAGGCTTCGTTGGCTTCAACCAGGTCAAGCTCAGCCAATGACCAGCCGGCCTTTTCCAGGCAGCGCCGGGTCGCCGGTATGGGGCCGGTGCCCATGATGGCCGGATCCACGCCCGCGTTGGCGTACCCCCGGATTGTAGCGAGAGGCGTCAGCCCCAATTGCTCGGCTTTTTCGGCGCTGCAGACCATGACGGCGGAGGCGCCATCGTTCAGGGATGAGGCATTGCCCGCGGTTACGGTGCCGTCTTTGCTGAAAGCCGGTTTGAGTCTGGCCAGGGCGCCTATGTCGATATCGTCGCGAGGGCCTTCGTCCTGCCTCACTGAAACGGGGTCACCCTTGCGCTGAGGTATTTCGACAGGAACGATTTCTTCGTCGAAATAGCCCGCTTTTTGGGCGGCAACAGCCTTTTGGTGTGAAGCGGCGGCGAACGCATCCTGATCTTCGCGGCGAATGTCGTATTTGGTCACGATATTTTCAGCGGTGACACCCATGTGATAATCGTTGAAGGCATCCCAGAGGCCGTCCTTGATCATGGTGTCCACCAGCTTCCAGTCGCCCATGCGCTTGCCATTGCGGCTGTTGGGAAGGACGTGAGGCGCCTGGCTCATGCTCTCCTGTCCGCCGGCGATCAACATGTCCGCGTCGCCGCAACGAATGGCTTGTACCGCCATGTGAACGGCTTTGAGCCCGGAGCCGCAGACCTTATTGATGGTCATGGCGGGGATGCTGGGCGGCAGGCCGGCATTGACGGCGGCCTGCCGGGCGGGATTCTGGCCGACGCCGGCGGTGAGTACCTGGCCCAGGATGACCTCGTTAATCTGATCGGCCGCAACGCCGGTCTGCTCGAGAAGGGCGCGAATAACAACCGTGCCCAGTTGATCGGCAGGAAGGCTGGCAAGGCCTCCGCCAAAGCTTCCGATAGCGGTTCGTCTGGCGGCAACAATGACAACGTCACGCATGATGGGCTCCAATGGAATTCGATGATGAGGGGGCTGGGGTCAGTTTAACTGACTGCTTTCAATGCCCCAAGCGCCATATTGCCTGATGGCGGCCCGGGGCTTGCCATCAGGGCTCGGTGCCGTGAAGTTCGTGCAGTTTTTTCAGGCGCTCGTTGCGGATGGCCTGGCCCAGGGCTTTACCGCTATAGCCGTCTTGCATCAAAACCCTGGGGTCGACTTGTCGGGCCGCGGTCTCGGCCTGCCGAAGCTGTTGTGCAACATCCGGTGCCAGCGGAGGATCGAGGCACCGGCACACCGCAATAAGCCGCTCAAATCGTTCTGGCCGGCGCCAGACGTCGCAGGCTTCCAATACGGCAAGCCGGGATTCCGGCCCGGTGGCTGCGCGCAGCTCATCGGCGTAGCGAGCGACCATGACGGCCAGCTCACGGTAGTCATTGGGGGCTTTAAGGGCCTCTGAACGCAGTTTCACGGCTTCCGGGGTCAGGGGTGAAAGCAGGGCGGCGTACCGGACCTCGCCGGTTTCGTTCTGGTTGCTGGTGCAGGCGAGGGCTGCCAGGCCCGAGCGGTAAGGCTTGGGCTCGGTCAATTCCGGCAACAACACGGCCAGTGCGCCACAGCTTTCAAGCACTTCGAAGAAGACAGTCGGTGTCCGCTCATTCAGGGCGCGCTGGAGCTCCTGCCAGACCCTCTCTGCCGCCAGGTGTTCCATTTCACCGTCAGTCACCATTTGCTGCATCAGATCACGAGTGGAGTTGGCCAGGGTAAAGCCGAGCGGGGCGAAGCGGGCGGCAAAACGGGCCGTGCGCAAAACCCGCAGGGGATCTTCGGCAAAGGCGTCGGAAACGTGGCGTAGAATACCGGCTTCCAGGTCTTTTCGGCCATTAAACGGATCGATCAGGTGGTTGTCCCGATCCAGCGCCATGGCGTTGATGGTCAGGTCCCGGCGGCGCAGGTCATCCTCCAGTGTGACATCCGGGGCGCTGTGGACGGTAAAGCCGTGGTAACCGTGACCTTGCTTGCGTTCGGTTCGCGCCAAGGCATATTCCTCACCGGTATCGGGGTGGATGAACACGGGAAAGTCCGCGCCCACCTGACGGAAGCCACGTTTTTTCATGTCTTCAGGTGTGGCGCCGACGACCACCCAATCCCGGTCTTTGACCGGCAAGCCAAGCAGGTCATCGCGCACGGCGCCGCCGACCAGATAGATTTTCATGCGGTTGTCCTGAGTCGGGAAAGGAAGACAGTATCACAGCGAAAACCTTGCCGTAACAGATGCAAAGTCGCGGAAGTTTTAGCGTCAGCCCTGAATGTTCAGAGCCGAGAATCCGGAATGCCTGAACCAGGAGGTCTCATCCAGCCAGACGAGGGTGTTTTCGATATCCATCGGTCGGGCCAGGTGATAACCCTGGACGTAATCGCAGCCATACTGTTTCAGTAGGCTCTGGGCCCGGTCGTTCTCGACACCCTCGGCGACCACTTCAAAGCCCAGGTCGTGGCACATGTTGATGGTGGTTCGGACGATGGTGGCGTCGCTCTCGTTGCTATCCATGGCCATGACAAACGAGCGATCGATTTTAATTTCATTGACGGGCAGCTGGCGGATGTAGGAGAGCGACGAGTGGCCTGTGCCGAAATCGTCAATGGATAAGCGTATTTGTGCGTTCCGAAGCGCCTGCAGCACCCGGAGGCTGAGCTCCGGTTCCAGCATGGCCGCGGTTTCAGTCACCTCCAGGACCAGTCGCCTTGCGGCGACCCGATTCTCCGCGAGGAGGGCGCAAGCGGACTCACAGAAGCCAGGCTCCCGCAGGTTGATGGCGGAAATGTTGACCGACACGGTGGCGTCGCAGCCGGCATCGTCAAGCGCGTTGCAGAACAGTAACGCCTGCTGCAACACCCACTGGGTGACCGGCTTGATCAGCCCGGTTTGCTCCGCCATGGGAATGAATTCGTCTGGCGGAATCAGGCCGTGCTCGGGGTGAGGCCAACGGATCAAGGCTTCGAACCCGGCTACCCGGGAGGTTTTAAGGTGAATCTGAGGCTGGAAAAACAGAACCAGTTCGTTGTTGCGGATTGCTTCCCGGAGTTCGGTCATCAACGTCAGCCGGCGCGGGCTGTAGGGGTTCATTTGATCGTTGTAGACGGCGACGTGTCCGGCCTCGGTGCCCGCCCGGTCCAGTGCAATAAAGGCATGACGAAGCAGGGTTGAGCCGTCATCGTCGCTGGCCTCGACAAAACTGGCGCCCATGATAAAGCCCATTTCGAGCATTAGCCCCATGAACTCAATGGGTCGAGCGAAATTTTCCGCCAGCTCCGCTGCCTGTTGAAGGATGCGCTTCTGGTCGTCGTCTTGAAGGGCGAAGGCAAAACTGACCCCCTCGATGTGGGCCACGCATTTGGTCTCGGCGCCATTGCCCTCCAGATAAACCGCCTGAACGGTTTGGGCGACCAAACGATTCATGCGAGTGGAAAAACGGGCAAGAAGCTCATCGGCGTGTTTGTGGCCCAGTGTCTTGTTGATATCGTCGAAGCGCCGCAGGTGCAACATGAAAACGGCCGATGGGGCGGTGTCGTTGCCGCAGATGGCCTGGTCCACGATTTGCTCGAAAACCCGACGGTCGGGCAGGCCGGTCACCTCATGATGGCTGGAGGCATGAAGCAGGGCGGTCTCAGCTTCCCGTTGCTGTGTCAGCGCTTCCAGAGAGACTTTCCTTTCGTGATACAAGGCGCCGCGTTCGCGGTTGTATCTGTCCGCCAGCGCGAAAGAGAACAGAACGGCCTGGGCGGAAGCACCTATGGCAATGCCATGTTCGGTGACCAGAGAGCTGGGTAACAGGCCCAGTTTGTTGAGAACCGCCACCAGAATGCTCGCCAGCAACGCCAGCCAGGCAATGGTAAACAGCCGGGCGCTTTTTTCAGATTGCAGCCACAGGGTGATGCCTGCGACAAGATTAATCAGTGCCAGGGGTATGGTCAGAATAACGCTTATCTGGGTTGAAACGCTGTAGTTGAACACAAACGCGCCCAGCATCGACAGGGCCGAGACAGCGATCATGGTCAGAAAAATCCGGTTCCACCAGGGATGATGATGGCGTAATTCCAGGTATTCACGGGCAAACAGAGACAGAGCCATGGCGCTCAGGGGAACAATCGTCAGCACCATATAATGGTGGATCAGCGGATAGCTCGGATAAAGATGCGCGAACATAGAGCCGTCCATGCTGGCGACCACCATCAGCATAGTGGCCACCACCAGCACATAATAGGCGTAGGCTTTTTCGCGGAGACTGATCAGCAGGAAAACATTGAACAGCACCATGACCAGCATCAGGCCATAGAACATGCCTTTTACGGTCAGCTGGACATTGCTGGAGGCGGCAAACGCATCTTCCTTCCAGAGTGCCAGCGGCACCTGCATGGCGCCTGAGGTCTGAATCCGCAAATAGACGTCCGTGGTGTCATTGGCTTTTAAATTGAGGGGAAAAAGAAATTCCCGGTGGGCCAGGGGCCGGCTTTGGAAGGGCTCGGCATCCCCGGTTCTGGCCAAAAGGACCATGGCATCGTTTCGGGGAATGTAGACATCAATGTGATCGAGCAGCGGGTAGGCCAGCTCGAGCAAACGATCCAGAGGCTGGTCGCCGGTGTTGGTCAGGCGCAGGCGGAACCAGTGAACCCTCTCGGTATAGCCCAGGTTAATGTCAGCTGACGCCTGCCGCCACTGACTCCCCGGAAGTGATCTGATTTCCTCGGCTGAGGCCGCCTGCGCCTCTGCTTTTTCGATGAAAAGGTGGGTCTGGGCGGTAAGGCTTTGTTTGTCCGCCGTCGGATCAATTGCCGCGCCCTGGCTTAAAGTGCTGATTAGCAGAAGCGACGCCACGCAAGCCCAGGCAAGCAGGCCACTTAACCCAGACGCACGGGAGTTCCGGCGCGGTAAAGTTTGAGTCAAGTAACCTTGGCTTTCGTGCAATTTCTACTCCAATCCTTTCGCCGGCCCGATCATGGCGCGGCTTTGCGGTTTACGTCATTGGCCTCAGAAGGCAGCGCCCAGCTCTATGGCGGCCCCTGTGTCCGCATCGCTGACCAGTCCGGCAAAATCCAGCCTGGCGCCGAACGGCGAGAGTCCCAGGCCAAAACTGAGCTGGGTGTCTTCTTCGATACCCGTGTTGTTGGTATTGTTGGCCAGATTGTGACGCAGTCCCAAGCGCAGTTGGGCATAGCGAAAGGCGTCAAATTCCGCACCCAGTGCCAGCCACTGGGTATCGTCCTCAAAGCCAAACGCTTGATTTTCCGTGAGGTCAACCTCGGCAGTGACAACATGGAAGTCGCCGGCATGGGCGATGCCAACCGTCGCCTGGGGCCCCAGTTCAAAGGTGCGTACCGTCTCGCCAAGCTCCGGACGCTCAGCGGCGGAATCCAGTTCCATGGGGATGACATTCCTAATGGCCGCGCCCAGATTCCATTGATCGTCTGACCCAAAGGCGTAACTGGCGCCCAGATCAAAGTTTAGACCAGATTTCTCGGTCTCGCTGGCGTTTGAATCGAATTCGTCTTCGTCGAACCCGCTCACCGGCTGGGTATACTGAAAGGTCCGGAGTTGCACGTACTTGGGCGCGATGCCCAGTTGAATGCGCTGGCCATTGTCCAGATCCAGGGCATGGGCAAAGCTGAT
>JAGXLV010000025.1:21757-34264 GCA_018334495.1 Oleiphilaceae bacterium
ATGGTTTGCTGGATCTCGTCAATTTGGTCAACCACCTCCTCTTCGTCGGCAACGCTTGCGTTGAACGAGGGCAGGATCAGCCCGAAATCATCCGACCATTCATGGTGATCGGCGGCCAGCATGGCGGGATTGGAGAAGTTGGCCTGGGCCGGTTGCGCAATTGCGACACCGGTCCCTGCCATCGCAATGGACCGGGCAGTGCTGAAAGGTTTGGGCCCCGCCAGGCCATAGGTGCTGAGGGCGGACAATCCGAGAGCCGCTGCTATGCGGAAGGCTGACTGGTTGGGCATGGCTGTGTGATCCTTTATTGTTTTAGTGCAAGAAAACGACGGCAAATTACTTGATCTGGGACTAACTTGCATTTTCGCCACCAAAGATACACGAACCTTGAAGATTCCAGTCGTTACCAACTGTGAGCTTATGTTAACGCCGGTGATTTCTTGCCGGTTTTGGCCGGTTGGCCAGGGTTAATGGCTTCCATAATCGTTTCACAACAGACTCTTGGAAAATGTGGCGCGATTTTTTCATGCGTGATGGAAAGGTCGTATTTTCGGAGAGATCAACATGCTTGCTCGCTGTATCGGTTTTGCCCTGATGATGACTCTGGCAGGTTGCGCCCAGCTGGGCGCTGACGCTGACAGTAATGCGAACCGGCCTGACCCGGCCCTTGAGGCCATCACTGTCAGGGTCAGCGGCTTTGGCACCTACGAAGATGCGGCAAAGGATCGCCTCAATACCCGGAAGCGTTTAATGGCCCGTAGAGCATCCCAATTGGATGCTTACAGGAATCTGGCCGAGCGGGTTTATGGCACGGTGATTTATGGGACCTCCACTGTGAATGATTTCGTGCTGCGCAACGACATGTTCCGTACCTACGTCGACAGTTATATTCGCGGGGCGCGGGTAGTGGCCGTGAATGAGCATAGCGATGGTGTGGTGGAGTCCGTTATGGAGCTGCGCCTGGAACCCAAATTCCGGGCCTGTATCGCTGATTCGGCGGATTCGGAGGTGCGCCGGCGCTGCGCCTTACCGCTACCGCGTTATGACGACAGCCACGGCGATGTCCAGAGCCGCGGCGTTGATTCCCTGTACTACATCGAATGAGGGTGACCGGCTTGGATACGTTGACGATATGGCCTGGTGTTCGGGGCTTGTCTTTCCTGCTGGCCGTGCTGGCAGGTGCCGTGCTTGCCAGCTTTGCCCCAGTAGCCCAGGCGGTGGTTCTTGAAGGCACGGGCCAGGCGGCGATTCGTGACGGCGACATGGACGCTGCGCGTAGTGAAGCCCGACGGGCCGCTCTCAGGGAAGTGGCCTTGCAGTACGAAGCGCGTATTGCCAGTGAAGAGACGGTCTCCAACGGGGTAGTGACAGACTCGCGCCTGACGGTTGCCTCCCGGGCCCAGGCCCGCGACGTGCAGCTCATTCAGGAGTCCCGTCATGGCAACTTGCTGCGGGTCACTCTGCGCGCTGACATGACATCGGGTTCGTCCTGTGGTGGTGATGCTTATCGCCTCAAGAAGAAAGTGGCCGTCACCGGCTTTCCGGTGATGCAGCCTGAGCAGGCAAGGTACGGCCGCCTCGACGATGCCGGCGAGATGTTGCCGCAGGCGATCCAAGCACAGCTTCGTAACAGTGGCGATTTCCAGGTCTTGAGCGCGAACGACCTGCAACTGTTGGGCGATTTGCTGAACGCGCCCACCAGGCAGGCTTTTGACAACCGTCTCAGTAATGTGACCGGTCTGGCGCGGGAGCTGGGCGCACAATTCGTGGTGGCGGGCGTGATCCGGGATATGGCCCTGGTCGATGCCTCCGCCTGGAATACTTCTATGGCCGGCCGACTCAAGCGTGGCCTTGGCGTGGTTAACCAGAACCGTCGTTTCGTGGCGGATATGATTGTCTATGACGGCTTCAGTGGTACTCCGGTTTATCAGAAGCGGTTCCAGACCGAGGCCGTTTGGGATGAGAGCATTGGAGGCTCAACAGGGTTCGGTTCGGCAGGTTTTCAGCAGACCAGCTATGGTCGAGCCGTGTCAGGGGTTATTACGGCAATGGCGAAGGCCGTCGATGAGGCGCTGACCTGTCAGCCCTTCATGACACGGATAACCCGGGTTGATGGTGAGAAGGTGACTCTCTCGTCCGGCGCCAGCGCCGGCCTTCGGCCAGGTGACGAACTGCATCTTTACCGCAGCTATAGCTATTTTGACTCGAAGGGAGCCACACCGGAACTGAGCGACAGTAAAAGCACAGTGACATTGGACAGTGTGCATCCGGAATTCAGTAACGGCTGGATGGGTGCGCCCGGCGCTCAAGTCAATATCCAGCGTGATGATATCGCCATTGTCTGGTAAGCAGGCTCCGGCAAGCGTTGGGAAGCGCTTTGTGTAAAAGCGCCTATTCTTACAGGGGCGGGTTCAGGCCGCGGCCTGTTGCGCCGCCCGGTCGCGGATCTTGCCCACCATGGCGCGCAGGCCATTGCCCCGGGTAGGGGATATGTGACGGAACAGGTCCAGGCGCTCAAACAGTTCATCAATATCCAGGGTAAGCAGTTCCCTGGGAGTGCGGCCATTGAGGGCAACCAGAATGATTGCCGCCAGGCCACGGACAATCATCGCGTCCGAATCGATCAACAGGTACATTTGGCCGGTGTCGGGGTCCACATACTCTGTCAACCAGACCTGGCTTTGACAACCATGAACAAAATTCTCCTCAGTCCGGGCTTCGTCCGGAAACGTCGGTAGTTGCTTGCCCAGATCGATGATATAGGCGTAGCGGTCTTCCCAGTCGTCCAGAAACTCCATGTCTTCGATGACGTCGTCAATGGTGGTTCTGGTGCCCAGGGGGTTGTTGATGAATTGCTCTGCCGTTGCGCTCATTTAAAACATCCCCAATTCAAGCTTGGCTTCCTCGGTCAGCATTTCGCTGTTCCAGGGTGGATCAAAGGTCAGTTCCACACTGACCTTGTCGACGTTGGGCACATGCTCGACCTTGCGTTTTACGTCGTCGGTAATCACCGGCCCCATGCCGCAGCCGGCGGCCGTGAGTGTCATGACAATGTTGACCTGGTTGCCTTCCTCGGAGCTGTTGATAATCTCACACTCGTAGATCAGGCCCAGGTCGACCACGTTGACCGGAATTTCCGGGTCGTAGCAGTTGCGCATGGCTTCCCAGACCTGATTCTCATTGACGCTGCCATCGGCCGGCGTCTCAAAGCTGCTTTCCATGGGCTTTTTGCCCAGGGCGTCCGCATCATGGCCCTCGATCCTCGCCAGATTGCCATTCACAGCGACCGAGAAAGTCCCGCCCAGGGCCTGGGTAATGGTGACGAAGGAATCCGCCGGAATCATGATTTCCGTGCCGGAAGGCACGAGGCGCGCTTCCACCTCGCGCTTGGTCAGGACAACTTCCCGTTCTTGCATGACTGTTTCTGGTCTCCTCTGGCTGGCTGGACTCAGGGCCGCATTCAGGCGATCGCAAAGCTCTCGCCGCAGCCGCATTCGGCGGTCGCGTTGGGGTTGCGGAAATAGAACATGGAATTCACGCCCTCGGTGACGAAGTCGATCTCGGTGCCGTTGACGATAGGCATGTGCTGGCGTTCAACATAGATATCCACGTCATCCACCGTGAATACCTGGTCGTTGGCCCCGGCTTTCTCGACCCATTGGGTCTCGTATTTGAAACCGGAACAGCCGCTCTTCTTCACCGCAAGGCGAATGCCTTTGGCATCCGGCTTGTTGGCCAGCTGTTTGCGAACGTGACTGACCGCGGTTGGCGTCATGGTGACCCCGACAGTGGGGGTAAAAGTTTCTGCCGTCATCGATTTATCTCCTCAAACGAACAGACGCTGGATTTTCTGAAGGCCAGCGAACAGGCGCTCCACTTCTTCCAGCGTATTATAAAACGCAAAGGAGGCGCGGGCTGTGCCCGTCACCCCGTATAAATCCATCAGCGGCATGGCGCAATGGTTGCCCGTGCGAATCGCGATACCCTGCTGGTCCAGCAGGGTTCCGATATCACTGGGGTGCAGGCCCTCGATTTTAAAGGACAGCACTGGTACTTTTCCCGGCGCCGTGCCAATGACTTCCATGCCGGGAACGCTCGGTACCAGGCTGTTGGCACGCTCCAGCAACGCCCACTCCGACGCTTCCATGGCGGCCCGGTCAATAGTGCCCAGGTAGTCGATAGCGGCCGCCAGACCAACCGCCTCGGCGATCGCAGGCGTGCCAGCCTCGAACTTGTAGGGCAGTATGTTCCAGGTGGTGCGCTCGAAGCTCACCCGCTCGATCATCTCGCCGCCGCCCTGGTAGGGGGGCATCTTCTCCAGCAGTTCTTCGCGGCCATAGAGCACACCGATTCCGGTGGGTCCGAACAACTTGTGGGATGAGAACACATAAAAGTCGCATGCCAATGCCTGCACGTCGGGCTGGAAGTGCGGCACTGCCTGGGCGCCGTCTATGACGGTAATCACATTTCTGGCTTTGGCCCTGACGATCAGATCCCGGACCGGATTCACCGTGCCCAGCACGTTTGAGACATGACTGATGGCAAGAATGCGGGTGCGATCGCCCAACAGTTCGTCAAAAGATTCCATATCGAGCTCGCCGGCCGGCGTTACTTTCACCGGTACCACTTTGGCGCCGGTGCGCTCGGCCAGCATCTGCCAGGGCACGATGTTGGCATGGTGCTCCATGTGGCTGACCAGAATCTCGTCACCCGCTTGCAGGTGCTCGGCCAGACCGTGGGCGATCAGGTTGATGGCCTCGGTGGTGCCGCGGGTCCAGACGATCTCCCGGGTGTTTTTGGCGTTCAGGAAGCCGCGTACGGTTTCCCGTGCGCCTTCAAAAGCCATGGTTGCCCGGTCACCCAGGGTGTGGGCGCCCCGGTGCACATTGGAGTGACTTGTCCGGTAATAACGGTCCATGGCATCCAGAACCGCCAGGGGTTTCTGGGACGAGGCGGCATTATCCAGGTACGCCAGCGGTTTGCCGTTGATCATCTGGCTCAGAATGGGGAAATCCCGCCGGATCGCCTCAACGTCGAGCCTGGGGTCAGCCGTCATCGTTTTTGCCACAGAAAGATCCGTCATATTTTTCAGCCCTCCACAAAGGTCTGTTCAATAAAGTGGTTGAGTCGCCCCTGTGAGGCTTCCTTGACCGAGGCGACCGGAATTTGCTCAATCAGCTCATTGATGAACGCCATACTGAGCAGGGTCGTGGCTTCGCGGCGACTGATGCCACGGGACACAAGGTAAAAGATGGCGTCTTCATCGAGCTGGCCGATCGTGGCGCCGTGGGCGCATTTGACGTCGTCGGCGTAGATTTCAAGCTCGGGCTTGGTATCTATCTCGGCGCCGGTTGAGAGCAGCAGGTTCTTGTTGCTCATGTTGGCGTTGGATTTCTGCGCGTCCGGGTGGATGTGGATACGGCCGTTGAAAATCGCGTGGGACTGGTCCGCCGCAATGTTCCGGTAAGTTTCTTCACTGTTGCAGTGAGGCGCCACATGCTCAATGGTGGTGTGGTTGTCGTAATGCTGCTTACCTTGTGTGACCACAACGCCATTGAGTTTGCATTCCGCCCCGGGCTGTTCCAGACGAACCTGCAGGTCATGCCGGCGCAAAGGCCCGCCAAAGCAGACGGCGTGGCTTTCAAAACGGCTGTTGCCGCCAAGCCGGGCGCCAGTCGCGCCAATGTGCTGGACGTTCTGGCCATCGGAGGACAGCCGGACGCTGGTCACCTGGGCGCCTTCCGCCAGAGTGAACTCGGTCACCGCATTGACCATGGCTGACTGCTCGCCGGTACTGGTGTATTCCTCAACCACGGTAATCTGGCTGTGATGCCCTGCGTCCAGGTAAATCCTGGGGTAGGCCGAGCCACTGGTACTTGCGTCTGTCTCGCAGACGATGAACAGGGGTTTGTCCAGGACCGCCTCTGGTTTGAGTTGAATTAACAGGCCATCCTCAAAACGGGCGCTGTTCAGTCGCGCCAGTTGCACGGCGTTACTGTCCAGGGTGTTGTCCAGCCGCTCGGCCAGTTTGGTGGCTTCGCTGTCACTGAGGTCGGCAAAACGCCTGATGTCTATGCCGTCCACATCGGGCAGTTTGCTGGCCTCGGGAACCATGACGCCGTTGCGGAAGACGGCGTGATAACCCTCGACTGCAAGGTCGGTTCCGGCTTTGCCGGTCGACGTCAGGCTGCCAGCCAGAGTGTCGTCCAGCTTCAGGTAACGGCTGGAATATTTCCAGTTTTCGGTCTTGCGGGTCGGCAGCGGCATATCCACCAGGGCAGTGCCCCGTTGCCGGCGTAATTCAAGCAGCGGGCTGGGCAGTTTTTGCCCCGCCGGCTCAAGAAAAGCGCTGGAAAGTTTGGGTGCTGGTTTCATTCCTGCATACTCCTTAATTTGGCCGCAGCGCCTTAATTTGGCCACGGCGCCTTATGTTGGCAACGGCGCTCTCATGTGGCCAAGGCATCTTGGTCTGGAAATCGCGTCTTAGCTGGCGACAGCGTCGTTGATGCCAAGCCAGCCGTAACCGCGCTCTTCCAGTTCGAAGGCCAGTTCACTGCCGCCGGACTTAACGATGCGGCCGTCCGCCAGGACATGAACATAGTCCGGCACAATGTGATTCAGAAGGCGCTGGTAATGGGTCACCATCAATACGGCGCGGTCTTTCGATTTCAAGGCGTTAACGCCGTCGGCCACCACTTTCAGGGCATCAATGTCCAGGCCTGAGTCGGTTTCGTCAAGAATGGCCAGGCGCGGTTGCAGCAGCAAGGCCTGAAGAATTTCGTTGCGCTTTTTCTCACCGCCCGAAAAGCCTTCATTGACGCCACGCTTCAGAAAGTTGGGGTCCAGGTCCACCTGCTTTGAGGTCTCCCGAGCCAGCTTCATGAATTCGGCGGCGTTCATTTCTTCCTCGCCCCTGTGCCGGCGCAGGGAGTTCACGGCCGTGCGCAGAAACTGCATGTTGCTGACGCCCGGAATTTCCACCGGATACTGGAATGCCAGGAAAATGCCGTCACGGGCGCGTTCCTCGGTCTCCAGATCCAGCAGGTTGTTGCCGTCCATCAGAACTTCACCTTCGGTGACTTCGAAGGCTTCATTGCCCGCCAGGACCTGGGACAAGGTGCTTTTACCGGAACCGTTCGGCCCCATGATCGCGTGCACTTCCCCGGCTTTGATTTCCAGGTTTATCCCTTTGAGAATTTCCTTACCTTCGACAGAGGCGTGCAGGTTCTTGATGCTCAACATGAATCAGATTCTCTCTCTTTAAAACTTTGAATACGGGTTCAGGCCCCGGGGCGGTTGATTCCGTGTATCGACGGCCAACCGTTACCCGACAGACCCCTCAAGGCTGACTTCCAGCAGTTTGCCGGCTTCCACCGCAAACTCCATGGGCAGCTCCTTGAATACTTCCTTGCAGAAACCGTTAACGATCATCGAGACCGCCTGTTCCGGATCGATGCCGCGCTGGCGGCAAAGGAACATCTGCTCGTCGCTGACTTTAGAGGTGGTGGCCTCGTGCTCGACGATTGAGTTTTTATTCTTGTTCTCGATGTACGGGAACGTATGGGCTGCGGAGCGATCGCCGATCAACAGCGAGTCACACTGGGTGAAGTTGCGGGCGCCTTCGGCGCCGGGGCCGAATTTAACCAGGCCGCGATAGGCATTGCTGCTGTGACCGGCGGAAATGCCCTTGGAGATGATGGTGCTGGAGGTGTTCTTGCCCAGGTGAATCATCTTGGTGCCGGTGTCGGCCTGCTGGTAATTGTTGGTCAGGGCCACCGAGTAGAATTCGCCGACGCTGTTTTCGCCGCGCAGGATACAGCTCGGGTATTTCCAGGTGATCGCCGAACCGGTCTCGACCTGGGTCCAGGAAATCTTGGAATTCTTGCCGATGGCCGCGCCGCGCTTGGTCACAAAGTTGTAGATGCCGCCGATGCCGTTTTCGTCGCCCGGATACCAGTTCTGCACCGTGGAGTACTTGATCTGGGCATCGTCCAGCGCCACCAGTTCAACAACTGCGGCGTGCAGTTGGTTCTCGTCACGCATGGGCGCTGTGCAGCCTTCAAGGTAGCTTACATAGCTGCCTTCTTCAGCGATGATCAACGTGCGCTCGAACTGACCCGTATTGGCCGCGTTAATGCGGAAATACGTGGACAGCTCCATCGGGCAGCGTACGCCCTTGGGTATATACACAAAGGTGCCGTCGGAAAAGGTTGCCGCGTTCAGGCAGGCGAAGAAATTGTCGCCAATCGGCACCACCGAGCCCAGGTATTTCTTGACCAGCTCGGGGTGCTCGTGAACTGCCTCGGAGATGGAGCAGAAGATAACACCGGCTTTCGCCAGGGGCTCCTTGAAGGTGGTTGCCACCGAAACCGAGTCAAACACCGCATCCACCGCAACGCCGGCGAGGGCGGCACGCTCGTGCAGGGGGATGCCCAGCTTCTCATAGGTGCGCAGCAGCTCCGGATCGACTTCGTCCAGGCTCTGGGGCATGTCTTCCGGCCTCTTGGGCGCGGAATAATAGGAGATGTTCTGGTAATCCACCTTCGGGTAGTGAACGTGGGCCCACTCGGGTTCGTCCATTTCGAGCCAGCGACGATAGGCTTTCAGCCGCCACTCGAGCATGAACTCGGGCTCACCCTTGACAGCCGACAGGCGTCGGATGACATCTTCATTCAGGCCTGGCTCAAACGTATCGGCTTCGATATCGGTCACGAAACCGTGTTCATATTCCCGTTTGATGAGCTCGTTCACCTGTTTGTCGGTGTTCGCCATGATCGTCGCTCCGTATCTCTCATCCGGGCCACTGGTGCCCTTTGTATTTTCCAACCGACACCGGATTGCTGTCGGTGCGGTCACATTTAAAATGCTGCCATCAAGTCTGAATCGCTGCGGTTACTGCCGGTATACGTTCCAGACCCCTTTGCTGGATGGCTTTTATAAGGCAATTATACAATAACAGAGTAAAATAGTCAGGTATTAATTTGATAGGGGGCGGCAGTATACCGTAATCGCCGGAACAGGCGTTAAACGCCTTTTTGCCTATTGGCTGTTTGCAGTGGCCAGGCGTAGGCTGGCTTTTCGACCGGTATCAAGGAGATGAATTAATGGCTACGGATGCACTGGCAAGTCTTGTGGCTGCGATGGTGACTTATCTGCAATCGGCGGGCATTTCCCGGGGCGAGTTGGCGCGCTATGCAAGGGTGTCGGTGGAGCAGTTGTCTGAGCCCCAGGTGCGCTTGTCGCCCTCCCAGTTGCAGCGCCTTTGGCAACTGATCCAGACGCGGTTATTACCGTCACTCACGCTTGGCCGTAAAGTCAGGGCCATGATCGCGGAGGGCCTTCCAGAGGGCTGCGCCCGGGTGGAGGACGTTGCCGCTGAGCTCAACATGAGCCGGCACACGCTTTACAAACGACTCAAGGAAGAGGATTTGACCTTTCTTGGGCTGGTGGAAGAGGTCCGGCGTGAACAGGCCCTGTGCTATCTCCACGACCGGGACCGGTCTTTGCTGGAAGTTGCGGAACTGCTCGGTTTTTCCGAACTGAGTGCGTTCAGTCGCGCCTTCAAGCGCTGGATGGGCCGGTCGCCGGCGGAATTCCGGTCAGCCCGGCGCGCAGGCTCTGCGCTCGCCGGGTGATCACAGTATGCTATCGGATCCAGCCAGCCCCGGTTAATTCGGTTGACTGAAGACCAGACTGGCGTTGGTGCCGCCAAAGCCAAAGCTGTTGCTCATGATCAGCGGCAGTGACACGTTGTCCTGGCGCTCCAGCACAATGGGGTAGAGGCTCGCATCGGGGTCAAGCTTCTGGATATTGCTGGACGGGCAAATAAACCTGTTCTGCTGCATAAGCAGGCTGTAAATAGCCTCATGTACGCCAGCCGCACCCAGTGAGTGCCCGGTCAGGGGCTTGGTGGAGCTCAGCGGCGGAATCGTGTCACCGAATACGTCTTTGAGCGCCCTCAGCTCGGTGATATCGCCGGCCGGTGTGCTGGTGCCGTGGGTATTGACATAGGAAATCGGGCCGTCGACATTCGCCATGGCCTGCTGCATACAGCGCACGGCGCCTTCGCCGCTGGGTGCAACCATGTCGGCACCGTCCGATGTGGCGCCAAAGCCCACCAGCTCGGCAAGGATGTTCGCGCCTCTGGCTTCGGCGTGCTCCAGTGATTCCAGAACCACGGTGCCGCCACCGCCGGAAATCACAAAGCCGTCACGATCCACGTCGTAGGTGCGCGACGCTGTCTCGGGCGTCTCATTGTATTTGGTGGAGAGCGCCCCCATTGCATCGAACAACATGCTCAGGCTCCAGTGAACGTCTTCGCCACCACCGGCGAACATGACATCCTGCCGCCCCCAGGCGATCAGGTCCGCGGCATGGCCAATGGCGTGAGCGCTGGTGGAGCAAGCCGAGGTAATGCCGTAGTTGACGCCCTTAATGCCAAACGCCGTGGACAAAGAGGCGTTAATGGCACTGCCCATGGTGCGGGGAACGCGATAGGGCCCGACCTTGCGCAGGCCTTTTTCACGCAAGGTGTCGATGGCATCGATCAGTTCCTTCGTGGAGGTGCCGCCCGTGCCCATGATAATGCCCGTGGAAAACGCGCGGATATGCTCATCCTTCAGGCCCGCCTGTGCAATCGCTTCCTGCATGGACAGGTACGCATAGGCCGAGGCCGGGCACATGAAGCGCTTGAGCTTCCGGTCGATCTCGTCCATCAGGTTCGGATTGATCTGGCCGCAGACATGACTGCGCAGGCCGGCCTCTTTCGCTTCTTCGCTGAAGCCGATCCCCGGCTTCGACTCCCGAAGTGATTCGGTGACTTCCGCTTTGTTACGGCCCAGGCTGGAAACAATGCCCATTCCGGTGATGACGACGCGACGCATGAGCGGGCTCCTCCTATAGAGGTGAAAAGGGCTTAAAAATTCTCGGTGGAGGTGAACAGACCAACACGCAGGTCTTTGGCGGCATAAATTTCGCGTCCGTCCACTTCCATGGTGGCATCAGCAATGGCCATGTTGAGCTTGCGCTTGATGACCCGTTTGATGTTCAGTTTATAGGTTACCAGTTTATGCTCCGGTAACACCTGTCCGGAGAACTTCACTTCGCCGGCTCCCAGAGCCCGCCCCTTACCTTCAGCGCCGGTCCAGCCCAGAAAGAAGCCAACCAGTTGCCACATGGCATCAAGGCCCAGGCAGCCAGGCATAACCGGGTCACCCGGGAAATGAACCTTGAAAAACCACAGGTCCGGGTTAATATCGAGTTCGGCAATCACGCTGCCTTTGCCGTAGGCGCCGTCGGCGTCGTTGATGTGGGTAATGCGGTCCAGCATCAGCATTTCGTCGACAGGCAATTTGGGGCCTTTGTCGAAAAGGCGGCCATGCCCGCATTCGATGAGTCCGGCTTTGTCAAAATGATCTGGGTACATAGTCAAGCTACTCTGATGATAAATGAATGGTAAAAGTATAGTCGGGCTGAGGGAAGATGCCTTTGACTCCTGGTTGCCGATATTTGACCCGGAGTGTGCGGAGGTCTTTCCCCGCACACTAGCGGGATCCGGTTATCGGGCAACCGCTCCGTGTTCTCTCCCACTGAATCGTAACGTGTCCAATATTAAAGTCATGGTCAAGCATAGCAGCCGCCTGCTGGATTAGCTCATCATCGCGATGGGGGTCCGGTTTGACCAGGTGAACGGTCAGGGCTGTCTCCGTGGTGCTCAAGCCCCAGATGTGCAGATGGTGGGCGGCCTCCACTCCCGGCAGTTCCAAAAGCCGCGCCTGTACTGCTGCCGGGTCGATTTCTTTGGGCACGGCATCCATGGCGAGGTTGACCGAATCTTTCAATAACTCCCAGGTGCTGATCAGAATCACGGCCGCAATAATCAGGCTGACCAGCGGGTCAATCCACGTCTGGGCGGTAAAAAGCATGATCAGGCCGGCGCCAACCACGCCAACGGAAACAGCGGTATCAGCCGCCATGTGGAGGAAGGCGCCGCGAATATTCAGGTCGCCTTTCTGGCCTTTCATAAACAGTAGCATGGTGGCGCCATTGATCAGCACACCTATGCCGGCGACCGTCATGACCGTCACGCCGGCCACCTCCGTTGGTTCGCCGAAACGGCGGATGGCTTCCCAGGTAATGCCGCCCACCGCCGCCACCAGAATCAGGGCGTTGAATAACGCGGCGAGAATGGTGGTTTTGCGCAGCCCGTATGTGTTGCGTTCGGTGGCCTGGCGGCTGGCCAGCCAACTTGCCGCCCAAGCCATGGCAAGGCCCAGAACATCACTCAGGTTGTGGCCGGCGTCAGCCAGGAGGGCCAGGGAGCCGGCGAGCACTCCGTAAACCGCCTCGATCACGACAAAGGCCAGATTCAGCAGCACGGCAATGGCAAAGGATTTGTTGTGGGTTTTAAAATGATGGCTGTGGGAATGGGAGTGATCGTGACTGTGCATTGATATCAGTCCAGGTCTTGGCGAACTTGGTGAAAAATACGGATGGGTCAAAAGCCAG
>JAGXLV010000161.1 GCA_018334495.1 Oleiphilaceae bacterium
GACAGCACCATGGCCATGCCCTGGGTTTGCAGGGAATCGCTGGAAAGAATCACCAGCACTTCGTCAACAGTGCCCTTGTGGTTATCGGCGTAAACGCCCAGTGGCGCAACCGCAATCAGTGCGACGGCGACCAGAGCTTTGACGGATTTGATCATGGGGAAAGACTCCTTCTTGAGTGGGTTGATAGATTCGTTGATCAACAGCTTCCATCTTCAAATCTACTCCGCTCCGGGCTTTCCTTCAGTGACAAAGTCACTTTCATTCCCAGGCGGCGTCCTGTTGCCAGGTTTCCCCAAGTGGATCGACGACAGCACCCAAGCCACCAGAGCGGCCGGGTTCCTAAAGGCCAAGAGCTGCCACCGTTATACTGGTACGGCATGAATAGCTGCCCAACCCTGCCGTTCGCTCGACCCCTCGCTAATGCGCGGGTTGCTTGCGCAGATTTGTCACTTCTATTTTCCCGCGGGCCAGCCTGATCATATCGCGCTTTTCCAGCTCTTTCAGTAGGCGGCTCACCACTTCTCTGGCCGTGCCGAGCTCCACGGCCAGCTCCTGATGGGTAATGACGACGGGGCCACGGGCAGCCCGCCCCAGCAGCCACTCTTCAAGCCGTTGGTCCATGCGGCGGAAAGCAACTTCCTCCACCAGAAGCATCAGGTCGTCCAGCCGGCGACCATAAGACTCCATGATGCCTAACCGGAATCCGGCGGATTGATCCATTAGCCGGTCAAATACGCCACGCGGAATCATCAGGGCCTCAGCTTCCTCATCTACCACAGCCTCAGCCCGATACGCCCGCCCTGTCATCAGGCATCCGATAGAGAGCGTACAGATATCGTCAGCTTCCAGCCGGTACAGAACAATGCTGTGACCGGAAGCACCGGTCATCTGCACTTTGACCCGGCCACTCAATACAAGTGGCAGTCCCTGGCAAGCCTGCCCTGCACTGAACAGTATCTGGCCGGGAGGAAAACGTATCCAACGGAGGGTATCCAGAATTTCCTTTCGCAGACTATTGTTCAGTGTCTCGAGAATACTGTGACCGGCCATAAAATCTGATCCCTTTCGCAGCAAGTTTGGATTGTGTGACTTTATCACTGAAGTCACCGGTGGTACTGCCGTACGGTTACCTTATTGACTGACAGCACCAAAGGAGAAAGAAATGACCAGAAACATGGGATCGGCAGACCGCACCATTCGGGCCATCGTTGGCGTTATATTACTGGCATTGGTATTCGTCGGGCCACAAACTGCCTGGGGCTGGATCGGTATCATACCGCTGGCGACAGCGCTGCTGGGTACCTGCCCGGCATACTCGCTGTTTGGTATCAAGACCTGTAAAAAACAGTAGGGGCCAAACCAGCGAGCACTGCAGAGCCAGTCACGACTTTCATACTGACCAGCCCGGCTTTAACGGCCTCAACGGGTGGCAGTTGCGAGAGCCTGCTCGACGTCGGCGAGTATGTCGTCAATGTGCTCCAGCCCGACGGACAGTCGAACCAGATCCTCACTGACGCCGGCACTGATCAGCTCGTCGGGATTCAACTGTCTGTGGGTGGTACTGGCAGGATGACAGGCCAGCGACTTGGCATCGCCAATGTTCACCAACCGGTAGATCAACTTGAGCGCGTCAATGAAGCGGGCGCCGGCGTCCCTGCCACCCTCGATGCCAAAACTGAGGATGCCGGAAGCACGCCCATCACAGATTTTCTGACAGGTTTCCAGGTAGGGGCTATCGGGCAGTGTGGCATAGTTTACCCAGGTCACCCTGGGATGTTTGTCCAGGTAGTTGGCAACTTTCTCCGCGTTTTCGCAGTGGCGCTCCATCCGCAAGCCCAGAGTTTCCAGGCCCTGCATGATCAGGAAAGCGTTAAAGGGCGACAGGGCCGCGCCGGTATTGCGCAGTGGAACCACCCGGCAGCGCCCGATGAATGCCGCGGCGCCCAGCGCCTCGGTGTAGATCACGCCATGGTAGGAGGGATCCGGCTCGTTGAGCATCGGGAACTTGGCCTTTTTGGCGGCCCAGTCAAACTTGCCGGAGTCCACCACCACACCCGCCACCGTGGTTCCATGCCCGCCGATGTACTTTGTTAGCGAATGCACCACGATATCGGCGCCATGCTCAATGGGTCGGCACAGGAAAGGTGTGCCTACCGTGTTGTCAACGATTAACGGAATATCGTGGCGGTGAGCAATCTCGGCCCAGCGCTGGATGTCGACCACATTGCCGGCGGGATTACCGATCGACTCACAGAACAGAGCGCGGGTGTTGTCATCGATGGCCTGCTCCACCGCCGCGAAATCATCGTGGCGGGCGAACCGGCATTCAATACCCTGATTGGGCAGGGAATGAGCGAACAGGTTGTAGGTGCCGCCATAAAGCTGGCCGGTACTGACAATATTGCTACCCACCCGGCAGATGGTCTGCAGGGCGTAAGTAATGGCGGCCATGCCGGAGGCTACAGCAAGAGCGCCGATACCACCCTCCAACTGCGCCATGCGCTCTTCCAGTACCGCGTTGGTGGGATTCATGATGCGCGTGTAGATATTGCCTTCCACCTTCAAATCGAACAGGTCCGCACCGTGCTGAGTGTCATCGAAGGTATAGGAGGTGGTCTGGTAAATGGGCGTGGTAGCGGCGTGAGTCGTGGGGTCGCCATTAAAGCCCGCATGTAGCGCGAGGGTTTCCAGTTTCATATCACGGC
>JAGXLV010000026.1 GCA_018334495.1 Oleiphilaceae bacterium
GCGAGGGCTTCCATTTCCTCGGTCAGCATGGCGGCGCCATGGAGCTCCACCATCTGAAGAGAACCGTGAACCTGATGAAGGTAATTCAGGCAGAATCGCAGTCTCGCCGTGTCATCACGGTTGTTGGCATAAGCTTCAAGGGACTGTTGGCTCTGCGCCAGTGTTTCCTGTATTTCGCCCCGAACCCAGTCCAAGGCGATGCTGTCATGGTGATTGGCCATAACCACTCCGATTATTCTTCGTCAGGCTGGCGGCGAATCCACGCCAGCACATTTTCTGAGGGTACGCGTTGCAGGCAGGGAGGTTGCCAGTCTGTCAGCTCCCCCTGGCCCAGAACGAGAAGCCCCCCGGGTGCCAGTCTTTCTGAAAGCCTTGTCACGATCTCCCGCCGGCGCCATTGCCGAAAATAGATCAGCAGGTTCTGGCAGAAAATGATGTTCATGCCATGCATGGGTGCCTTTTTCAGATCAAGCACGTTAAGGCGGGTAAAACAGACCCTTCGCCGGATACTCTCAACAATGCTTACGCTGTTTTGCTCCGCTGGTCGGAAGTACCGGTTTTTAAGCTCTTCGTCCATGCCAATCAGTTTGCGGCTACTGAACAGGCCACGATGAGCCTTTTCAATGGCCGGTTTGCTGATGTCCGAGCCGGTGACGCCAAACAATGGCGGCAACGCCAACTGGATCATGCTTTCATTGAGTAGCATAGCCAGTGTGTAGGGCTCTTCTCCCGTTGAGCAGCCCACGCTCCAGGCTTCCAGGGGGCGGCGCTTGAGAAAATCTCTGGGCCTTGTCCGGATATAGTCAGATACCAGACGGAAGGCCTCCGGATCCCTTTGAAACCGGGTTTCCTGGACGGTGAGCCGGTCAACCAGTGTCGCCCATTCCACAACGCCCTCCGAACCGGATACGACCTTTTCATAATAGGCCTGGAAGCTTGCGCAGCCGATTTCGCGCATCCGGATCCCGAGGTTGGTTTCGAGAAAGGATTTCCGGTCGGGCATCAGTGTCATGCCCGTGCGGTATTCCAAAAGTGACTGCCACTGGCGGAACTGCGCTTCGTCCATCTCTGGAAACCTGCGCAGGAACCAGTTGCCGGAGCTTTGGGACGGTTCGTTGCGGGTCTCAGCCATAAACTGTCAGTCGCTCCGGTATCCTGTTCAGCTAACCACCGGGACGTCGCTGTCCTCTTCTTGTGCCTGGTCGGCCATCTCTTCGTCGGGGAGCGTGAAGCCGGCAACGGAAGACCGCAACTGTGAGGCCATGTCCGCCAGATTACCGATCGACTTGGCCGTCGCGTTGGTACCGGACGAGGTTTGCGAAGTGATTTCCTGGATGACGTTCATGGTGTTGGAGATATGCGACGCCGAGGACGCCTGCTGACGGGCGGCGTTGGAGATGTTCTGGATCAGTTCGGCCAGGTTCATCGAAACGTTCTCGATCTCCTCCAGGGCCACGCCGGCGTCCTGCGCCAGGCGGGCACCGCGCACCACCTCGGCGGTGGTGTGCTCCATGGAGATAACGGCTTCGTTGGTGTCGGACTGGATCGTCTTGACCAGCGCCTCGATCTGCTTGGTCGCTGCGGACGAACGTTCCGCCAGGCGCTGAACCTCGTCAGCAACCACCGCGAAGCCACGGCCGGCGTCACCGGCCATGGAGGCCTGGATGGCAGCATTCAGTGAGAGGATGTTGGTCTGGTCAGCAATATCGTTGATCAAAGAGACGATGTCGCCGATTTCCTGGGAAGATTCACCCAGGCGTTTGATCCGCTTGGAAGTTTCCTGGATCTGCTCACGGATGTTGTCCATGCCGCGGATGGTGTTCTGCACCACTTCCGTGCCTTTCTTGGCAATGGCAACCGAGCGCTCCGCAACCGCAGAGGATTCGGCCGCGTTGGAGGATACCTGGTCGATGGACACCGCCATCTCGTTGACAGCGGCAGACGCCCCGGCGATTTCCTGAGCCTGGTGCTCGGAAGCATCGGCCAGGTGCATGGCAGTGGACTGGGTTTCAGTGGCAGCGGAGGCGACTCGCACGGCGGTGCCCCGGATGGCCTGTACCAGGCCGCGCATCTGGTCGATGGCGAAGTTGATCGAGTCAGCGATGGCACCCGTGAAGTCCTCGGTAACCGTCGCTTCGGCAGTTAAGTCGCCATCCGCCAGGTCTGCGAGTTCGTCCAGCAGCCGCAGGATTGCGCTCTGGTTCTGCTCGTTCTGCTCCTGTGTCATGGCAAGGCGTTTTTGCGCTGCCCGGTATAGCGTCAGGCCGATCAGTACGACCGCGAGAGCCATGAGTGCCAGCAGGGCAAAGGCGATTGCCGGACTGATGAATCGGGAGTCAGACTGAAGGGCGAACTGCTCGGCAAGACCGCTTGTTTCGTTGGACAGTAACTGGGAATTCTGGAAGATCTGGCCGGCGGAACGACGCACCGTGAACAGTTCAGGCGATGCATCGAGAATGGCGTCAACGTTCTGGGATATGAATTCAAACAGTTCGGTGACGGCTTGCAGATTGGAAATGGCCACGGCGTCGTTTACCGCCGAGATACCCATGTCGTCGTTGCCTTCGATTTGGCCTTCAAGCACCCGCCCGAAAAGGTCGGCGTCACGTCCGAACCGGTCGGCCGCGATTACCGCGTCTTCATCGCCGGAGAGCACGTTATTAACTGAACGCACAATGCGCTCTGCCAGCAGCGATTGTCTCTGGGCCAGTGCGATCTGTTCCGCTGGTGCCCCGCTGTCCAGAAGGATTTGAACGATGTCGTCGTATTGCACCTGCAGCTGAGGAATCGTTTCGTTCAGAGTCTGGGCGACCCTGTGCAGTCCCAGGACGTCCTCGCGGGAAGAGATAATGATTTCCGCGTTCTCCCTGACGTCGTTCCAGGTCTGCTGAACCGGGCTTTCAATTGCCATCTCACTGGGAGGAAGGCCCGTGTCCTGGTTACCTTCAACGATGTAACCCCAGAGCTGCGAAAACTCATCCCGTGAGCGCCGGAGCTGATCGAATGCGTCCGCGGAGCCGCTCGCTGCCTCACTTGCGTTTTTCGCAATTTCCTGGGAGAGCACACGCAGATCATTGGCATGAGCAATGTATTCCTGGTCGTGCTGGCTGTTCTTGTTGATAATAAACAGAACGACAACGAGCAGAATCGTCAATGCAATCAGTGCGGCAATCAGGGCACCAACTAACGTGTTGGCTCCCTGGGCTGCGCCTAATTTCCCGGCTTTATTTTTCATCTTTCTGGCTCCCGGCCTTACGTCGGCAAGTGTAAATCGTATTGTTTTTGGAGATGTGTGGTGATGGTCCTGCCATCGCCATCACCACTGGGCAACATCCCGAAAGCGTTCATCTTCAATAAGTTCAAAGGTTGAAAGCACTTTCCAGGTTTTGTCGTTTCGTTGATATCCTCCCTGGACGAAAGGCCGAACGTTTGCAGCGACATCGGCTGGTGTTTCCATCCGGTTGTCTTCTGCGAAATACTGCATACCGGAGACGCTGTCGACGACCAGGCCGCTGAACACGTCGCCTTGCTCGACCACGAGAACCCGGCGCTCCCGCGGACTCCTGGAACTGCGGGGCAGTTCAAAAAAATGAGCAAGGTCTATCAGTGGCAACAGCCGCCCCCGCACATTGGCGGCACCCATCATGAATGAACGAACGCCCGGAACATGGGTGTAACGGGGCACGTGCAAAATTTCGACGACTTCCCCCATGGGCGCAACGTAGCGTTCACCTGCGAGAACAAACCCGATGCCGCTCCACAGCTCTGCGGCTTCTTGTTGTTCTGGCAGGCCGGAGGCCAGGGTCCGACTGCGTCGGGCAATATCCGTCAGAATGGCATGGGGATCGGCCTGTTCGGGCATGAATACTCCGTTATTAGGATCAGGCGATCAGATTTTTGATCGTAGCGATGAGGTCGTCTTCATCGACCGGTTTCACCAGATAACCCTTGGCGCCCTGGCGTGTGCCCCAGACGCGATCTGTTTCCTGGTCTTTGGTGGTAACGATGACCACTGGGATCGACGCGGTTTCCGGCGCCCGGGTCAACTGACGAGTCGCCTGAAATCCGTTCAGCCCGGGCATGACAACGTCCATCAAAACGAGATCCGGCGTCTCTGCTCGGGCTTTGGCCACGCCGTCGGCGCCATTGTCAGCCGTCAGCACTTCGTGCTTGTGTTTTTCCAGGAGGCTGGAGATCTTCTTTACCTCAGTGGGCGAGTCATCAACGATGAGAATGCGTGCCATGATTTCCTCTAGAGTTCTTTAAATCGACTGTGTCGGCGTGTTCAGCCTTCGGGTTGCGGAACATACTGACGAATTGTGTTGAGTAGCTCATCTTTACTGAACGGTTTGGTCAAATACTGGTCAGAGCCCACGATGCGCCCTTTGGCTTTGTCAAAGAGCCCGTCCTTGCTTGAAAGCATGATCACCGGGGTTTTCTTGAACGCTGAATTGTTCTTGATCAGGGCGCAGGTCTGGTATCCGTCGAGTCGGGGCATCATTATGTCGACGAAGATGATGTCCGGCTGTGAGTCGGCAATTTTTGCCAGAGCGTCAAAGCCGTCGGTCGAGGTGATGACGTCACATCCAACCTTCTTGAGAAGGGTTTCCGCGGTGCGACGAATGGTTTTGCTGTCGTCAATCACCATAATCTTCAGGTTTTCGAAGTTATCATCCATTGTCCAACAGCCTTGAGCTCAACGATTGTCGTTATTTTAGTCGCGCATTTTTAACACACTATTCGAATGCGTTCTATAACCTATGTTTACTTATAGATGATGAATGGCGATAGCAAAAGCAGACCTTTGTGACCAAATGTAGTTCAGCGTGCGCCGCTTAAGCTTTTTTGCACAGCGATTCGGGTGCATTCACTGGTCGGGTACAATACCATCGCATGTAGCATAGCAGCTAAAAACGAATGCGCTCTGAGGATGGGGCCTGATTTCGAACAAATAATGGTTGATGAGCGATGACAGTCCGAATAGGCGTGGTTATGAATCCCATTGAGGCGATTCACTATAAAAAAGACAGTACCCTGGCAATGCTCTGGGCGGCCCAACGGCGGGGCTGGACGATCGAGTACATGGAGCTTCCGGATCTTTATTTGCTTGGCGGCGAGGCCCGGGCCAGGACCCAGGATCTGACTGTCGATATGAGTCCCACCGGCTGGTTTCGCTATGGTCCTTCCCAGGACCGCGCGCTGGCGGATCTGGATGTGATTCTGATGCGTCAGGACCCGCCCGTGGACCGGGAGTTTCTGATGGCCACCTACATTCTGGAGGCCGCGGAACTCAAGGGCACCTTGATGGTCAATCCCATGGCGGCTTTACGGGACTGCAACGAGAAGCTGTTTGCAACCCAGTTTGAAGACTGCACCCCGCCGGTGATTGTGACCCGGTCCGCCGAACGCCTGAAAGCCTTCTATGCTGAGCATAAGGATGTCGTCATGAAGCCGGTGGACGGCATGGGTGGCAAATCGATTTTCCGAGTCAAAGAAGGTGATAATAATATCGGTGTGATCATCGAGACCCTGACCCAGGATGGCGAGCACCAGGCCATGGCGCAGAGGTTCATTCCGGAAATCAGCGCCGGCGACAAACGTATTCTGTTAATCGAAGGGGAACCGGTGCCCTACGCCCTGGCGCGCATCCCTTCCAAGGGCGAGAATCGTGGCAACCTCGCAGCGGGTGGTCGTGGTGAAGGTCGTGAGCTGAGCCGGCGTGACCGCGAGATCTGCGCCAGGGTAGGTCCGGCTTTGAAGGCAAAGGGTCTGATCTTCGTTGGCATCGACGTGATCGGCGATTATCTGACCGAAATCAATGTAACCAGCCCGACCTGTATCCGAGAGCTGGATCTGGCATTCGACATCGATATTGGCGGCCAGCTGATGGACGCGATTGCGCGCCGGTTGGCATTATCAAAACCGGCTGAATGATCATGGCAGTAACAGCAACACAGGCATTGGGTAAGCAAGAGTAATGGCAGCGCAGGTCAGTGATTTTGATCGTTTCTCTTTTACGCTTTTTATGGCGTTGGCGCTGCATGCGCTTCTGGTATTGGGAATTACCTTCGCGCCTGAACCCCCTGAGTCTTCGGCTGAAACCATGGAAATCACCCTGTCTCAGTTTGATGATGAGGAGGCGCCGGAAAAAGCCGATTTTCTTGCTCAAACCACTCAGAAGGGCAGTGGCACCGAGGCTGAGCGTCAGGAATTAACGACGCCGCAACCGGCTGAACCAGTGCCCGAAGCCGAGGAGTCGAGCCAGGCCCAACAGCCGACAAGAACCGAGCCGGTCACAGAGCCCGAGCGTCAGCCGGTGGTGGAAAGCCAGAGTGACGATCGCTCGGTTGCGCCGCCGGAACCGGTGAATGACCGGCCCGAACCGGAGGCGCCGGTCGCCGATAACAAGAGCCTGATGGAGCGCAGCCTGGAAATTGCACGCCTGGAGGCCCGTTTTGACGACCAGAGGCGCACCTATGCCAGAAAGCCCCGGGTGATGCGGGTTACAGCCGTGTCCACGCTAAGTTCTGACAACGCCTGGTACGTCCAGAACTGGATTGACAAGGTCACGCGGGTGGGCAATGTGAATTACCCGGCCGAGGCTCGTCAATCCGGGATTTATGGCACTCTGAGGGTGTTGGTGGTGCTGGTAGCTGATGGCAGTCTTAAGGAAGTCGGCATACTGGAGTCTTCCGGCAGCACGGTGCTTGATGACGCCGCCCTTCGCATTATCCGGATGGCGAGCCCGTTTTCCGCTTTTCCGGAAAGCATGCGCGAACAGACCGATCAGCTTGAAATTATTCGCACCTGGTCTTTTCAACGCAAGGGGCTCACTTCCGGATGAATAACGTCAAGCAACTGCCCGCCAGCCTTAAAGGTTATTTTCTGCTTGCGAGCCCTTACCTGGCCGATCCGCGTTTTCATGGTGGGGTCGTTTTTCTGTGCGATCATAATGAGGGCGGGGCCCTGGGTGTCATTATAAACCGGCCGCTTGATATCCACCTGGGCGAAATTCTGGAGCAACTTGATCTGGACGGCGGTGAGCTCGATGAACCGGTATACAGCGGCGGTCCGGTGCAGCCGGAACGGGGTTTCGTGTTTCATGGGCCATCCACGTCATGGCTCAACACCACGGCAGTGAGCGAGGATGTCATGCTGACCACCTCGCGCGACATACTGGGCGCCATTGGTCTGGATGAGGGGCCGTCGCGTTACCTGGTGGCCTTGGGTTACGCTGGCTGGAGCGAGGGTCAGCTTGAGGCAGAACTGGCCAGCAGTGATTGGCTCGCGTGCCCCGGTAGTGCCGAGCTGTTGTTTGAAACCGAAGCTTCCCATCGTTACCAGGCTATTCTTAAGCGTCTCGGCATTGATTTGAACCAGCTCAGTAACGCGATTGGCCATGCGTGAGCCAGGCCAGCGGCAGGTACTTGCATTTGATTTCGGTACGCGGCGCATCGGCGTGGCTTTTGGTCAGGAGCTGTTAGGCCGGGCGCGACCCTTAACCATGCTGTCAGCAAAAGATGGCATTCCGGACTGGCCCACGATTGCCGCTTTGATTCAGGAGTGGCGGCCGGATCAGCTGGTGGTCGGTTTGCCTCTGAACATGGATGACACCGAAAATGACATGTGCCTGCGGGCCCGCAAATTCGGCAAACGCCTGCATGGCCGCTTTCACTTGCCGGTGGCGATGGTGGACGAGCGCCTGACCAGTTTTGAGGCCAAAGGCGAGGTGCTGGCGGCAGGTGGTGAACGGGATTTCGGTCGCCACGGCGTGGATGACCGCGCCGCCGTGCTGATTCTTGAAACCTGGTTCAACGAAATGGATCGCGACAAAAATAATGAGCGAGGACGTCAATGACAGCCCTTTTGAGCATCGGTGAGTTGCTGGACAGCCTTGAATCCGGTTTGCGTCAGCGTTTGGCCGAGCGTGGAATCGAGCGCCCGGCACTGATTGGTATTCGTACCGGCGGAGTCTGGCTTGCCGAACTGTTGCGCGAGCGCCTGGAACTTGAGGAGGCCTGCGGCGAGCTGGATATCTCGTTTTATCGCGACGACTTCAGTCGTATCGGGCTCAACCCCAGGGTTCAGCCGTCCCATCTGCCTTTCGAGACCGAAGGCCGGGACGTGGTGCTGGTCGATGACGTCATCATGAGTGGCCGCACCATTCGCGCCGCTATGAACGAAATCTTCGATTATGGTCGCCCGGCCAGTATCCTGTTGGCGACCTTGATTGATCTGTCCGCCAGGGAGCTTCCCATTCAGCCCGATGTGGTGGGCCAGAAACTGGCCTTGTCGGGTCACCAGCGGGTCAAGCTCAAGGGGCCGGAGCCGCTGCGCGTCGAGTTGATCGATACCCGCCAGCAGGCCTGAGCCGGCATTGGGTGCGGTAAGGTCACGCCACTATTGATAAAAGCAAGTCACAGTCATTCCAGGTGAGCAAGCATGATCGCACACGGTAGTACTTCACCTTCCTTACAGCTCACCCATGAGGGTAGGCTGAAGCATTTTCTTACCCTCGACGGTCTGGACAGGGCAATGCTGACCGCCATTCTCGACACAGCCGACTCGTTTATCGAGGTGGGCGAGCGCACCATCAAAAAGGTGCCGTTACTGCGGGGCCGCACGGTGGTTAACCTGTTTTTTGAATCCAGCACCCGCACTCGCAGCACGTTCGAACTTGCCGCCAAGCGTTTGTCCGCTGACGTTCTCAACCTTGATATCAATACATCGGCCACGTCCAAGGGTGAATCCTTATCCGACACCCTGCTTAACCTGGAAGCCATGGCCAGCGACATGTTCGTGGTCCGGCACTCCCAGAGCGGCGCCCCGCATTTCATCGCGGAAACCGTAACGCCGGGTGTTGCCATCATAAATGCCGGAGACGGCCGTCATGCCCATCCGACCCAGGCCATGCTGGATATGTTGACCATCCGCCAGCACAAAGGTGGGTTTGAAGGTCTCAAAGTGGCGGTGGTTGGCGACATCCTGCACTCACGGGTCGCTCGTTCCCAGATTCGCGCGCTTAATACACTGGGGGTGGCTGAGGTACGTGTTATCGCCCCGGCTACGCTGTTGCCGCGGGACATTGAGAGCCTGGGCTGTAAAGTGGAATACGACATGAGCCACGGCATGCGGGACCTGGATGTTGTGATCATGTTGAGATTGCAGCTGGAGCGCATGGAAGGCGCGCTTCTGCCCAGCGAACGGGAATTTTACCGCCTGTACGGACTCAATCAGGAAAAGCTGAGCCTGGCAAAGCCCGATTGCATTGTGATGCACCCCGGCCCGATCAATCGTGGAGTCGAGATTGAATCAGAAGTGGCGGACGGATCGCAATCGGTGATCCTGAATCAGGTTACCAATGGCATTGCCGTGCGCATGGCGGTCATGTCCATGGCGATGAGTGGCCAGGTTTCCGAGCGGGTTAAGGCCCGGCCCGCGGAGGTGCGAACATGACCGCCGATAGCCTGACAATATCGGGCGTCCGGCTTGTTACCGGCGCCGGAATCTCGGAGCAAACCACGACCATTCTGATCCGGGACGGGCGCATTGCAGGGTTTGACAAAGTCGCCGAGGCCGAAGCAGTCGACCGCACCCTTGTTGCCGACGGCTGTTATCTGAGCCCCGGCTTTATTGATCTTTGCTGCAACCTTCGCGAACCGGGCAATGGCCAGAAGGGCGATATTTTCTCGGAAACCCGTGCGGCGGCGAAAGGCGGATTTACCACGGTTTGCTCGACCCCGGACTCGTCCCCGGTCAATGACTCCGGGGCCGTCACCCACCTGATCCGGGATACAGCAGCCAGCCGTTCTCCGGTCCACGTTCGCCCGATTGGCGCCGCCACCCGTGGCCTTGAGGGCGAACTGCTGAGCGACATGGTCGGACTGAGCACTGCCGGTTGCGTTGCTTTTAGTAACGCCAGCCATGTGTTCGCTAACGCCCGAGTGCTCAGACGCTGTATGGCCTACGCTCAAACCTTCGGTTATACACTGATGCTGCAGCCCACCAACGCTGCTCTGGCAGCAGGTGGCTTCGCTCATGATGGAATGGTGACGGCCCGGCTGGGTCTGTCTGGCGTACCGGAGGTGGCGGAAACCACAGCCGTGAGCGAGTTGCTGTTGCTGGCGGAGGAAACCGGCGTGCAGCTGCATCTAAGCCAGGTGTCCACGGCGCGGGCCGTCGAGATGGTGGCGGAAGCCCAGCATCGCGGCGTGGCTGTCTCCGCTGACGTGGCCATGCACCAGTTGGTGTTTACCGAACAGGCACTGGCCGGTTTTGACAGCCGTTTTCATGTGAATCCCCCGCTTCGGTCGGAAGCGGATCGCCAGGGCTTGTTGGCGGGTGTACGCGCAGGCGTGATTGCGGCCATTGTCAGTCAGCACCAGCCCCACGACCCGGCTGCCAAGCGCGCACCTTTGGGCGAAACCGCTGCCGGTCTGTCGACTGTGGAAAGTGTGCTGTCTATGGGGTTGATGCTGGTGGCTGACGGCGAACTCCAGTTGACGGAGCTGATTCGTGCCCTGACCACAGGCCCGAGTGGCATACTGCAGGAGTCGCCGGCCGAGCTTAAAGTGGGTGAACCGGCGGACTTGTGCCTGTTCGATCCGACACTCACCTGGTTATCCGACGGAGCGGGCATCCATTCGACGGGCAAGCATGTGCCTTTGCCACAGCAGGCGCTGCCGGGCGCGGTGCGTTACACCTTTTGCGCCGGCCGGCAGGCCTGGCCGTTGGATTGAGCCGGCACCGGTCCCGCGGGACCCGCCCTGGCCCGTCCCCTAATTAATACTTTCTTTCAGGTTTTTACCAGCCTTGAATGCCGCCGCACGGCTGGCAGGGATCTGCAGGCTGGCACCGGTCTGGGGGTTGCGACCGGTTCGGGCGTCCCGGTTGCGCGTACTGAATGTGCCAAAGCCAGTCAGAGTAACCGCTTCCCCCCGTGCGAGCGCCGCGGAAATCTGATCCGTAAAGGCGTTGACCACTTCGCCTGCCTGGGCCTGGCTAAGGTCGGTTTTTTCGGCGAGCATTTTAATCAGATCTGGTTTGAGCATCACAAACTCCTGCAATAGGCACGCATGCCCCGTCACAACCGTGGGCCGGCCGCCAAAATAGCATCCGCCACGTCGAATTTTTTGAAATTATCCACGAACTGAGCGATCAGTTCCCTGGCCTTGGCATCGTATTCTTCAGGGCTGGACCAGGTGTTGCGCGGATTAAGCAGCTTGTTATCGACGCCGTCGACCCTGACCGGCACTTCGAGGTTCAGGGCTGGCAGGTGCTCAGTTGCCACATTATCCAGATCGCCATCCTGGATGGCTTTGATAATGGCGCGGGTGGTCGGGATGCTGAAGCGTTCGCCAACACCGCGAGGTCCACCGGTCCAACCGGTGTTGACCAGGAACACCGTGCTGCCGAATTCGTCCATCCGCTTCATCAGCAGTTCTGCATAAACCCCGGCGGGGCGCGGGAAAAAGGGCGCGCCAAAGCAGGTGGAAAAGGTTGATTTAAGTTTGGACGAGGAGCCCATCTCGGTGGAGCCGACCAGGGCAGTGTACCCGCTCAGGAAATGATAGGCGGCAGCCTCTTTGCTCAGCACAGACACTGGCGGCAGAACCCCGGTCATGTCGCAGGTCAGGAAAACGATATGGGAGGGCTCACCGGCCCGATTCTCCGGGACCCGTTTCTCGATGTGTTCCAGTGGATAGGCGCATCGAGAATTTTCGGTGAGAGAAACATCGCTGTAATCGGGCTCGCGGCTCTCCGGGTCAATGGCGACGTTTTCGATGATGGCGCCAAAACGAATGGCATCCCATATGATCGGCTCATTTTTCCGACTAAGGTCGATGCACTTGGCGTAGCAGCCGCCTTCGATGTTGAAAACCGTGCCGGGGCCCCAGCCGTGTTCGTCGTCGCCGATCAGGTAGCGGTCAGGATCGGCGGACAGGGTTGTTTTGCCGGTGCCGGACAGACCGAAGAACAGGCAGGTTTCGCCATCGTCGCCGACATTGGCCGAGCAATGCATCGGCAATACGTCTTTTTCCGGCAGTAAAAAGTTCTGCACTGAAAACATGGCTTTTTTCATTTCGCCGGCATAGTGCATGCCGGCCAGAAGCACCTTGCGCTTGGCGAAGTTAATGATGACGCAGCTGTCGCTGTTGGTGCCGTCACGCTTGGGCACACAGTCAAAATTGGGGACGTTGAGCACTTGCCATTCCTGCTTGTCGGCCGGATTGAACTCATCGGGGCGAATAAACAGATTGCGGCCGAACAGATTTTGCCAAGCCATTTCGGTGACCATCTGAACGGGCAGATAGTGCTCTGGATCCGAGCCCACGTGAAGCCGGGATATAAAGCTGGTTTTCTCGGCAAGAAAAGCCTCGACCCGATCCCACAAATCATCGAAACGCTGACTGTTAAAGGGTTGGTTGACCGGGCCCCATTCAATATCATCGGAAGTGCTGGGCTCCTCGACAATGAACCGGTCCTTGGGCGAGCGGCCGGTGCGCGCACCCGTCTGGACCACCAGTGCGCCGTTGGCGGCGAGTACGCCTTCCCGTCTGTCCAGCGCGAGCTCGATCAGCCGAGCTGCATTCAGATCTTTATATGTGTTGCTCACTTGGACCTCATCGTGGGGAATCTTCGAGATTGGGTCTCTGCCGGGCATCGATCACCTCCTGTCCGGCTAAAACCTGTTAAAGGATGTCTCTTTGGCTAAAAAATGCACAGAAAGGCCAGCCAAGGAGCGACAGTATGCCAGAGAGCTATAGCAAAAACGACAGTTCCAGGCCGCGCCGTTGAGCCTTTCAGACTGTTTTGCCCAATGTTTAGTGCAGGACATGTCCGTGAAACAAACGGTCTATTTCAGTACGGTCAAACTGGTACTTCGCGTGGCAAAACTGGCAATCCATATCGATTGCGCCGCGCTCTTCTATAATGCTGTAACACTCATCCTGCCCGATTGCCTGTAATGCTGACAAGGTTCTTTCGCGAGAACAGCTGCAGCGAAACGCCACAGGGTCCGCGTCGAACATGCGCACGGTTTCTTCGTTGAACAGGCGGTACAGCACTGTTTCACTCTCCAGACCGAGAAGTTCGTCCGGTTTCAGGGTGCTGGCAAGATGGGTCACCCGTTGCCAGAGGTCGTCATCCGGCTCGGTGGCCCCGGGCATACGTTGCAGAAGCAGGCCGCCGCTGCGCTCGCCATCACAAAACAGTGCCAGGGTGGTGGCGATCTGCTCGGAACGTTCGAAGTAATCTTCCAGACAGCGTGCCAGCGAGTCATCTTCCCTTGGCACCACGCCCTGATAGCGCTGGCCTTCGTCAGGCGTTATGGTTATGGCCATCTTGCCCTGGCCAAGCATCTCATCCAGTGATTCGGTCTCCGGGAGGGGCTGATCAAAGCGCGCCAAGCCCCGAATGTAGCGATCGTGGCTGCATTCAGCCATCAGGGTGCGTAACGGCCCGCTGCCACTGGCCTGCAACGAGAGGGTGCCGGCGAACTTCAGTGTGCCGGTCATTAACACACTGGCCGCCAGGGCTTCGCCCAGGAGTTTGCGCACAGGCGCCGGGTAAGGGGTCTGGCTGGTGATTTCGACATAACTGTCAGCCAGTTTTACCCAGGCGCCACGCACCTGACTGTTTTCAAAAATAAAACGTTGGAACTGGTCGTGGGACGCCACGTTGAACTCTCCTGGAAGGCTGTGAGGATACGGGTGGAATGGTTGGCCGGGATAGCTGTCACATGCCGTTCTGGTCTTTGAACCGTTGAATATTGCGCCGGTCTTTCTTGGACGGTCGGCGAGCCGGCGGCATGTGGGCGGCCTGCATGGTCTTGCGTTGCCAGGCCAGATCCTCGCGAGCGGTCACGCTCTCTTCGGTTTCGTGATACAGCATCTGGGCTTCCGGCGCGCTCCGGCGCCGGTCGCTGATCTGGTCGATGATAACGAAGCGTTCCTGGAAGCCCTGACGGAGTTTCACCTTATCGCCGAGTTCCACCAGTTTGCCGGGTTTGCAACGCTGGTCGTTGTAATGGACCTTGCCGCCTTCAATGGCCAGCTTTGCCAGGCTGCGAGTCTTGTAAAAGCGCGCTGCCCAGAGCCATTTATCAAGTCTGACCCGTTCTTCTCTGTCGGTTGCTGAGGTCATATCCCCTCACTTCAATCATTGATTCTGCGATTATAACGTTTTCAGTGGCCCGATGGCAGGCCTTGAGCGTTTGTTCACAGAGGCAAGAGTTCGTTGAAATGCGAGATAGAGGGAATCACAGGGTGCGGTGTTCCCGGAGCCTTTTGGCTGTCCGGCGCGAGAATCGCCAGGCATTGGGAAATGCCGGCCGCCAGTGCGCTTTCCAGCACAGGGATGCTGTCATCGACCATTAGGGTTGTGCGGGGGTCGTAAGGCACGCGTTGCTGGAGATCTGCCCAGAACGTCGTGTCTTCCTTGGGTTTGCCAAGCTGGTGACTGGAGACGATGGCGTCGACATGACGATCGAGGCCTGTGACCTCGAGTTTGAGTGCCAGCGGATCCGGGTGGCAGTTGGTCACAATAACGCAATTGAGGCCCCGGCTTCTTATGGCCTTCAAAAAATCTGTAACGTGAGGGCGGTAGGCAATACGGTCTCTGGTCTCACCTTTGAGAGTCGCCACGTCCAGGCACAGGACCTCGCTCCAGTGGTCGGTGCAATACCACTGCAATTGGCCGCGCGCCGCGGTAATCAAGGGGAAGATCTTGTCCCGGCCCTGTTCGGGGGTCAGCCGGAAGTGCTCCGCGTACCGTTTCGGCAGGTGCTCAAGCCAGAAATGGTTATCATAATGGAGATCAAGCAGGGTGCCGTCCATATCCAGAAACACGGTGTCGAGCTTTGACCAGTTGACCATAAAAAAGAGCGCCTGCAGAGAATCAGGTGTCAGGCTGACGCAGTGCGCAGCCATTGGCAAGGGCCGGGCCAGTTTTGAAGGCTTCAGACGTTGTGTCTAATACCCCTCTTTTTCCAGTTCGACGGTGTCGGCGTCGACGTTGTTTGCAGTGCAACCGAGGCACCTTTTGAACGTGGCTTTCGCAGGTCCGTACACAAGCACCTCCCGGGCTTCGTCTTCGTTGCCCCCGAGCAGGGAAAACGGCAGTGATACCACGTAGACCGCGCTCCCAACCACCGTGGTGGCTAACAGCAGTGGCCGCGCGAATAAAGCATCTCCGCTCATGGCGAGGGCTGAGGGGGATTCGTCCACCTCGCGGGCATGACCAAACGAAGCAAAGGTCAAAAGGCAGATCGCCAGGGCTGTGGTGGCAACCCGTGGGTATTTGATAGTTGGCATAACGCTGCGCTCCTGGGGTTCCAAGTATCCGCCGGTCTGCTCGCGTCATTCACGAAGCTGAGAAATAGCGAATCCTTACATAGGTTCAACTATGAACCATATTTGGCCGTTTTCAAGTAAATCCGGCGGCGAGTTTCAGCGCTGGCATTGGCCGCAGTACACGGTGGTGCGCTGACTCATGCGGATTTCTTTGAGCTGGGCCGCGCATTGGTGACAGGGTGCGCCACCCCGGCCATACACTTGCAGAGACTGGGAGAAATAGCCGGGCTTGCCGTCGCTGTTGATGAAATCCCGGAGCGTGGTGCCGCCCATCAGAATCGCGGCGCTCAGGGTTTCCCGAATGGCCTGAGCCAGCAGTGTGTAGCGGTCGCGGCTGATACGGCCGGCGCTACGTCGGGGGTGAATGCCGGCTTTGAAAAGGGCTTCATTGGCGTAGATGTTGCCCACTCCCACCACCGTGCGACTATCCATCAGGAAGTGTTTGACTGGCGTTGTCTTGCCTTGGCTGAGCCGATGTAAGTAGGGGCCGCTGAATGTCGTATCCAGCGGTTCGGGTCCCAGGCTGGCGAGTAGCGGGTGCTGGTAGGGGTCTTCGGCCCAGAGCCAGCAACCAAATCGTCTCGGGTCGTTATAACGCAGCGTTGTACCCTGATCCAGAATCACTTCGACATGATCATGGCGCAATGGCGGGCTCTGGTCTGTGATCAGGCGAAGGCTGCCGGACATGCCCAAGTGAACGATGGCGGATCCCTGCGGGAACCTGAAGAGCAGGTATTTGCCACGCCGATCGACCGCGAGGACCTGCTGGCCAGTCATTCGGCCGGGCAAATCCTCTGGAATCGGCCAGCGCAGGCGCCGGTCCCGGACGGTGATTTTCTCAATTCGACGGCCTTCCATATGGGGGGCAATCCCCTGACGAGTGGTTTCGACTTCGGGCAGCTCAGGCACAGTCGGGCTCCGGCAGAAATAAAAAGGAAAACTTACGGAACCAACCACTACGACTGAAGTCGTAGTGGGGTAGCCTATGTTTGGTCTTCTCGTTTGGCCGCTGATTGTGCCCGCTTCTCGCCTGCTGTCAATCGGGTGGCAGTCCGGACCCTTACGCGAAAGCCGGAAGTCGTAATGCGAATTCCGGTTAACATCCGTTTATTTCTTTATGAAATATCGCCAAATGCCGCTTGTTCCGGCTTACATGTGTAAGCTAGAGTCAAGAGCAGTATACCAAGGCCTTGTTGGCCTTATGATTGAACCCAAGGATTTCCCCTATGTGGCATTCCGGTCTTTTGGACCTCTCCTTGTTTCAGCTTGCTGTGGTGGCGCTGGGCATGACCCATGTAACCATCGTAAGCGTGACTCTCTACCTGCATCGCCATTCCGCGCACAATTCCCTGGACCTGCACCCAGTACTGTCGCACTTTTTCCGCTTCTGGCTCTGGTTGACCACAAGCATCAACACCAAGGAATGGACCGCAATCCACCGTAAGCACCACGCCAAATGTGAGACCGAAGAGGATCCGCACAGCCCGGTGGTGAAAGGCTTGCCCAGGGTTTTCTTTTTAGGCGCCAAACTGTACGCCGAGGCGGCCACGCCGGAGAACTGCGAAAAATACGGTCAGCGCACTCCGGAAGACTGGATCGAGCGCAATCTTTACACCCGGCACAGAAATCTCGGTATTGCCCTGCTGGCGGTGGCCAATGTGATGTTGTTCGGTGTTCATGGCGTCTGGATCTGGGCGGTGCAAATGCTCTGGATTCCCTTCTGGGCGGCCGGCGTCATCAACGGGCTTGGCCATTATTTCGGCTACCGCAATTACGAGTGCGCCGACGAGGCCCGCAACATTGTTCCCTGGGCCATCCTTGTCGGTGGTGAAGAGCTGCACAACAACCACCACACCTACCCCAACTCGTCCAAGTTGTCACGGCGCTGGTTCGAGTTTGATGTGGGCTGGGGCTACATAAGGCTTTTCCAGGGGCTGGGCCTGGCTAAGCCCAAGGGCTATCGTCCTATTGCCCACTCGGTGCCCGGTAAGCTGGAAATGGATGTGGAGACGGTGCAGGCCATCGCCAATAACCGCTTTGATATTATGCGAAAATACCGCAAGCGGGTCATGGAGCCGGTTCTGCAGCAGCAAAAAATGCTGTTCATGGAGCAAGAGATCCGATCGCGCTACAAGAAACTCAAGAAACTTCTGTCCCGGGAAGTGACGCTGATTAAGCCCAAAGACCAGGCCCAGCTTGACTCCCTGCTTGAGACCAATCCGAGGTTGCGCCAGATCTATGATAAGAGCCACGAACTTCAGGCGCTCTGGCGCCGGCGGGGCGTGAAGCCGCAGGAGAAGCTGCAGGCGTTGATGGTTTGGTGTCGGGAGGCTGAAACCAGCGGTATACGATATCTGGAAGAATTCGCCGAGCATTTGAAAACTTATGCGTTGCGACCAGGCTGATAGCGCGGATGAGTAAAAAAACCTGCTGGGAACAGTGGGTTTTTTTATGAGTTAGCCAGCACTCGGAAGAGGTTATAAGTCACCTGGCCGGCCGTCTTCTTGCGATGCAGTTCCCAGTTATCCGGGTAGGGCAGGGCCGTCAGCTCACTTTCATGCTCCATATAAACCCGACTGCCCTCGCCAACCCAGCCCTCCCTGGCCAGTATCGGCAATAGCCGCTCCGCCCAGCCCTGACGAAAAGGCGGATCGAGGAAGATGATGTCGTAGGGCGCCGCCGGCGTCTGCGCGAGAAAATCCTCCACCGGACAGCAGACTACCCTGCCGCAACGAGCGTTCAGAGTCTTGAGGTTTGCGATCAGCGCTTTTGCCAGAGCCGGGGTTTTATCCACCAGCGTGACTTCGCGCGCGCCGCGGGATAGAGCCTCGAGGCCGAGCGCACCGCTGCCGGCAAAAAGGTCGAGGCAGCGGGCGTCGGCCAGGTGGTGACTCAGCCAGTTGAACAGGGTTTCGCGGGTTCGCGCCGGCGTTGGTCGCACACCTCCCACTGCGGGGAAACGCAGTTTGCGGCTGCGCCAGTCGCCGCCGATAAGGCGAAGTTCGCCTTCGCCTCCTTCTGTGCGGGATTTTTTAGCGGTTTTTTTGACTGACACGGCGCATAAACTCCTGGTTCGACAAAACAAGTGTAACGACAGGCTGCTAAGTTTGGACGCTCAGCGGCCCGAGGGCTAGAATAGCCGCCTTGAATTTTAAAGGGGTTTGACCAAGCGCTTCTTCAAGTGCGCCCCGCAACTTCCGGGAATGGAATGCAATGACAATGGCAGAGTGGATCTCAATTGGCTTTCTGGTCTTTCTTGTACTCGTTTTTGGTGCCGAGCTGGTTGCCAAGCGTCGCCGTATGCCCCGCCCCAAGCGAATTCCCCAGCATAAGCCCGAGGAAGGCGAGGGGGTACCTACAGCCGAGGAAAAAGCGCCGGCTGAGCCTGCCGAGGAAGCCGAGGCGACGGTCGCTGTGCCAGAACCGGTGCCCAAGCCGGCCCCTGAGCCCCGGGTGCCTCCCGTCAGCGTGTTTCAGCGTTTTCGCCAGGGTCTGGGCAAGACCCGGGCGAGCCTTACGGACCTGTTCTCCGCAGGCAAGGTGGACGAAGACCTGCTGGAGGAGATCGAAACCACTCTGTTGATGGCCGACGTGGGCGTCACGGCCACCTCTGAAATCATTGATTCACTAACGCAGAAACTCGAGCGGCAACAGCTAAAAGACGGCGAAGCCCTGCGCCAGGCGCTTAAAGAGGATTTACGTCAGATGCTCGCTAACTCGGTACAGCCCCTGGAAATACAGTCTGATAAAAAGCCTTACGTGATCCTGATGGTTGGCGTTAACGGCGTTGGCAAAACCACGACGATTGGCAAACTGGCCCACAAATTCAAGCGTGATGGCAAATCGGTCATGCTGGCCGCGGGGGATACCTTTCGGGCCGCGGCCGTGGAGCAGTTGCAAGTTTGGGGCGAGCGTAACGACGTGCCGGTTGTTGCCCAACACACCGGCGCTGACAGTGCCTCCGTTATCTTTGACGCGGTTCAGTCCGCTGCCGCGCGTCAGGTGGATGTGGTAATCGCTGATACCGCCGGCCGGTTGCAGAACAAGGACAACCTGATGAGCGAGCTGGAAAAAGTTGTGCGGGTGATCAAAAAGCTTGACGATCAGGCACCCCATGAAGTCATGCTCGTTCTGGATGCGGGCACCGGGCAGAATGCCCTGAGTCAGGCCAGGGTTTTCCAGGAGGCAGTGGGTGTCAGTGGCATTACCCTGACCAAACTGGACGGTACAGCCAAGGGCGGTATCGTTTTTGCCATCGCCCGCCAGCTGCAGTTACCTATCCGGTATATTGGCGTCGGCGAACAGGTGGACGACTTGCGCGAGTTTGACTCAGAACTGTTTGTAAACGCCTTATTTGATGAGTAGTTCAATCCGATGATCGAATTTGAGCAGGTCAGCAAGCGTTACGATGGCGACCATACAGCTTTGAAGCAGGTGAATTTCCAGCTGGCACGTGGTGAGTTGGCGTTTCTCACCGGTCATTCCGGCGCCGGCAAGAGCACGCTACTTAAACTGATTATGCTCATGGAGCGCCCCAGCGCCGGGCGGGTCGTGGTTGGTGGGCAATTATTGAACACCCTGCCTAAACGCCAGGTGCCGTACATCCGTCGTCACATCGGTGTGGTGTTCCAGAATCACCAGTTACTGTTTGACCGCAGTGTATTCGACAATGTCGCCATGCCGCTGGAAGTGATGGGGACGCCCGCGGGCGACATTGGCCGGCGGGTAAGAGCGGCATTAGACAAGGTTGGGCTGCTTAGCAAGGAAAAAATGAACCCCATTCAGCTCTCGGGTGGTGAACAACAGCGGGTGGGCATTGCGCGGGCGGTGGTGAACAAGCCACCGGTGCTGCTGGCGGACGAGCCCACGGGTAACCTGGACCCCGCGCTTTCGGCGGACATAATGCGCCTGTTCGAGCAGTTCAGCCAGGTTGGCGTGACGGTCTTGATTGCCAGTCACGACATTGCTCTGATCGATAATATGCAGCGCCGGACACTGACTCTGGCAGATGGCCGCCTTGTGTCAGAAGGTGGTGTGTCATGAACAAGGCTCCGCCAAAACCTCGCGGGGCAAACAGGTCCCGGGCACCCTTTCGCCAGGCTTTTGAGAGCTACCTGGGGCATCATCGCAGAGTCGCGCGGGACAGCGCTCGTCGCATGTTGCAGGCGCCGGTTGCCAGCCTGATGACCTGGACGGTCATGGGGGTGGCGCTGGCGTTGCCGGTGGGCCTTCTGCTGCTGTTGACCAGTTTGCAGGGCGTCAGCGCGGGCTGGGAAAGCGCCGCGCGCGTGACCCTGTACCTGGCGGAGGAGGTGACAGTGGATCAGGCAGACGGTTTGCGGCTGGATATTGCCATGCGACCGGAGGTGGCTGAGGTCGAGCTGATTGATAAAACGCAAGCCCTGGCTGAATTCCGGTCCGGCTCGGGGTTGGATGATGCGCTTGACTTCCTCAACGATAATCCGCTACCCCACACCTTGCTGGTCACGCCCACCGATCGTGTTCGCAGCGAGCTTGCCATGCAGGGGTTGCTTGGAACCCTGGAAGACATCCGGGGCGTTAGCCGGGTTCAGGTCGATCTGGGCTGGCTGCAGCGTCTCAAGGCGATCACCGAAGTGTTGGGCCGGGGCGTTTGGGCGCTCGCGGCCCTGCTGGCGCTGGCGGTTATTCTGGTCATCGGCAATACCATCCGCCTGGCGATCGAAAACCGGCGGGATGAAATTCTCGTGGCAAAACTGGTCGGCGGAACCGATGCGTTTGTCCGGCGTCCTTTTCTGTATACTGGTATCTGGTTCGGGTTAGGCGGTGGCCTGGTGGCGTTTGTCTTGTTGCAGCTGACTTTGTGGTGGCTCAGTGGGCCGGTCGAGAGACTGGCGGATCTCTACGGTAGCCAGTTCGTGCTCACTGGCCTTTCTTTTCAGGGCAACCTGGTCTTACTGATGGTGGCCATAGGCTTTGGCTGGCTTGGAGCCTGGTTGGCAGTAAAAAGACATCTGGTCGCCATCGAACCCGGCTGAGAGGCGAGTGTAGTGATCGTTTATACAGGAAAAAGCGTATTGAAAAAGTCTTAGTGGTCGGTGTAATTTAAAGAGTACTAGGCGGACCTAATAAGTTCATGGCCCCTCAGCACTGGGTCATCAAGGTTCAGTCGGAAATAATTCAAGCTTTTTGCGGTCTCAAATTGGCTTGGTAAAACATTCAAGGACCCGCACAAGCATGGGAGAGTTACACATGGGTACAAGCTTACAACTAGCGGATAGACTGGTTCCGGGCGCGAATCTTGAGTCTTACATTCAAGCCGCGAGTCGTATCCCTGTGCTGACCGCAGACGAGGAGCGTGAGCTCGCCGAGAAGCTGTATTATGACGGCGAACTGGAATCAGCCCGTCAGCTGGTGTTGTCGCACCTGCGATTCGTGATCCACATTGCCAGAAGCTACTCCGGTTATGGTCTGGCTCAGGCCGATCTTATCCAGGAGGGTAACGTTGGCCTCATGAAAGCCGTCAAACGGTTCAATCCTGAATATGGCGTAAGGCTCGTGTCCTTTGCCGTACACTGGATCAAGGCAGAAATTCACGAATTTATCCTGCGCAACTGGCGTATCGTGAAAGTGGCGACCACCAAGGCCCAGCGTAAATTGTTCTTTAACCTGCGCAGCCAGAAGAAACGGCTTGCGTGGCTCAATCACAATGAGCTTGAAGCGGTTGCCCAGGACTTGGGAGTCGAGCCCAAAGTGGTCCGGGAAATGGAAGGCCGTATGTCCAGCCAGGACACTGCTTTTGATGGCCCCATGGATGACGATAGCGATACCGCTTACCAGGCGCCGGCCTATTACTTGCAGGATCACAGCACCGATCCGGCCAGTTTGCTGGAACAGTCGGACTGGACTGAAAATGCCAATGGCCGCCTGATGGAAGCGCTGGGCAGCCTCGATGAGCGCAGTCAGGATATTCTCCGTGAGCGCTGGCTCAGTGGCAGCAAGTCCACACTACATGAGTTGGCTGACCGTTATGGCATTTCGGCAGAACGCATTCGTCAGCTGGAAAAGAACGCCATGAAAAAAATCCGGATGCAGATGACGGAAGCGGCTTAAGCATAAAATACACTGACCCCAGTCGAAAGAACGCCACCAAACCTGGTGGCGTTTTTGTTCCTGAGCTCTGTGAAACTTGCCCCGGTAGTGATTTTCCCAGGCACCCCTGATGCCATCCATTACGTCAAAGGTAATCTGCCATGACCCAGCCACTTCCCCGCGTCGCCTTTCTCGGTATTGGTCTTATGGGTGCGCCCATGATCCGCAACCTGCTCGATGCGGGCTTTCCCATGACTCTTTGGAATCGAACCGCTCGTAAGTGTGAACCCTTCTCCGAAGAGGCGACTATCGCAGGGACGCCCTCGGAAGCGGTGGCAGACGCGGATGTGGTGATCCTGATGCTGGAAAATGGCACGGTGGTTCACCAGGTACTGGTTGAGCGAGAGGTTATTTCGTCATTGCAGGCCGGCGCCACCGTCATTGACATGAGTTCCATCCCGCCGGCCCTGGCCCGGGATCACGGCCAACGGGTTGAAGCTCGGGGCTGCCACTACCTTGATGCCCCCGTCTCCGGTGGAACGGCGGGAGCGCAAACGGCCCGGTTGAGCGTTATGGTCGGTGGCGACGCTGACATCATGACGGCGCAGGCCCCGATTTTCGCTGCTCTGGGCAAACCCACGCATATTGGCCCGATTGGTTCCGGCCAGTTGGCCAAGCTGGCCAATCAGGCAATTGTCGGCATCACCATCGGCGCGGTCTCAGAGGCGCTTCTTCTGGCGGCTCGCGGTGGAGCCAAGCCGGAAGCTGTCCGGGAAGCACTGATGGGCGGCTTTGCGGGCAGTAAAATCCTTGAGGTGCATGGCCAGCGAATGCTGGATCGCGATTTCGCTCCGGGCGCGCCGGCTCGTATCCAGCTTAAAGATATGGCTATGATCCTGGACGAAGCACGGGCGGAAAAACTGACGCTGCCCTTGGCGCAACAGGTCCATAACGAGTATTTGGCGTTGATCGCAAACGGCCACACAGAAGTGGACCATAGTGGCTTGCTGCTGGAACTTGAACACATCAACGGTGTCCAACTTGATTCACGTCACCTGGTAACCGGAGGCTGACGTTTGCCCAGGTTTGCCGCTAACCTCACTCTGCTGTTCACAGAGCTGGATTTCCTGGACCGCTTTGCTGCTGCCCGACAGGCCGGTTTTGCGGGCGTGGAATGTCTGTTTCCTTACACCTGGCCTGCGGAAGAATTGCGCTCGGTATTGCAGCAAGAAGGGCTAACCCAGGTGCTTTTTAACCTGCCGGCCGGAAACTGGGAGGCAGGAGAGCGAGGCATCGCCTGCCTGCCGGATCGGGGCGCGGAATTTCGCGGCGGCGTGGTGGAAGCTATCCATTATGCGGAAATACTGGGCTGTCCGCGCATCAATTGCCTGGCCGGACTGAAACCGCCCCGGTTAAGCGAGCGCAGGGCCTGGCAGACCCTCGCGGATAATCTCCGCTGGGCAGCGGCCCAATGCCGGGAGGCAGGGCTGACACTGTGCATCGAAGCCATCAACACGCGGGTCGATATGCCCGGATTTCTGCTGGACAGCTCAGCAAAGGCCGTGCGACTGATTGAGCAAGTCGCCGTCCCGAATCTGAAATTACAGTACGATATCTACCATATGCAGATCATGGAAGGCGATCTGATCAGGACACTGGAGCGGCTTTTGCCGCAGATTGGTCACATCCAGTTTGCCGACAACCCCGGGCGCGGCGAACCGGGTACCGGTGAAATAAATTTTGCCCGTGTGTTTGAGGCGTTGGACGGCCTGGGTTACAGCGGCTGGGTCAGTGCCGAATATCATCCTCAAAGCTCCACCGCAGACGGTCTGAGGTGGATGGATCGCTATTGATGGCCTCTTACAAGATGGTAACTGGTCGCCGCTAGCTGTTGGCCGTAGTCTGGTTAACAGTCTGTCTTCTTAAAGGACAGATTGTCAGCTTAAATGCGTTTGAATAATCCGTTAATCGGGAGGCTCACCGGTGAAAGCACTGGTAATTGAAGACGATCAGGACGTTGCAACCTACCTTGTGAAAGGTTTGAAAGAATCCGACTTTGTGGTCGATCACGCGTCCGACGGCAAGGAAGGCCTCATGCTGGCCGCCAGCGAAGATTACGACATTATGATTGTTGATCGCATGTTGCCCGGCATGGATGGCCTGGCCATTATCAAGACGGTGCGTGCTACCGGTAATCAGGTCCCGGTACTTATTCTCAGTGCCCTGGGCGATGTGGACGATAGGGTGGCCGGCTTGCGGGGCGGCGGTGATGATTACCTGACCAAGCCGTTCTCGTTTACCGAGCTGCTGGCCCGCATCGAATCGCTGCTGCGGCGCAACCGCCAGAAGGCCGAAACCGAGACGTTACTTAAAGTCGCGGACCTGGAGATGGATCTGCTCGCCCGTACGGTCAAGCGCGCCGGCCATAACATCGATGTGCAGCCCCGCGAATTCCGCCTCCTGGAATACCTGATGAGAAATGCCGGTCAGGTCGTCACCCGCACCATGTTGCTGGAAAAGGTCTGGGATTATCATTTTGATCCCCAGACCAATGTGATCGATGTTCATATTAGCCGCTTGCGGGCAAAGATCGATAAGGAGTTCGATACGCCTTTGCTGCAAACCATTCGGGGCGCCGGGTACATGCTGCGTGAAAATTCTTAGCCAGCTCAAGACCTCCAGTTTCCAGCTGGCATTGCTGTATATGGTGGTGTTTGCCACCTCCGTATTTCTTTTGCTGGCGTTTATTTACTGGCGTACCGCCGGTTTTATGACGGCTCAGACGGATCAGACGATCGAGGCTGAGATTGCCGGTCTGGCGGAGCAATACCGGGGTCGCGGTGTCAACGGTCTGATCACCATTATTCGCGAGCGGGTGGCGCGGGACCCGAACGCCAAGTCGATCTATCTGCTCACGACCGACGACTACCTCAAACTGGCCGGCAACCTGACCAACTGGCCGCAAAAGGCTCAGGCAAAGAACGGCTGGGTCAATTTTACCCTGGAGGAAAGCGTCGGCTGGAGCGGCCCCGAACGCCGTGCCCGGGCCAGGATATTTGAAGTTCAGGGTGGCCTGCGTCTGCTTGTGGGTCGTGATGTTGATGACCTCAACACGCTGAAAAGCCTGATTGAAACCGCCATCAACTGGGGTATGGGCATTACCCTCGCCCTGGCCCTGGCGGGCGGGTTCATGATGAGCCGCAGCACCACCAAGCGCATCGAGGTGATCAACAATACCTCCCGCAAGATCATGAGCGGGCACTTGTCCCTGCGTATTCCGACCCGCGGCACCGATGATGATTTTGACCAGCTGGCCGATAATCTCAACCAGATGCTGGATCGCATCGTCTACCTGATGGAGGGCATCCGTCATGTTTCCGACAGCATCGCCCATGACCTGCGCACGCCTCTGACGCGCCTGCGGAATCAGCTTGAAAACACCCTGATGTCGGTCGACAACGATGAGGCTCGGGAGCAGGCTGGCCGCGCTGTTGCCGAGGCCGACCAGTTACTGGCCACCTTCAATGCCCTGTTGCGGATTGCGCGTCTGGAAACCCGCGGTAATTCGGCCGATATGAAACCGGTGTCTCTGGGGCTTTTGGTGAGCGACGCCTGCGAATTATACGAGGCCCTGGCGGAAGACAAGGAGCAGAGCTTCCGGCAGGAACTGGATGAGGAGGTCATGATCGAAGGGGATCGGGATCTACTGTTCCAGATGGTCAGCAATCTCATCGATAACGCCATCAAATACACGCCAGAGCAGGGCGATATTGCGGTGTCGGTCCGTGCCGAGGGCGAAGACGCAGTATTGCGGGTCAGTGACAGCGGTATTGGTATCCCCGACAGTGAAAAAGAACAGGTTTTTCAGCGCTTTTATCGGGTCGCCAAGAGCCGCTCTCTACCGGGCAACGGTCTTGGTTTGAGCCTGGTCGGGGCGGTGACGGAAATTCATCAGGGCCGCATTGAGCTCAGTGATCGTAATCCTGAGGCTGAGCCTCCGGGTCTCACCGTTTCCGTTCGCTTGCCGGCCTATCCCAGTGACAAACGCACGGCGAAGTCCGTCACGGCGAATCGGCTCAGCTGGGAAGATTCCGAGGCGACAACGTAAAGGCCGACGCCCGGTTTTTGCCGCGCAGACTTCTGGCGTTCATTCAGGAGGCAGGGGTGCGCGGCTTGCGAAGCGGCGCCAGACGGGCCTCGAACGCTTCTTTCAAGTCATCCAGTTGCGCCTTGCGTCGATCAAGGCGGGCCTGGAAGCTCTCCCACTCACCTTCCAGACGGTACTGCTCCGCCATCAAAAAAGCGGCCAGATTGTGACGGTTGACCCGACTGGTAATGCCAACCTGGTCCAGCTGGTAGCCGACATAGTCGAGACCGTTCAGTGCGGTATTCAGAAGTTTCTTGGTGTTCATGGTTGTTGACTGTCCTCGTTGATCCGGATCCGTAGCACCTGCGACATTTGCGCCTTCATCAAACAATAAATTTTATTGCTAGGCTCGACAACCTAATCTCCAGGCAGGGGTGCAATAGCGTGACGAATTGGCCAGTCTGACGAAAAAGTAATCAGCAAGCCACCCAAAGGTAACGCCACCCATGTTTATATTGTGGCCATTGAGCACATTGATCGTTATTTCAGCTTTGTTATTGTCTTCACCACAGCGCTAGCCTTGCCCCGCACTTGCGGGGTTTTTTTTTGACTATAAAAAGGTAAGACCATGGCCGAATCCAGAAAAACACCTTCACCGGGACGGGCAAGATACATTACCCCGGGTGGGGAGCGACAACTCCGGGATGAATTGAAGCACCTCTGGGAAGAGAAGCGGCCGGAAGTGACTCAGGCCGTGCGTGAAGCCGCTGCGCTTGGGGATCGCTCGGAGAATGCCGAATACATATACGGCAAGAAACAGTTGCGGGAGATTGACCGGAGGGTGCGCTTCCTCACCAAGCGCCTGGAAGAACTCACGGTTGTGAGACGGTCGCCGGACGACGCCAGCAAGGTCTATTTTGGCGCCTGGGTCACCGTTGAAAACGAAGCGGGGGACATTCATCATTATCGTCTGGTGGGTCCGGATGAATTCGACTTGTCCAGGGGTATGCTCAGCGTGGATTCCCCCATGGCCCGCGCGCTCCTGGGTAAGCGTCAAGACGACGAGGTGGAGGTCAGGACGCCGGAAGGAAAGGTCGCCCTGGTGATTACCGACATTCGCTATGAGGAATGAGCGGCGATGCAGTCAGAACGCCCCGCGGCGTAAACAAGCCGTCACGGGCGCTTGCTGCGGAAGCGGCTGTTTACCCAGAACATCCTTATAGAAGAACTCAAGCGCATTATGGGCCTGATTGAGCCGGGCACGGGACGCACGGATGCGATTTTTGAGGTAATCCAGAAACAAAATCCGATCATTGTTTTCAAGTTTTTCCGGGTTTTTCAAATCGTGAAAACGTATGAAGCGGCAAATCCAGTGCAGGTATGTCTGCTCGGTTCTCTGGCTGAGGCGATAGCCCTGAATCGCCCGCGCTACCCGCTTGAATAATCCCCTCTGGCTCTGCTCCAGTATTTCGGTGATGTCCATATGGCTCCTCTCCGTTGTATGTCCCTGGAATGATGCACCGATAATATTACAATCTTCTGACCCGGATAAGACCCAACGTGCCGTTTTCAAAGCCTGCAGGGTTTACCGTTTTTTCATCTCCTCCAGCCGGTCAATGTATTTCTGCATGGCCTGTTCTTTCGGCATGCCCTTAACATTGGCCCAGGCGTCGTATTTTGCGCGCCCGACAAAATCCATCATGCCCGGCCGCTTGCCGGTCACATCGCCCTGGGTTGCCTGTTTATAAAGGCCGTAGAATTCCAGTTTCAGTTCGTTGGAGGGCTTGAATTCGCCCTCGGCGTTCTGGATGAAATCCACGGCTTCGTTAAAGCGGGTTTCGAGATCCGTCATGGTGTGAGCCTTATTTGAGTGTTGGACACTTGATACTGGTCATAAAACGAATAAAGAGTATATCCTGCCAGCGTGAATGGGTCATGAGTCCTTCCGAATCAACGCAAGGTTAGCGCAATCGTGAAGCTTCCCGATTTTCTGAAAGAAAATCCGTCCCTGGCGTTTTTCGCGCTGCTGGCGACGGCCACTTCCGGCTTTGGTCAGACCTTTTTCTTTTCCGTGTTCGGCAGCGGTATCCGTGACACCTTTGTCTTGTCCAATAGCGCCTACGGCTTGTATTACGGCCTGGCGACCCTGCTGTCGGCAACACTGCTGCTTTATCTGGGCCCACTGGCGGATCGCTGGGCGCTCAGGAACGTGACCGCACTGGCGGTGCTGTTGCTGGCCACGGGCTGTTTGATGATTGGTCTGGCACCTCACTGGAGCCTGCTGATCCCCGGCTTTTTGCTGGCTCGGCTGGGTGGCCAGGCCATGCTTTCGCATTTGGGCATGACGGTGGCGGGGCGCTATTTTGGCCGGAGCCGGGGTCGTATCATGGCGTTGACGGCATCGGGCTTTCCCATCGCCGAGGCCATTCTGCCGGCGTCCGCGGGGCTTATTATGGTCTGGGCTGGCTGGCGCCTGCCCTGGTTGTTGGCGGTGGCTTTTTTGCTTCTGGTCGCCCTGCCGGTTCTGTTGTTTCTGTCCCGGCGGGCGGCGCACCCGGGCGCCGTGTTAGCGGCCGGCGGCGACGACATTGCGGGCGGCATGACGCGGGGCGAAGTGCTGCGAGACCCGGGTTTCTACCGTATCCTGCCGGCGGCCCTGATGGTGCCCTTCACAGTAACGGCCATGCTGTTTCATCAGACGGCCATTGCGGATCTCAGGGACTGGCCGGCGGAGCGGGTGGCGACGGCGTTTACCGGTTTTGCCCTGGGGCATTTCCTGAGCCTGTTCGTCGCGGGTCCTTTAGTCGACCGCATAGGCGCCCGACGAGCTCTGATGATGGGTCTGGCTCCGATTTTCAGCGGCTTGCTGGTTCTGGCGGTAAGCAACGCTCTCTGGACGCCCTATCTTTACCTGATGCTGACCGGCACCAGCCTCGGGTTTGTCGGTGCCGCCGGTGGCGCTATCTGGCCGGAGCGTTACGGCATCCGGCACATCGGGGCAATCCGATCGGTGGCCCAGGCGGCGATGGTGTTATCCACGGCGCTGTCGCCGGTGCTGGTGGGCGCCTTGCTTGATATGGGCATGGCCACCACAGGCCTGGCACTGACACTGGCGGTGATGGTGTTGCTGAGCGTCGCCCTGGCGGCCACGGTAAAACCACCGGCTGGACAGAGCCGGGCCTGGCGCTGACGCCATTTGTTGGCTAAACAATCAAGGACTCCGGAGTGACCGATTCGTCTGACCTGATCATTTGCGAGTACTGCGACTCGGTCTACCAGCGCCCGCCATTAGCGCGCAATGAGAGGGCCCATTGCCAGCGCTGCAATGCTGTGATCGAGCGCCGTCCCTGGCTTGGCCTGGACCAGCTACTCGCACTCAATCTCACCGCCGGCATGCTGCTGGCGTTTGTGAGTTTTTACCCGATATTGTCCGTGCAGAACCAGGGGCGCAACAATGCTGCGAGCCTGGCAGATTCGGTGTGGGCGCTGGTGGATGGGCCGATAAGTGCGATAGCAGCCGTGGTCGGCGCCTCCCTTATCCTGGTACCGGCGCTGCAGGTAACGCTTTTGACCTGGTTGCTGTCATTCGCCCATTTTCGGCAAAGAGCCCCGGGCTTTCGCTGGAGCATGCGAACGCTGGAGGTCCTGCGCCCCTGGAGTATGCTGGAGGTTTTTCTTCTCGGGGCTTTGGTCTCCGTGGTCAAGCTGACCGGCCGCGTTGAAGCGGCGCCCGCGGCCGGGTTGTTTGCACTGGCGGCACTGACCCTGCTGATGATAGGCATCGCCGGCAGGGACCTCCGCCTGCTTTGGAAACAGGTGCCATGACGCCGCCGTTTGCAGACGAGTTGAACCTGCGCCTGTGTCACCGCTGCAAGTATGCCTGTTCACTGGATCGTGACAGGCACCGATGCAGTCGTTGCAATGCGCTCTTGCATCGCCGAAAACCTGACGCCATCGCCCGTACCTGGGCTTTGTTACTGGCGGCTTTCGTATTCTACGTGCCGGCTAATGTACTGCCCATTCTGCGCACCACGGCTCTGCAACATGATTCCACCACGACTATCTTGGGCAGTGTGGTCGATCTCTGGCAGGATGGCGCCTGGGATATTGCGGTCATCATTTTTGTGGCCAGCGTGGTGGTGCCTGTTGCCAAGTTTTTGATACTGGCGTTTTTGCTGGTGACCGTCCAGCGACGCAGCCGCGGGTCCTGCCGGGAAAGGACACAGCTCTACCGTGGCCTGGAATTGATCGGCTACTGGTCGATGCTGGATGTGTTCGTGGTCGGCTTGCTGGCCGCCCTGGTGCAGTTTGGCGTGTTGGGAGATATTGAGCCTCGGCTCGGCATTCTTTTTTTCGGGCTGGTGGTTGTGCTCACGATGATGGCAACCCTTACCTTCGATTCGAGATTGATCTGGGATGCAGTCAAAGATGAGCGATGATGACGTGAACAAGACAGAGCAAAGTCCGCCTCCCGCCGAGCCCGAAGTCCGCGAGCGCCGTTGGCATTTGCCACTGGTTTGGATCGTCCCGCTGGTGGCTGTCATTGTCGGCCTGTCGATGATGGTGCGGGCCTGGCAGCAAAGTGGACCGGTGATCGAGATTACCTTTGAAACCGCCGAAGGCTTGAAGCCGAACCAGACGCCTGTGCAGTATCGCAATGTAGTCATTGGTAATGTCACCGGGGTGTCGCTGGGCGAAGCCCGTCAACAGGTTGTCGCCACGGTTGAGTTGAGCAAGGAGGCAGACGCTTTCACCCGCGAGGACACCCGCTTCTGGGTGGTTCGCCCGCGCATCGGCGCGACCGGGATCTCCGGCCTGGGCACGCTTTTTTCCGGTGATTTTATCGCGGCCGACCCTGGCAACTCGTCCGGGCACGCGGAACGATTCGAGGGGCTGGAATCGCCGCCGCCCATCACTTATGGCGAGCCGGGCAAGCGTTTTCAGTTGCAGGCGGAGGACCTGGGTTCCCTGACCATAGGTTCGCCCGTCTATTATCGCAGCGTGCAAGTGGGCCAGGTGGTGTCGTATCAGCTTGATAAGCAGGGCAATGGCGTCAATGTGGAAGTGTTTGTGTCCGAACCTCATGATCGCTTTGTCAGCGGGAATACGCGATTCTGGAACACCAGTGGCCTTGATCTTGACCTGGGGGTGGACGGCGTCCAAGTCCATATGCAGTCCCTGGTATCGCTGGTTACCGGCGGAATTGCCTTCGGCACGCCCCTTGTGAATAGCCTGGATACCATGGGCGCCGAAGAAGACTCACGTTTTCGACTTTTCGATGACAGAGGCACGGCCCTGGCACCGGAAAAAGGCGAGCCCGAGCGCATTCGCATGAGGTTCGCACAGTCCCTGCGAGGGCTGGAAGAGGGCGCGCCGGTAGATTTTCAGGGTAAAAATATTGGCGAGGTCAGTCGCATAACCCTGGACTACGATGAGTCTGACCAGACCTTCCCGGTGGTGGTGGATGCCATCATGTATCCCAAATTGATGGGCCGGGCTTATGATAAATTCCAGCAATCCCAGCAATCCCAGGAATCACAGAACAATGGTCCAAAGCCGAGTCAAAGCGCGATCAGGGAATTATTCGAAACCCTGGTGGGACGGGGGCTGCGCGCCGAAGCCAGAACGGCTAATCTCCTGACTGGCAAGCTTTTCATTGCCCTGGAGTTTTATCCGGACGCCGACAAAACGAACATTCGCAGGCATGCTCAGACCATGGTCATTCCAACCCGGACAACCAGTCTTGACAGGATTCAGGCCCAGTTGACCACGCTGGTGGACAGGATCAGCAAAATACCGATCGAAAGTATATCGGCCAATCTCGATGGCAGCCTTCGCGATATTCGTCAGACCCTTACCCAAATGAATGACGATGTATTGCCGGCATCGCTGGCCACCCTTGAGGGTATCGATAAGCTCACTCTGGCGATGGGCGAAGCCCTCGGCTCGGCGGCCGAGGCGCTCGGCGAGGATTCGCCGCAACGGGAGCAGTTGCAGCAGGCACTGACTGAAGTAGAGCGGATGTCACGGTCCGTGCGGTCTTTGTCGGATTATTTCCGCCGTCATCCGGAAGCGCTGATCAGGGGCCGTCAGGAGCGGCAGAACCGGGACGACCTGAGACCATGATGGAACCACGGAGGGCATGGAAAATGCGATGCACAAACCTGGCCGCCGGCTTGCTATTTCTGTTGATCCTGTCTGGCTGCAGCAGCCCCCCGGTACGTTTTCATACGTTGATGCAGCCGGCCGAAACCGGTGAGCCGGCCCCGAATCAAATCAGCATTCATGTCGACAGCGTATCGGTTCCCGCGCCCGTGGATCGCACCGAACTGGTGGTGCGCCAGGGTCCCACCGACCTGCTGCTGCTTTCTTCGGACTGGTGGGGCGCCAGCCTCTCGGAGGAGATTCGCAGCGCGCTGACCGCCCGGTTGGCTGGCACCGGCCAAGAAGAAACGGCCTTTGCCGCCCGCATTGAAGTCACACGTTTTGATGTCAGGGCCGGTCAGGGCGCCTGGCTGGAGGCGCGTTACCGGCTCAGGAGCACCGGCTCTGATGACCGTCATTCGCTGACCTGCGCGACTCGTCTCTACACTGAGGCTGAAAGCCGGGTGGAGTCGCTGGTTCAGGCTCAGCAAACCAACCTCGAAGCTCTGGCGAGACAGATGCTGGTGGCCGCTAAGGGTCTGACCGCCGGCAATAACTGCCCGTCATGAGCCGCGCCCGAATTCCGCGCTGAAACGACTGTTTATTGTCCGTCTGCATCTCTGGGTTTGTTCTCAGCCAGACTTTAATCGGTTTGCACCCGCCCCCATCCTTCTTTAAGGTGCATTCTCAGTACGACTAAATAAGGACTATGTCCAGGAGGCAGACATGGCATTGGCCCGGTCATCCCAACCCGTGGAAGAGCTTCGCCAGGCAGTGATCCCGATGCAGGGCGAGGCGCAGGATTACGACAGATTGCTTGAGCTGTGCCAGGACAGGTCCTTCATCATGATGGGCGAAGCCAGCCATGGCAGCCATGAGTTCTATCAGGCCAGGGTGGATATCACCAAGCGCCTGATTCAGGAACAGGGCCTGAACGCCATTGCGGTAGAGGCGGACTGGCCTGCGGCCTATCGCATTAATCGTTATGTCCGAGGCCTGAGTGAGGACGAGACCGTTGAACAGGCACTGGGGGATTTCCACCGTTTTCCCCTGTGGATGTGGCGCAACACCGTGATCCACGACTTTGTGCAATGGCTGCGGGATTACAACCAGGGTCGCAGTTTCGAGAGCCAGGTCGGATTTTATGGCCTGGATATGTACAGCATGTACGACTCCATTGCCTGCGTACTCGACTATCTGGACGAAGTTGATCCGGAGGCGGCAGAGCAGGCCCGGGCCGGTTACAGCTGTCTTGATGATACTCAGGATGAGCAGGCCTACGGTTTCGGGGTCATGCTGGGCAACCGGCCGTCCTGCGAGGACGAGGCGCTTCAGCAGCTGATGCAGCTCAGCGAAAATGCCCTGGAATACGTCAAACGCAATGGCATGCTGGCGCAGGACGAGCAATTCCAGGCCGAGCAGAACGCCCGCCTGGTCCGCAGTGCCGAGCGTTATTACCGCACCATGTTCACCGGCCGTGTCAGCACATGGAACCTGCGCGACCGCCACATGAGTGACACGCTGGAGGCCCTCTGGCAGCACCTGAACCGCCGTAACAGCAGCCAGACC
>JAGXLV010000100.1 GCA_018334495.1 Oleiphilaceae bacterium
ATCTGGGTGATCAAAGAGTGCGCAATGCGAACAGCCTGGTGACGCTGATTGAAGAAGCTTTCCCAGGGTCATCCGTGAGTGCCGAAACCGGCGTGGTCACGATGTCTGGACCGGCCAGGGCGGTTGCCGAGGAGGCGTCGGGGTTTTTCTATGCCGCCTTCGTTCTTTCGCCATCGGCACGGGAACGGATGCTGAAGGATCTGACCAGACTTCTGGCGGACCAGTCAACAGGCCAGGTAGCGACGTTTAATATGCCCATCAGCCGCATCGTCGCAGACGTTTCTGAACGCCGGTAACGCACTGTTGGCAACGTCAGGAACTCGATCACGGGATTTTACCGCGATGTTTGGGGGCATTAGACAAGGCCCTCTCGCACACCATCCAGGCCGGTAGTTTGTTAAGAATGGCTGACTCCCAGGCGTAATCGGTTAAGCGTTTTTCAAAAGCTCGCGTGTCCTGGTGCTGACTATGGTCGGATGGATCTGGAAAGGCGCTGCAATTTCGGATGTTGTCTGTTCACTCTTGAGGGCGGCCAGAGCGACTCTGGACGTGAACGATGCGCTGTATTTGCTTACGTTCTTTGCTCATCATTCTCCTCCTTGTGGGGATGATGAATCAGCGCTTAGACGCCTGTCCAAATTTCGGGGACCACTTCACTTTCAGCCAGTTGATTATCGGCAGGTAAGTGCCAAGTTTTTTCACTATTTACCCCCTTTAGCCTCACGGGTAGCTGGCGCAGCCATCCACTCCCGGCCCTTTAACATTCCGTTCCAGTACAGCCAGGGAAGCTGTTTGGCTTTCAAAAGCCAGGCAATCCTGGTTGCCTTGGTGCCGTCATTGACCCATTTGGGGAAGCTGGGCTGAAGCGTGCCCCCGTAGCCAAATTCAGCCAAAACAATGCGCCCCCTCTCGACGGTCAACGGGCATGATCCGTAACCCAGGTACGCTGCCGTCAACGGCTGATCATGAAGCGAATACATCAGATTCTGCGCCACAACCGGCGCTTGCTTTCTCACCGCCGCCATCGTCTTCGCGTTGGGCGTGCCGCTTGCGTCCCCAAGGCCGAAAATCGTGGGAAACCGTCTATGCTGAAGTGTTTCGGAATCGACATCTAACCAGCCCTCTGGATTGGCCAGACCGGATTTTTCTATAAAGGAAGGAGCGCATTGCGGAGGCACGACGTGGAGCATATCGAAGGAAACCTCTATTTGATGGTGTCCGTCGACCGTAGTTTTCAGGAATCGCGCAATCCGGTTTGGGCCGTCAACGCTCAGTAGCCGCTCTTCAAAGCAGAGATCAATGCCGTACAGCTCAATGTATCGCTGGAGTTCAGGAACGTAGTCTTCGACGCCAAAAAGTACCTTTCCAGCCGAGCGGTAGGAAACGTTGATGTTGTCCAATCGATGGTTGCGACGCCAGTGGTCTGCTGACAAGTACATTGCCTTTTGTGGCGCACCGGCACATTTGATAGGCATTGGAGGCTGAACGAAAACCGCGTCACCTTTCTCCAGCTTTTGCACCAACGACCAAGTATAGGGAGCGAGATCGTAACGATAGTTAGAGGTGACACCGTGTTGACCGAGGGTGTCCTCAAGGCCCTTGATGGCGCCCCAGTCGAGCACCAGCCCAGGCGCAATAACCAGACGACTGTATCCGACCGACGAGCCGTCGGAAAGTGAGACCGTTTGTGTTTTGGGCTCAACGAATTCGGCGGCACTCTGATACCAGGTGCAGTCTTTCGGTATGACCGAGGCGGCTGTTCGCCGAGTGCTATCTGCTGAAAAAACGCCGCCGCCGACCATGGTCCAGCCCGGCTGATAATCGTGAGTTTCGCGGGGATCGATAACCGCGATGTTCAGGTCTTTCTGGCGTTTCAACAGGCTTGAAGCCGTCGCAATGCCGCCTGCTCCCGCACCAATAATTACAACATCATGGTGTTTGGGATTTGTTGCGTTCTTGGGTTTGGAAAAAGACATGTGGTAATTCCCGTTCGCTGCGAGGACCTCCTTGTCCGAATTAATGAGTAATGGCCAGCGTTATTGGCCCAGAAGATCCTTGATAGGCTGGGGATCATGCCCGGCTTCATGAGCTGCTCTCAGAAGATTCAGGATATTGCACTGAGAACTTTTTGCGCGGCTCTGGGCCCACATGTGAACTGCTCGGCGACCGGTTCTGCAAAAAGCCAGAATCGGCGAACTCTGGTTCGAGAAAATGGATTTTCATCGCATTGCTCCGCTTAAAATTGGTTGATGGGTACTTTCAGATAGACCTGGCCGTTTTCCTCGGGCGCCGGCATCTCACCTGCCCGCATATTGACCTGAACGGATGGCAGGATGAGTCGGGGCATTTTCAGCGTGGCATCACGCTCTGAACGGAGAACGATGAAGTCCGGCTCGCTCATGCCCTCGCCCACATGGATGTTGTCCGCCCGCTGCTCAGCCACAGTCGTCTCGTGAACAAACTCATCCCGCCCGGCTGCTTTGTAATTCTGTGCGCTCTGCGGCGTAGTCGAAATCGAGAGCAGAATCGATGATGGCGCAGGCCGAACTGTCCGGATCCTGAACGATATAGCTGAACGTATTGGTTGGTTCGTCGAAAAAATGCGTGACCAAGGGCTGCTGCACAATACCGTCCTCTGTTTTGGGAACTGGGATTATTGAAAAGCAAGATATCAAAGTAATTGTTATAACGATAGACTAATTTGGAATATAAAGTCTTATTGGGTACATCGGCATTAGTAATGATTCTTCAGATTATTGTTTTTAATATAGTTTTGGCGATGATGACGAGTGAGTTTTCTATTGTTAAGCAGACGAGCTCTGTTCTTTTTGCTTAAATTAAGGAACCTACTAAAAAGTTAAGCAATTTTTTTAAGGCTGGAAGAAAAATTTATTTTTGAGCATTTTTATAGTTATTAACTATCGACTAGATTCGACAGCAATATTGGATCGCTCTAACAAAATGGAATATCCTTATGTTTAAAAGTTCTTTAAACTGAACAGGATCGCTGCTTATGAAGATGTTTCACAAGTCAACTTCGAAATACGCCGGCACTCCTGATGTCGCCGGTTTCTTCGACCCACGTACGTTCAGCGTCCAATATGTGGTGAGTGACCCCGAGACAAACGACTGTGCAATTATTGATCCGGTGCTGGATTATGACGAAAAATCAGGTGCAACGGCGACGCATCATGCCGATGAGCTTCTGGATTACGTTCGTGAACAGGCCCTTACCGTGCAGTGGATCCTGGACACCCACCCTCACGCCGACCACTTCTCGGCAGCCCAGTATCTGAAAGACAAAACAGGGGCTCCAACTGCGATCGGTGGCTATGTCACCGGCGTCCAGGAACTGTGGAAAAGTATTTACAATTGGCCTGATTTTCCCGCCGACGGCTCACAGTGGGACCATCTGTTCCGGGCCGGCGACGAGTTCAAGATTGGTAACCTCCAAGGCCGTGTGATGTTTTCCCCAGGGCATACTTTGGCCTCTGTCACCTATGTGATCGGTGATGCGGCGTTTGTTCACGACACCATTTTCCAGCCGGATTTCGGTACCGCCAGAGCGGACTTTCCCGGTGGCGATGCCCACCAGCTCTGGGACTCCATCCAGTCAATCCTCGCCCTGCCGGACGAAACCCGGCTGTTCACCGGGCACGATTACATGCCCGGTGGCCGGGAGCCTGAATGGGAAAGCACCGTTCGCGAACAGAAACAAGCTAACAAGCATCTGGCTGAGACCTCGGAAGAAGAGTATGTCGAGCTTCGAAACACCCGCGACAGCGAGTTGCCGATGCCCAAGCTGATTCTGCATGCGCTGCAGGTCAATACCCGCGGTGGACGGCTTCCGGAGCCCGAAGCCAACGGCAAACGGTATCTGAAGATCCCGTTGGATGCGCTTGAAGGTGCTGCCTGGGAATAATTCTGGAGACCAAGTACACAACACCCTTACCGGGCCGAGATAGCCCAGCTTTTTATGGGCTGAACATTAATCGACCGGGTTAAGCGAGTTTGTCACTGAAGACTACAGCCCCGCGAGATATTTTGGGTTAGAAGTCTTTCGATCAACCAAAAAGGAGTTTTTCCGATGATTGAATCATTCAAAGCCATGACCGTTGCTGCATTGATAGCGGTCGCACCTTTCAGCGTCTACGCTGATAACCACAAAGACGCAGTCGAAGAAGTGCTGGTGATCCTGTCCAGCGATTCTCTGCAGACCCAGGGCATGGCGATGGTCCTGTCCAACACCATGGCCAAGCAAGGGGCCATGGTAAATGTGCTGCTCTGCGATAATGCCGGCGATCTGGCCTTGAAGTCCTACGAAGCCCCCGCGCTCAAGCCCAAGGATGTTACTCCGGGGCAGATGCTGCGTGGTTTGCTCAAACAGGGTGGCCAGGCAAAAGTCTGCGCGCTGTATCTGCCGAACAGTGACTACGGCAAAGACGACCTGATTGACGGTGTTGGGGTTGCGATGCCGCCAGAAATGGCTGGCCAGATGCTGAACCCTAAGATACGCACGTTCACTTTCTGAGCATGAAGGCGAAGGTTGCCCCACCTGTCAGGGGCAACCTGGATTGAATTCTGAAAAGGAGGTTACTAAATGTCAGATGTCCGGCCTGCACGATTGCAAAATTTTCCGATTTCCTGATTTGCCGTTGTGATGGGAATGACCGGGTTTACTATCGTCTGGCACCGGGCAGAAGAATGACTGGGGTTTTATAAAACCAAGCCCGATGTTGTTCAAGTTGACCATTGCCGGATTCATTGTCCTGCTGATTCTCTGTCTGGCCAATACCGTGAAATATCCTGGCTCGGTAAGAGCCGAGTTTGCCCATCCGGTAAAACTGAACTTCTTCGCCACCATATCAATTGGTCTGATTTTCTTAAGTATTGCGTTGCTGTCGGACAGTGCAGGGGTATCACTCACCGCACTGCTGACAAAATGGGAACCGCCGCTGCAAAGCATAGCCTGAGCTACATCCATATCTCCGTGATCCTAGTGGCCCTATCGCGACGCGACATTGATACTTTTCGCGAAGTTTTAGAAAAGTCGCCGGGGCCGGCAGGAGCGCACTGCGGCAGAGGCAAACGGGCGTTTTTGCTCTGGGCTGCGGGTGAAGTGCTGTATGGCAACCGGTCTGTTCACGAGTTGGTAGATCAAGCTGCGGGAATTGATTTCGGTGTGAGGGAGCTCCATCAAATCGTTCAGCATTCAACTAAAAGTAGTGAGAAATAACAGATGACAGAATTCACGCCGGTAAGCGGCCTTGTGGGGGGCGTGCTGATAAGCATTGTCAGTGTACTGATGCTATGGGGCGGTGTTTTTCAAGGCAGTTGGCACTGGTTATTTGTTTAGGCTGAATTTTTCTTCATTCCGCACTTCCCTGCGACCACCAAGGATCTAACGATTCTCCGAAAGTGAAGGCTTCCACTACAACACATAGTGAGACATTCGGCCCACGGATTTTAGAGATGCATAAAAATGGCCAGCAATATTTAAAGCTAATCAATCATATCTAACCCATTCCAGGCGAGATCAGGCAGATTTGCACCGCCGAGCTACTGGTTCCATGAGACGGGATTTAATTCGCGTTCTCGTGCCTAAATTTTTCAGGGGCGGTAAGCAAGCCGAGCGTCAGGCCGCCTCGGCTTCATTACCGTTGTTAGCCTATTTGCGCCGACGGAATGCGCCAAGGCCCGCAATACCCAGTCCCAACAGTGCAAGGGACGCAGGTTCGGGGACCGTGCTGACGCTTGCGCTGGTGAACGTGAATTGCTGACCAGTTTCGCCAAACTGCTCGGCGAAGGAGGTCGAATCCTGGAAGGACTCCACCTGAAGCAGCAACTCGGTGAATCCAAACGGAGACACTTCGCCATTCGGTGTCAGGTCAACACTGAAATCAGCGCTCCCAGCTACACCCGAAGCGGTTACCGAGGTCGTCGCTGTGCCATCGGGTGACACAAGCATTTCAAACAATCCGTCGACACCGAAGTCCAGGTCAGTCAGGAAGTTCTGGTTCGACATGGAGCCGCCCTCGGCTGTTCGCCCGGTGGTCCCGTAAAATACCGAGTCGTTATTGTTCGCAGATGATCCGGCCAGCATTTGTTGAACGATTTCGGTACCGTTGTTCAATCTGCGGTAAAAACCGGTCATGTCCGAGAAGCTAGGGGTAGACTCTGTCAGGTCTTCACCGTATCGGAAGCCCAGACTGTATTTCGTGGGCTGAGTCAGGGAAGGATCCAGAACAGCCCGGTAGGAAACCTTACCCGGAGATCCCAGGAAAAATGAAACTGCGCCCTCGCTGTCACCCACAACTCGGTGTGCAGCTGTTTCTTTGGAGCCCGGCTGGTCATTGACCTGAAATGACAATCCTTGCCAGGTGAAACTCTCGGTGCCGCCGTCTCCCGCGTTTGCGGAAATATTTATCGGCGCAGCGTGGAGGGTGCTGATGGACCCGGCGAATGCGCAGGCGGTAAGCAGAACAAGGTTTCGCATATTTTTATCCTTTTCGTGTGTGACTTCTGTAGACACATATCGCAAGCAAGCATCGGGCCACTCAGGCAAGTAACTGTTTAAAAAGACTTTCTTTTTTTACGTGATTCGGATGTGTAAATTAAATCGACGGTTCACTCAGTTTTCTGACGTCAGCACGCTCGGAAAATTTTCCCCAGACCTGCTTTATCTCGCAGGCACGGCGGGCTGTTGGATTGATTCCGAAATACACGACTGTTTAAAAGAAAAACAAGTCCAGCGGGATTTGACTCACGGAGCATCCAGAGGCCGGCTGACTTTTGTTTTTCGGCAGACTCGGTGGGCAGCAACGGAATTTTTGAAGATGGGTGGTGGTGTTTCTTCATTTAAACCACTCTTTTTGAACCGCGACCTTTTCAGGATTCAGATTAGTTGGCCCAACCGGCTCACAGTTCCTGATCGGGCGAGTGCCCCAACGACCCGGAGTCCGTTGCCTAGCCTGTTCCAGCACCCGCTGACGTTGTGCCAGGATCGCCACATCCTTGCCTTCATGTCGCTCTTCCGGTGTCACGAATCGCAGTTTGCTGTGCTTGTGTTCGGTGTTGTACCAGTTCACGAAGCCGTCCACCCAATGCCGGGCGTCCTCCAGGCTCTTAAAGCCCGATGAGGGCCATTCAGGCCGGTATTTCAGCGTTCTGAACAAGGACTCAGCGAACGCATTATCGTTGCTGACCCGGGGCCGACTGTAGGAAGGCAGGACGCCCAGTTCTTCGAGCTTCGCCTTCATGGTCTGGGCCTTCATCGGGGCTCCGTTATCAGAGTGCAGCACCAGGGGCCGGTGGAGGCATTTATCCCGCAGCAAGCAGCGCTGCAACAACCCGGCGGCATAGTCGCCGCTTTCAGCTTCGTAGACCTCGTATCCCACAATCTTCCGGCTGTACACGTCTTCAAACATATACAGGTAGTAGAACTGTCCGCGAACGGTGGAGGGACAGTATGTAATGTCCCAACACCAGAGTTCGCAAGGGCCTTGGGCATGATGCGTTGTTGCGTCTCTTGAGCGTCGGGGAGCCAGACTCTGGCCTCGATGGCTCAACTGATTATGAGCTTTCAGGATCCGATAAAACGACGATTCGGAGGCCAGGTACAACCCCTCGTCCATCAGAGACGGCACGATCTGGGGTGGCGGCAAGCTCTGATAACGCTCTGATTTGCAGGTCGACAGAATCCTCTGGGTCTCCTCTTCATTGAGCTTGTTCGCAGGTTCTGGACGAAGTGCCTCCGGGCGTTTATCCACTTGTATTGCACCTTCACGGAACCAGCGACGATAGGTGCGCAGGCCAATGCCTGCCTCATCACAGGCCCGGAACAACCGGGCTCCAGCACCTTTGGCTTCCTGGATCAGATTAATCATTACCCTGCGCTCAGGGACCGGGGTCAATCGTCCCCGTTGTCGTCCTCCCAGAGCGCATCCAGCTTTTTTCGCAGTACCAGTAACGCGGCCGTTTCAGCCAACGCCTTTTCTTTATGCCGCAGCTCCCGCTCCAGTTTCTTGATCTGTTTCTGGTCGGCCTGACTTTTCTTGCGCAGTTGTTTTTCTCGCTCGGCACTGTGCTGAAAGCCTTGCAGAGACTCTTCTTTCCAGCGACGAACCTGATCCGGGTAAAGACCCCTTTCCCGACAGTACTGACTGAGTTCTTCTTCCGACAGCGTCGCTGTCTCAATCACCGTGGCAAGCTTGGCTTCTGCTGACCACTGCTCTGATCTGGCTTTGGATCCGGGCACAGGACGACCTTCTTCTCTGGCTTGTGTCCGCCAATTATAAAGGGTTTGATCCGAAATGCCTTCCGCCCTGGCCAGAGCCGCAACCGTCATGCTGTGGGGCGGGG
>JAGXLV010000101.1 GCA_018334495.1 Oleiphilaceae bacterium
GAGAGCTGGGCACTGGTTGCCATGAGCGGCTCCAAGGCTCATCAGCCTGAACGGCACCAGTGCCAGGGCCCCTATCGAAGTCTGGCCCAGGCTGAGGCTATGCTGCGTGGGGTCGCGGGCTCTTTGCTGGGCAAAAGCTATGAGGCTGAACCTGAAGCTCACGTTGTCTGGTCAGTGGTGGCGCAGCGTATTGCCCGCCGCATTCGGCGAGACCGTGAGGCTTATTCGGGGGTTTTTCGGCTGGGTCCAGACCAGTACGAACCTATTGAATAATTCGCGGTGCTGAGTCGAGTTAAGGAATTTTGGAGCGGGAAGGGCGTCCGGGCCGGACGATGCGCAATCAGGGTGCGCAAGGAGATTGCGGGGGAGTGAACTCGGGATTAGTATTTTTCGGGAAGCGCTTTTTCGTTGTCGTGCTCTTCATCATCGTCGTTTTCCCGTTTTGCCGGCATTGTGTGGGAATCGACGTAAATCTTTGAAGGCTCGCGACTGGCCCGCCCGTGAAGCAGTTTGGCGAATTCCAGAAGTAGTTCCCGGTCCTGGTCGAGGAGGGCGATAAAGACGGAGTTCAGGGCTACTTGTTTGTCGTCATGGGAGCGCCGGTCGGCTGCTGAAAAAATCTCTGCCAGAGTGAAGTCGAGCGCATCCGAAAGGCGGTACAACAGGTCAAGGCTGGGCTTGGCAGTACCGCGCTCAATCCGTGACAGGTTTCCCACATGGGAGTCTGCTCGCCCGGCTAACTCGGCCAGCGTGATCCCTTTTGACTTTCGCAGCTGTCTTAGTGCGTTACCGAGACTCATAATAAAACCTTATCCTAATATCGCATAAGTTTACGCTTAATATCCCCCGAGTACAAAGGTACATCCCCCGCACACCTATAATAAAAATGTGTTTTAAAAGCACTATGTATTAGGCTAGAATATTAGTTACTAAAACGTTGGAATAGCCCAATACAGCAGGCCTGTTGCCTGAAATACGGTGGTGAACGCGAGTGCCTGTGGGAGAACAGAATGAAGTATGATTGCGCCGGCATCAATGTCACGGAGTCGGCTGCCAGACTGGCGAATAGTGGAGATTTTGAGCTTCAACTTCAGCCTGTCATAAAGCCTGATGAGCGCCGACTGATATCAGCGGAGGCCATTGTTGGTTCCTTCGATCCGGAAAGGTTACAGGAGCATGGCATAACGGTTGATGAGATGGCCTGTCTCGTTAAGCATCGTGCACTGGGCCGGGATTTCGACCTCCAGGTTCTGGACAAAGCCCTTGCCGCCGTCCAGCGGCTCAAGCGCAATCATGGCATTGAACTGCCCGTCTCCATTAATCTGGGTGTTGACTCAGTGCTCAACCCTGATTTTCCCGGTCGCGCCTGGCGGACACTTGAGCGCGCGGGCATTGAGTCGCATTTTGTTCAGTTCGAAGTCAGTGAAATCACGCTTAGCAGCGAAGCTGACGCCAAAGCCGGAGTGTTCCGGCTGCTCGACAGTGGCTTTGCCGTGATTATTGATGAATTTATCGCTGGCGATAGCGACTTCGGTGCCTTGGTCAGTTTGCCCGTTCGAACCATTAAAATCGACCCCTCTGTCAGCTATGAACTGACGCGCTTCGAAACGGCCCGGCGGTTCATGCGGGCCTTGTCAATGCTGGCGCAATCTATGGGTAAGCAATTGGTGGCTGATGGCGTCGATAACTACCAGCAGTTCATGTTTTTGCAAGCCATCGGTTGTGGCTACCTGCAGGGCCGATATTTGACCGCCCCCCTGGAGACGCATAAGGTCGCCGATTTCGCCAGGCGTTTCATGCTCAGTAACGCCTCTGATCGATTTGCTGAAAACCGGACAGGTGTTCGAGGTTTGAACGCCGGCGATGATCGGCGTGAAAAGTGATGAGGCAGTGCAGGTACAATAGCGGAGTCAGCGCCGATCGACGTCTCCCGGAAAAGGCTTAGTCGGCTCCTGCTTTGATGATGTTTAGAGTGCGTTGCTGAATCGCCTTCAGTTCTTCGCTGATGGCGACCGGGTAGTCCACTTCCGTATCCATAGACTGCAAGTCTGTTGGCAGTCTGGCCACCGCATCACGGCTGTATTCGCAAATCTCGGTCAGGGGCCGGATGGCCCCCGCAACCAGTTTGCCCGCCTGCAGGGTTGGAATCAGTAAGGCATCGCCTTCGTGGCTTTCATCCCGGCCCGCAATAATGTCTTCCCGGTAATAGCCATCCGCGCCTGTGCGGCGGAAAACCTGCTTGGGTGACGGGTAGGACTGCTTGCCGGGCGAGTCTTTCATGCGAGGTTTACCGGCGTATTCGGTCAGCTTGTAGGCCAGTTCCAGCGACGGCGAATCGCTGGCGGCGCCCAGGGCCGTGCCCACGCCGAAACCGTCGATGGGAATCTGGTGTCGAACGAGATTCTGTATTTTGTATTCATCAAGGCCGCTGCTGGCCAGGATTTTAATATCCGTTAAGTCGGCACTGTCCAGCAGCTCGCGGCAGGCGACCGCCAGTTCGGACAGGTCGCCCGAGTCCAGGCGGATGGCGGAAATACTGACCCCGGAATCCGATTTCAGCCAGTGGATTATCTTTTTGACCGCCTTGACCGTGTCGTAGGTGTCGACGAGCAATATGGTGCCGGGGTAGAGCCTGGCGTAGGTTTTGAATGCTTCCATCTCGTTGTCGTGGGCCTGCACAAAGCTGTGGGCCATAGTGCCTTTTACTGACAACCCGAAATCCTTGCCGGCCTGGATGTTGCTGGTGCCGGCAATACCCGCGATTCGGTAGGCGCGAACACCACGGTGGGCGGAATCCAGACCATGCATGCGCCGCATGCCAAAGTCCACGACGGGCCTGCCTTGTGCCGCTGTGACCAGCCGCAAGGCTTTGGAAGCCAATACCGATTCAAGGTGTACATAATTCATCACCAGGCTTTCCAGTATTTGTGCTTCGATAATCGGTGCCCGAACCTCAAGCAGGGGTTCCTGGGGAAAGACCGGTGTGCCTTCCGGCAATGCGTGAATATCGCCGCTGAACCGAAATCCGGACAGCCATTCAAGGAACTCTGGCCTGAACATGTCGAGGCCCTCCAGGGTTTTCAGGTGCGTCTCGGTAAAGCGCAGATTCCGGATTATCTGGCAAATGTGCTGCTGGCCGCAGGCAAGAATAATATTGCGGTGTGGTGGCCGTTTGCGAAAGAACAGGCTAAAGGTGGCCTGCTCGTTCATGTTCGAATCCCAGTAGGCTTGTGCCATGGCAAGTTCATACAAATCCACCATGAGAGGCAAATCTGCGGTTTCCACAAGATCCGGAATCTGATTCTGCTCGTTCATGGGCGAATCCAGTATCGAGTCATTGAAATGAAGTTTTTGGGCTTTTGACTCCGTTGGTTGTCAGGAGTCAACGGACGATGCGTGCGCCCTTGCCGGCGAGCTTGGTCAGCACCTGCTCAGCCTGGTCGCCATCCACCGCGCGCGTGGCATTGGCGAAGAGGGTGACTTCAAAGCCCTCTTTTAGCGCATCCTTGACGCTGGCCTGAACGCAGACATCCAGGGCAAGACCGGCAATCTGCACCCTTTTAATGCCGCGGTCCCTGAGAAAGCCGCCAAAACCGGTGCGATCAAACGCCGAATACTGGTCATAATCAAACGCCGTGCCCTTGCTGATGCGAATGGCATCACCAGGTAACTCCATGTCCGGATGAAAATCAGCCCCTGGTGTATCCTGGACACAGTGCACCGGCCAGGGCCCGCCCATATGTTCAAAACTGCAGTGATCGACAGGATGCCAGTCACGGGAGGCGGCGATGAGCCAGCCCTTGTTTTGCGCTTCCGCAATGTAGCGATTTACGGGCGGCAAAATCTCCAGGCTGCCGGGAACTTCGAGTGAGCCGTTTTTACAGAAGTCGTTCTGTATATCCACCAGAAGTAAGACATCGGCTGTTGCTGAAGCCATGGCGCATTCTCCATTGAAGAGTTTTCCCTTTGCTGCAAACTCAGTTTGACAAGGAGAAGGCACCGAAGCAAATATTAAAAATGATGGTTTATCGGGGGCTCAGCCCAGGAATTTGCGTACATCGATAGCATAATCTTTGGGGTCGACCGCGCGCTCAATCCGGTCCTGGTTGCCGGGTCGGGCCAGGTCGATGGTTTCGACTGTGATGGGCATACGGAAACGGGTGTGGTACATCACCTTGACTGCCGGCAGGCGCTGGTCATCGTTATTGCCTTCAACGACCACGCCGAGCCGGCCGCTTTCCAGCAGTACCAGAGATCCGACCGGATAAAGCCCCATGCATCGGATGAACTGGCGGACCAGTTCCGGGTCCAGATGGTCGCCACTCCATTCCAACAGTTTTTTCAGGCCCTGCGAGGGCGTCATGCCTTTATGGTAGACCCGGTCACTGGTGATGGCGTCGTAAACATCGGCAATGGCCACCATGCGCCCGTATACCGAGATGGCCTCGCCTTTGAGCCCCTCGGGATAGCCGGTGCCGTCCATGCGTTCATGATGCTGGGCTGCCGTCAGAACGGTCAGCTCACCAATGCCTTCGGTGGCCTGGAGCAAATCCCGTGAATGGCGGGCGTGGTCTTTCATCACGGCGAACTCTTCCGGTGTCAGCCGGCCGGGTTTGTGGAGAATGTCATCAGGGGTCAGGATCTTGCCGATGTCGTGGAGCAGGGCGCCCATGATGACCTGGTTCAGGCTGTCGTCGGGTTGGTACATGGATTTGCCGAAAATCGACATTAACACGCTCAGATTGACCGAATGTTGCAGCAGGTAATTGTCTTTTTCGCGGATGCGGCCCAGGCACACCAGGGCGTTCTGGTTGCGGAAGACCGAGCTTCTCAGGTTGTCGGCCAGTGTCTGGACCGGTGCCAGGTCCAGCTCCCGGCCTTTTTTAACATCTTCCATCAGGCTGCCGACCGCGTTCTGGGCTTCCTGATGGGTCTGCAGGGCGATGCGGAGTTCTTCTTCCAGGCTGGCGCTGACTTTGCCTGTGGGCGACAGCGCCCCTGCGGCCTGCAATTTTTTTTCATTGTCGCTGTCGACATCCGTTACCGGCACACCCTCGGCGCAGTCGATACCCCGGGTGGTGTCGATGTAGACCTGGGATACGCCCAGGCGGCCAATTTTTTCCACGGTTTCGTCATTGCGGATCACACCGCGCCGGCGGTTGGTGTTGTGGGGGATCCAATCGTTGTTGAGATCGGTGATGTACATGCCCACTTTCAATGCGGAGAAGGGAATGCGTTTGATCATGATGAACTCGCCAGTTTTCCGATGGCGTGTCGGAATAAGGAAAAACGCCGGTAAAAGAACAGTGTAGCAATGGTATTGATAGCCTGCGTTTTCCGCCCCCGCGGGTCAAACCTGCGGGAAAAAAGTCCGCAGGCTGTTCTGGTAAGTATGGGAGAGTACCTGTTCAATGGCCAGTTCCTTTACCTCGGCCACTTTCTCGGCGACAAACGGGATGTAAAACGGCGCATTTTCGCGGCCACGGTAAGGCGCCGGTGTCAGGAAGGGTGAATCGGTTTCCAGCAAAATCTGCTCGATAGGTGTCATGCGAATGATATCCCGGACCTTTTCGGCCTTGTTGAACGTGGCGATGCCATTGAATCCCAGGCACCAGCCCTGGTCGATGGCGTAACGGGCAAGGCCCGGGCCGGAGGTAAAACTGTGGATCACGCCGCGTCGGGTCAGGGTATCCTCGAACTCGCGCAATATGGCGATGGTGTCGTCGTCCGCCTCGCGGCTATGGATAACCACCGGCCGCTGGGTGTCACAGGCAATCTGCAGCTGGCGCCGGAACACCTCACGCTGGACGCTTCGGTCGGCGTTGTCGTAAAAATAATCCAGTCCGATTTCGCCCACCGCGACCATTTTGGCGCCGCCGACATGGGCCCGAATTTCCGCTTCGGCTTCGTCGGTGTAGCTTTCCGCCTCGTGGGGATGAATGCCCTGGGTGCCGTAGATGAAAGGCGCGCTCTCGCTCAGCTCCCGGACCCGCCCCAGATTAGCCGGGGAGACAGCAATCGTGACGATGCGCTCAATGTTGACCCGGCGCGCCTCCGCCAGCGTGTCTTCCAGCGGCCGGTCCTTGAGATAGTCCAGGTGGCAGTGAGTTTCGATGAGGGGATGATCGAATACCGGTATTTCGCGTCGTTTGCTGCCCATAAAATCCTGTTCGGTGTTGGTGAATTCTGCGTCTACTTTAGCATGCCACCAAGCCCAATCACTTGACCTATTGTCTGTGACATCGTGTGATGGGCTCAGGAAGAGGAGATTGGCATGCATATTGTTGTCATCGGCGCCGGCGTGGTGGGGGTGACCACGGCTTACGCCCTGCAAAAGCGCGGCCACCAGGTCACTGTTATTGAGCGAATGGAAGGGGCCGGGTTGGAAACCAGCAAGGCCAATGCCGGCCAGCGCTCCTATGGTGTGGTGTACCCCTGGGCCTCGCCGGCCATGGTGCGCAAGGCGCTGCCCATGCTGCTGGATAAGAATGGCGCCCTCAAGATGGCCATGCCGCCCTCGCTGGCTTCGATGCGGTTTTTATTCGATACACTGCGTTTTGCCTGGGCGCCTGGCCTTTATGGCCTGAACCGCCGCGCCATGCTGCGTCTCGGGATTCATAGCCGGGCCTGTTTCAACAACCTGGAGCAGGAGGTATCGCTGGATTTCGATGGCGAACACGCCGGTTTGCTGCAATTGGCCAGTTCCGCTGCGGCGATGGAAGACTATCAAGCCACCTCAAGACTGCTGAACGAGCTGGGCATTGCCAACCGGTTGCTGACGCCGGCTCAGGTTCGAGAGGCGGAGCCGGGTATGTCCGGCCCCGGGCCGTTGCACGGTGCCCTGAGCTACGATACCGACGGCACCGGGGATTCCCGGCAGTTCTCCCAGGCTCTGGCCAGTGCCTGCGCATCACGGGGAGTTGAATTCCGCTACAACGCGAACGTGATCGGGCTGGAAGGCGACCGGGAGCGGATTCACGGCATAAAAATCGGCGATGCGTCGCAGCGTCCCGAGCACCTCCAGGCCGATGCGTTTGTGGTTAGCGCCGGTTGCGCCTCGCCCGGGTTGCTCAGGGAATTCGGCCTGCGCCTGCCCATCTACCCTGTTAAGGGTTATTCGCTGACGGCTGACATCATTGATACCGCCAAAGCGCCGGCATCCACCGTTCACGATGATTATTTCAAGGTGGTCATGACCCGCCTTGGCGATCGCCTGAGGGCCACCGGGTTCGTCGAGCTGGCGGGTTTTGACAGAACCATTCCGGAGCGTCGGCTTGACACCATCCGACGCTCGGTGGCTTCGCGCTTCCCTGACTCTGCGGACCTTGATCGGGCCACGAGCTGGACAGGATTCAGGCCGATGACGCCGGACGGTCCGCCCATTATCGGGCGCGGTCCACGGCAGAACCTGTATCTGAATACCGGCCATGGCACCTTCGGCTGGACTTTGTCGGCGGGCAGCGCCGATGTCATTGCCCAGGTCGTCGATGGCGAGACGCCGGCGCTGAATCTGGATGCCTTTCGACCGGGCCGTTTCAGCGAGTAGGGCCGTTGAAGCCCGCCAGGCGCTTGTTCAGAATTTGCGGCGGAGCGGATGCGATGCCCTGGCGTCAGGGCTTGCGGTATTCCACCGTCTCGACACAGCCATCGCGGAAATAGACATAGGTCAACTCATACAGCTTGCCGTAGTAATCGGTCTCGTAGACCCAGGTTTCCTGAGGCACAGGGTAGGTTTCCACGGGCCGGCCAAAGGCTTTGGTAACCTGCTCCCGGGTCATTCCGGGAACCACCTGGTTGCGAATCAGCAGGGTTCGCAGTTTGGTGGAGCTGATGTAGCGGCAGGCGCCGCCCTCTTCCGCGTCATTGTCTCTGTCATCGGACTTGGTTTCTTTGTCGCGCGGTGCGGGCAGGTCAGCGCCCAGATCCCCGCCGGGAGAACTTTCTTCAACAGTGATTTTTTCAGCGTCGGGCCCACATTCCTGGTCTGAAAAGACCACGCCGTCGGAAGATTCGCAGCGAAAGACCTGGACGCCGGCGGACGACAATGGCAGTCCGATAAGCAGTAAAACAAACCAATGAGCCATGGTCGCTCCTGAAGTGGCAGGTTGTTCAAGGGTAGCCCTTCCACCGTCAGTTTAGAGTTTCACAGGCAAGATGCGCGCTTTATCTGCCTTTTGGCCCCCTCAGGTCTGCGTATGCTTGGGCTGGTATTTACCGGCATCAACCTGTGGCCGGTCAGCCTCGGCCTCTGTCAAGGGGTCGCATTCTTCCA
>JAGXLV010000027.1 GCA_018334495.1 Oleiphilaceae bacterium
CGGGCATGGGGCGCGGAATCGGTACCCAGGAAAAATCGTGTATCGCCGCTGATTACCGCATCCTGAATGGCTTGTTGGTGTACGTTGCGTTTCAAAATCGGCAGGCAGTACAGGTGTGGACGAATACCGCCAACCAACAGGTGATTGCGGTTGTATATAAGATGCTGGGGCGTAATGGTTGCTGCCAGGTTGCCGCCGGTATATTGCCGCACGAAAGCCACCGAATCCGCTGTGGTGATGTGTTCCAGTACTACTTTCAGGGTCGGGAAGGCCATCAGGGTGGGGGCCAGCACTTCATCCAGGAACACTTTCTCCCGGTCGAAAATATCGATATGAGGTGCGGTGACCTCGCCGTGAACCAGCAGCAACATGCCGCAATCCACCATTTCGGCCAAAACCTCGTAAATGTGACGGATATTGGTCACGCCTGAGGCAGAATTGGTCGTTGCTCCGGCTGGATACAGCTTGGCAGCGGGGATGCCACTGTCGTGAGCTTCGCGAATCTGTGCGGGCGTGGTCTGCTCTGTCAGGTAAAGCGTCATTAACGGGTCAAAGCCTTCAAATCCGCCCCGGGCCTTAAGGATGCGGTCGCGGTAGGCCAGTGCCATTTCGGCGGTGGTGACAGGCGGCACCAGGTTGGGCATCACGATGGCGCGTCCGAAACATCGGGCCGTGGCCGGCACCACGTCGTCAAGCACCGCGCCATCGCGCAGGTGCAGGTGCCAGTCGTCGGGACGAGTCAGGGTGAGGCTCTCGGTCATTCTGGTGCAGTTTCCTGGGCTTGGGCGGCGGAAAACCGGTCTAAGGTCTCGGCTCGCGGTCAATCGAATGTTGATTGTACCAGAAGCGGTTTTTGATTGGAGGCGAATGGCCGCTAAAGAGTCAGGCCGGTCGGCCGATACACATCATCAGAGGTAAATGATCGGGAATCCAGACGATGTGCAAGCAGGCATAACTCTATGAAACTGACGTTTTTACAACAGGCGACAGCGGCGTTATCGCTGTTTCTGGTGTCGTTGTCAGGGTTTTCGACCACCTACAGCGCTGGTATCGAGAACAGTCGCTGGTTTTTGTCGGAATCGGTATTTGACTGCACCCTGACTCACGATGTGCCCGGTTTTGGCCGGGCGGTGTTCCGTCATCGCGCCGGCGAGAACCTGGGGTTTTACCTGGAGTCCGATATCCGGTTGATGCGCCCCGGGCGCGGCGACCTGGTGGTTGAAGCACCGGCATGGCGGCCCGGTGCAAGCCCCCGCCCCTTGGGTCAGGTTCATGTGGCCGATGACCGGCGCCCGGTTCAACTCGACAGCCCCATGGCTATGGCGGTGGTCAGCGGGCTTCTGGAGGGCATGGCGCCGACCATGACCCGGCGCGCGTGGTACAGCAATGACGACATTCGGGTTCGGCTTTCCAACATCAACTTCCGCAATTCCTTCGACAACTACAGAACCTGCGTGACCAGCCTTTTGCCGGTCAACTATGATCAGATCAAACGTTCCCGCATTCCCTTTGGCTCCGGCAGTACCAAGCTTTCGGCGGGCGACCGGCAATTGCTGGACAATATAATCGCTTACGTTCGGGCGGATTCAATGGTGGATCGGGTATTCGTCGACGGCCATACCGATCGGGCTGGCAGTCGTATTGATAATCGCGCTTTGTCGGAAAAACGCGCCAATCTGGTGACGGGGTACCTGATCGATAAGGGTATTTCAGAGGATATGATCATTACTCGAGCCCACGGTGATCAGTTCCCCGTGTCCAACGTGCCTTCTCAGAACCGCCGCACCACCATACGTCTGGAGCGTCAGGGTGAGCGTCCTGAATTCCAGCGTGCCAATGGCGACTACATCCAGGATAAAGGCTAGTAACCCGGTGAGCTTTGTCTCACACCGCCGTCAGGGCCTCAAGATGAGTGCCGACGCTTTCCGCCAACGCCTTCAGGTGATACCCCCCTTCCAGCGTGGAAACCAGCCGGTCGTTGGCATGATCGTGCGCCACACTGATTAGCATTTCAGTGAGCCAGCGGTAGTCTGCCGTTTCCAGGTTCAGCTGCGCCAGAGGGTCGAGCCTGTGACCGTCAAACCCTGCGGAGACCAGAACCAGTTGCGGCCGGAAGTCCTGCAGGGCGTGCAGCCAGCCATCCTCGACCTGTTTACGGTAATCCGTCGATGATGTACCGGCCTTGATAGGAATATTGACTATGTTGTCCGCCTGGCGATGGATGTGGGAGTGCGGATAAAAAGGATGCTGAAAGCTGGAGCACATCAGAATGCGCTCGTCGCCCTGCACAATGTCCACGGTGCCGTTGCCCTGGTGCACGTCGAAATCGACAATCGCAATCCGTTTAAGGCGGTGAAAGGTGAGTGCCCGCATGGCGGCCAGCGCGATATTGTTGTAAAAACAGAAGCCCATGGAGGTGGCTCGCTCGGCATGGTGACCCGGCGGGCGGGCGCAGATGAACGCGTTGGTCACCTGACTGCTCAGTACCATATCCACCGCCTGCACGTTGGCTCCCGCAGCAAGGCGGGCGGCGCGTAGCGTGTAGGGTGTCATCACGGTGTCCGGGTCGGTGTAAACCTCGCCCTCTCTCGGTTCCAGTTGCTCAAGTTGCTGCAGGTACATCTCTGGGTGCACGGTGGTGAGCTGATCACGTGTAATTTCGTCAGGTTTCACCCAGTCAAGTGTGTCATTCAGCTCCGTGTCTGCGATGTAGCTGAGAATGGCCGCCAGCCGCTCCGGTGATTCCGGATGTCCGGGCCCCATAATATGTTTCTGGAAATCATCGTGGGAGAAAAAAGCGGTGGTCATAACCGGCGTGATCCTGTTCCCATGGACGTAAAAACTCAGTAGCTTTAATCCTATCAAGGATGAAAGAACTCTGCCGGATTTCTTTGATTTAAACGAAATCCGATCGTCTTATTTCGAGTATCTAGTGATAGGGTGGTTATGCATCAACCCCATAATACCTGAGATAAGCTAATGTGAAAGCCTCTGGCAAAGGCGTTGGTGTGGAAACGTTTTTAATTTCTTTGCCCCCCAAAGACAAGGAGACCCGCCGTGGGGACCCGTTACCTCGAAAGTCTGTTCAACCCCAAATCCATCGTGGTCATCGGCGCGTCGGAGCGGGTCAGCAATCTGGGTGGCATGGTGCTGAGGAACTTGCTGGCCGGGGAATACACCGGCCAGCTTGTGGTTGTTAATCCCAATAATTATGAGAGTGTCAACGGGGTTGACTGTGTCGGCGACCTGTCAGAGATCGATTTTACGCCGGATCTGGCCATTGTCTGCACCCCGGCGGAGACGGTCCCGAAACTTATTCGCACCCTGGGCCAGTCCGGCGTACGAACCGCCATTGTGATGACCGGGGGCATGTCCCGTGCCCACAGCAAGACTGAACAGCCGCTGATGTATTCGGTTCGTGATGCGGCGCGCGAGACCGGCATCCGCATACTGGGTCCCAACACTATCGGCCTGATGGTGCCGGCCCGACGTATGAATGCCACCTACGCCCACCTGGGCGCGCTCCCGGGTAAGGTGGCGTTTATCGGACAGTCGGGCACTATTGCCAGCTCGCTACTGGACTGGGGCCTGGCCCGGGGTGTGGGGTTCTCCTATTTTCTTACCCTGGGTGATGGCATGGACATCGATCATGACGACCTGATCGACTATCTGGCCCAGGATACTCAGACCCGTGCCATCCTGTTGCATATAGAGAATATTCCGAATCCACGGCGGTTCATGTCGGCGGTTCGCGTGGCGTCGCGCACCAAGCCGGTAATTGCCGTCAAAAGCGGCCGGGTGCGCGAATCCGAGTGGTTTCCCTATGAGTTGCCTGCCGGAATCAACCACACCGATCCCATATTTGATGCGGTGCTGGAGCGGGCCGGTGTGCTGCGGGTTGATGGCCTCGGTCAGATGTTCGACGCTCTGGAAACGGTTAGCCGCATGCGTCCGCCGGCGCGCGAATCACTGGCCATAATGGCCAATGGGGTCGGTCCCGGGGTGCTGGCAGTGGATCGGCTGTTTTCGGAAGACGGTGAACTGGCAGGTCTGGAAGACAAAAGCCTGACGGCTCTGGCAGCGATGTTGCCCGTTTATTGGTCTCGCAAAAATCCGATAGATCTTGGGTATGACGCCACTCCCGACCTCTATGCCGACGCTGTCAAGGTTTTGGCCAGGGATTCCGGAGTGTCCAATGTGCTGGTGATGTATGCCCCCACGCTTACTGGTGACAGCGTAAAAATCGCCCAGGCGGTCAGCAAGGCGGCAAAGGGCTCGCGTTTGAACGTGTTTACCTGTTGGCTGGGCCAAAGCACTGTGATGGATGCTCGTGAAGCATTTTACAGGGCCGGTGTGCCTTCTTTTTTCTCGCCGGAGAAGGCCGTCAAGGCCTTCATGCAGCATATTAACCATCAACGTGTGCAGCGACTGCTCATGGAAACGCCGGAATCCTTTACCGATCAGGTGGCTGATCGCAGCCATAGCAAGGGACTGGTTTTGGGCGCCCTCCGGGAAAACCGCTTACTGCTGTCGAACCGGCAAGCCAGGGAGATTATTACCGATTACGGTATTCGGGCCGTGGACACGTTTTACTGCGATAATATGGATGAGGTGGTGCAAGCTTTTGCGGTTGAGCGCCGTCCGGTAGATGTGACCCTGCTTCATGAAAAAGCCTGTTACCCATTCCGGGAGAAGGGCTCCGCCCGTGGCCGCTTCAAGCCGACAGTGCAGGCACTCAGTAGTGAGGCCGGCATTCTGGATGCCTGCCGCACGCTGATCGAAGAGTACCTTGAGCATTTTCCGGGCAGTGGCCTTCTGGGGTTTGCCGTTCAGCGATCCTATCAGCATGTGGGTGGCATCGCTTTCAGTGTGGGGATTACCCGGGACCCGATTTTTGGCCCCCTGGTGGTCTGTGGCGCTGCGGGAGCGCAAGTGAGTGTGATGACGGACCGCCAGATCGCCCTGCCGCCGCTCAATCTGGTTCTGGCGCGGGAACAGCTGCGCCGCACCTACATGTACCAGCTCCTGATGGAGCATAGCCTGCGGCCGGAAGAGGACATACGGGCGATCAGCGAAACCCTGGTCATCCTGTCCCAGATTGTCATTGATATTCCCCAGATCAAAGCCCTGGAGATTCTTCCGCTGCTGTTCGACAGGAAGGGGGCGGTCGCGGTTGACGTGGCCATTGAGCTGTCCGAGCAACCCGGCAAGCTGATCATTCAGCCTTATCCCCGGGAACTTGAGGAGTGGCTGGTGCTGCCAAAATCCGGCCGACGGGTCATTATTCGACCGGTCCGAGCGGAAGACGAACCCAATCACAGGGTGTTTCACCAGCGCCAGTCACCGGAATCCATTCGCTATCGTTTTTTCCAGTATCGCAAACAGTTCACCCGGGAAGACGTGGCGCAGATGGTGCAGATTGATTACGACCGGGAGATGGTGTTCGTTGCCAACGCGCCCCGGGAGGACGGCGAAGGTGAGGAGACTCTGGGCACTGTCAGAATATGGGCTGACGCAGATAACCTGCGTTGCGAGTTCGCGGTCATGGTGCATGACAAGATGAAAGGCGAGGGCCTGGGCATGCGGCTGATGCAGAAAATGATCGATTACTGCCGGGATCGCGGCATCATCGAGATGGTGGGCAATGTCATGCCGGGCAACCGCCCCATGCTGAGGATGGCCGAGCGGTTGGGTTTTGACGTGCGTTATAACCCCGATGAGGAAGTCATGGATCTCCGGCTCGTGCTAAACGAGCCGGATAAGGCCTGGCAGAGCGAGCGGCTCCGACTCACTCCTCACTAAGCTTCGTCCACAATGGCGCTGCGGTCTTCGCCGCCCAGTGCTTCCAGAAGGCCGGGTATCAGCTTTTCCAGTTCCAGCGTCATCAGTGAGAAGGCGGCATCGAAACGGGCGGCGGCGTCGTCGGCGTCCACATCGTCGAGCTTGTCCTGGAGGGTTTCGCCGAACTTCAACCGGCGGATGCCCAGTTCTTCATCCAGCACGAACGAAAGATTATCGTCCCATGTGAGTGAGAGTTTGGTGACCTGCATACCGGCATTCAGGTGGTTGCGGATTTCATCGCCCTGCAGTTCCAGGCCTTTGCAACGCACAACGCCGCCATCTTCTCCGGTTTCCTTGAGCTCGCACTCGTCGCCCAGAACCAGCGTCGAGGGCAGGTCGATGGTTTCATTGAGCCAGCCGGTAAAGGTAAAGGCCGGCGCCTGCTCCACCGCTGGCGGCCGAACCGGCAGCGACCCCAGAGACTTGCGCAATGAAGACGCGAGGTCTTCCGCCTGTTTGGCGGAGCCCGCATCCACCACCAGGACGCCGTCCTGGGGTGCCAGATAGGCGTAGCAACGCCGGTTCTTGGAGAAGGCCTGGGGCAGCATTTCCAGCAGCACCTGCTCCTTGATCTCGTCTTTTTCTTTCTTGCGCACTTTGCGGCCCTGTTCCGCCTCGATGGCTTCAACCTTGTCCGCCAAGAGTTCCTTGACCACGGAGCCGGGTAGGAGCTTCTCTTCCTTGCGCAGAGTGATCAAATGGTAACCGTTAGCGCTGTGTACGAGTTGCTCGCCGTTTTTGCCCAGTGGCGCCACCCAGCCCTGGCGAAAGGTTTCCTGGGGGCCGCAGGGTTTGAAGGAGTCTTCCTGAAGCTTCTCTTCCAGCAGGTCCGCGCTGATCTCAAAGGGTTTGGTAAAGCGAAAAACACGGGCATTGCGAAACCACATGGATAATCAATCCTTATCGAGTCATTAAATTATTGGAGTGTCTGGTGGCCCGGCCAGCCGGGAACAGGGAGGGATGTTACAGGCCCATGATCTCCACGAGAATGGTTTTGATCACAAAGCCCAATACGCCGGCACCCAGCACGATAAACAGAATGATCGTGCCAAAGCGTCCGGCCTGGGATTTTTTCGACAGATCCCAGACGATGTACCCCATCAGAGCTATCAGAGCCGTAAGGAACACCATCATGGCAATCTGGGAAAATTCCGATTCGCTCATTCAGCGCATCCCATGAGGGGGAGATTGGTCATGATGACTCCCGCAGGAAGACCCACTGGTCGCCACTGGACTGGTCCGCACTGAAAGCGTAACCGCCCAGATCAAACTTTTTCAGGTCGTCGGCGTGGGTGATGCGGTTCTGTATAGCGTAACGGCACATCATGCCGCGTGCTTTCTTGGCGTAAAAGCTGATCATCTTGTACTGGCCATTCTTCCAGTCCTTGAATTGGGGAGTAACGATGCGGGCGTCCAGTGTCGACGTCTTGACGCTCCTGAAGTATTCATTGGAGGCCAGGTTGACCAGCACGGGTTCATCGTGGGGGCCCTGGCGTAATTCTTCATTGAGCGCCCGGGTCAGCTTCTCGCCCCAGAATGCGTAAAGATCCTTGCCGCGTTTGTTCTCGAATTTGGTGCCCATTTCCAGACGGTAGGGCTGCATCAGATCCAGTGGCCGCAGCAGACCATAAAGCCCGGACAGGATGCGCAGGTGATGCTGGGCAAACTCGAAGTCCTGCTCGTTGAAGCTTTCTGCATCCAGGCCGGTATACACATCGCCCTTGAACGCCAGGATGGCCTGCCTGGCATTGTCCGGGCTGAAGGGGGTGTGCCAGTTCCGAAAACGTTCGGCATTGAGTTGACCCAGTTTGTCACTGATGCCCATAAGGTTGCTGACCTGGTGTGGCTCCAGTTCTTTCAACTGGTCGATCAGTTCCCGGGAATCTTCCTGAAAGACCGGTTGGGTATGGGTCTTGGTGGCGAGCGGGCTTTCGTAGTCCAGGGTTTTGGCTGGGGATATAACCATCAGCATGTCGGGTGTTCCTCGCGCAATGTTCAGTTAGAGAGTCACTCAGCGGCCGGCTCTGGCTCAGGGTTCCAGAAAGGCCAGTAACTGGTTTTGATCAAAGGGCCAGTCCAGTTCCGCACCCGTGTCGGTGCGCCTGAGCACCGGAATGCGGGTGCCATAGGCATTGACCAGGGCCTCGGACTCGGCGATGTCGATGGCGTCCACCGGCATGGGTTCGGCCAGCGGCGTGTGGATCAAAAGATGCTCCGCCAGGTCGCAAAGCTGGCAATGGGACGTGGTGTAAAACTGGAGTTCCATTATTTGGGCTGGGCATCCAGTTGCTGGCCATTCACGCCCTGACTGTCTTTGCCCATGAGGTAAAGGTAAATCGGCATGATGTCCTCCGGCTTCGGCGTTTCGCTGGGGGCTTCTCCGGGATAGGCCAGGGCCCGCATATTGGTGCGGGTGCCGCCGGGGTTCAGGCTGTTGACCCGGACATTGTGCCGTTCGTCATCGAGCTCGTCAGCCAGCAGTTGGCTCAGACCTTCGGTCGCGAATTTGGAAACTGCATAGGCGCCCCAATAAGCCCGAGCCTTGCGGCCCACACTGGAGGAGGTGAAGATCACCGAGGCATCGCTGGACAGACGCAGCAGCGGGATCACGGCACGGGTCAGCAGATAGGGCGCGGTGGCATTGACCTGCATGACCTTGGCCCAGGTTTCGGGCGAGCTGTGTTCCACTGGCGTACGTTGACCGAGCAGGCTGGCGTTGTGGAGAAGGCCGTCCAGGCGCCCAAAGTTGTCTTCGATGGTCATGGCCATCTCTTCGTAATCCTTCACCGCCGCGCCTTCCAGGTTCATGGGCACAATGGCGGGCTTGGGGTGGCCGGCGTTCTCGATTTCATCGTAGACCGACTCAAGCTTGGAAATGGTCCGGCCCAGCAGAATGACGGTGGCGCCATAGGCGGCATAGGTTTTGGCGGCGGTGCGGCCGATGCCGCTGCCGGCACCGGTCACCATGATGATCCGGTCCTTGAGCAAACCTTCGGGGGCCTTGTAGTCGTGCATATCCAGTCTCCGGCGAACAATAGCGATGGCGGTATTGTAACGTCTGGCGCGGTCAGATTCAGGTCTGATTGCTATTTGTGCATCAGAGACTCCAGCAAAGCCGCCAGTTCGGGGGCCGAGTCAATCACATGATCCGCCTGCCAGCTTTGCACCTCGCTCAGGTCTTCAATATAGCCATAACGGGCGGCCACGGTGATCATGCCGGCGTTGCGGCCGGCCTCAATGTCCCGCCGATGATCGCCGACATAAATGCTGGCTTGCGGGCTGGCGCCGATTTCCCTGCAGGCCAGGAACAGGGCTTCCGGGTCGGGCTTGCGCTGGGCCACATGGTCCGGGCAGATGGCCACCCGGCAGCGCTGGTCCAGATTCAGGGCGGCCAGCAAGGGTACCGTGAAGCGGGCCGGCTTGTTGGTGACTATACCCCAAGGCACGCCCTGGGCTTCCAGCCCTTGTAACAGCGCATCCATGGCCGGAAACAGGCAAGTTTCGAATGCCACCTCGGCTTCGTAAAGATCGAGAAATGCGGCATGGCGGCCGGCGTAGTCGGCGTCTTCGGGTCCCAGGCCAAAACCGATCTCGATCATCGCCCGGGCGCCGTTGGACACGGATCGGCGCAGGGTTTCCGCGGGCAGCGCGCTCATATCCAGGCTGGCCCTGAGCCGGTTCACGCAACGGACAAAATCCGGCGCCGTGTCCAACAGAGTGCCGTCCAGGTCGAAGAGGACGGCCGTGTCCGGATTGGCGCGGCTGTTGTCTGCGGCTGTCATGTCTTGTTTTCCAGGGTGGCGTACATCATGTAATTCACGTCCACATCGCGGCCGAGCTTGTAGATCTTGGTGATGGGGTTATAGGTCATACCGGTCAGTTCCCGGACAACCAGGCCGGCGTGACGGAGATGGTCGGCCATTTCCGAGGGCCGGATGAACTTGCGCCACTGGTGTGTGCCTTTGGGCAGCAAGCCCAGAACGTATTCCGCTCCCACGATGGCAAACAGGAAAGATTTGGGATTGCGGTTGATGGTGGACACAAAAATGATGCCGCCGGGCTTGAGCATGGCCGCACAGGCCTTGAGTACCGAAGCCGGATCCGGCACGTGTTCCAGCATCTCCAGGCAAGTCACTACGTCATAACGGCCAGCCTGATCCGGGTCTTCTGCCAGGGCTTCAATGGTGGTCTGGCGATAGTCCACTTTGATACCGGTTTCCAAACCGTGAAGTTTGGCCACCGACAGCGGCGCTTCGCCCATGTCGATGCCGGTAACCTGGGCGCCGCGCTGAGCCATGCCTTCGCAGAGCAGGCCGCCACCGCAACCCACATCGAGCACTGTCTTGCCGGCCAGGGGAACGCGCTCGTCGATGTAATTCAGCCGCAGGGGATTTATATCATGCAGCGGCTTGAACTCGCTGGTCGGGTCCCACCACCGGCTTGCCAGGGCCTCGAATTTGGCAATCTCGGAGTGATCTACGTTGTGGTTGCTCATATCCGGTTCCGCCTGGTTGGAAATAGTTTAGAGATAATACGACACTCAGCTCTGGTCGGGATCACTGGCTCTGATCCGATCGGCCCAAAGCTGTACCTTTAGCATCAGGTCCGGCACGTCGATACGGGTCAGATTACCGTCCTGGACTTGCGGCACACCGCCAATCCAGCTGTGACTGACCTGCCGGCCCTGGTTGCTGTAAACAAGCTGTGAGGCGGGATCGTAGATGGGCTGAATAAAGGGATCGCTCAGGTCGATAGCAATGATGTCGGCCAGTTTGCCCTCTACCAGCGAGCCCAGTTCGTGGTCCCGGCCCAACGCGCGCGCGCCTCGAAGGGTGGCCATTTCCAGGGCACTGTGAGCAGACAGGGCGGCGGCGTCACTGGCGACGACCTTGGCAATCAGGGCGGCGGTACCAATTTCGCCAAACAGGTCCAGATCGTTGTTGCTGGCGGCGCCGTCAGTGCCTATGGCGACATTGATACCTTCCCGCTGCAGGCGTTCAACCGGGCACAGGCCGCTTGCCAGCTTGAGGTTGGATTCCGGGCAATGAATCACATGTGCGCCGGTCGCTTTCAGATGCTCCAGGTCGCTGTCGTCAATCTGAGTCATGTGGACGCACTGGGTGCCCGGTCCCAGCAGGCCCAGCTCAGCCATCCGGCTCAGTGGTCGCTGGCCGGTCTTGCCGAAGGCATCCTCGACTTCGAAGGCCGTCTCATGCAGGTGCAGTTGAATCCGGGCGCCGGTATCCCCGGCCAGTTTGATGGCCTTCTTCAATGGGTCGTCCGACACTGTATAGGGCGCATGGGGACCGATGGCCGGCATGATTCTGGGGTCGCCCTGCCATTGCTCGATCAATTGCCGGCCCTTGGCCAGGTACTCCTCCGGCCCCGAGCCCCACATGGTGGGCATGTCCATCAGGGGAAAGCAGACCTGGGCCCGCATACCCACATCGTGGGCCACAGAAGCCACGACTTCGGGAAAGAAGTACATGTCGGAAAACGTCGTGGTGCCGGTGCGCAGCATTTCCGCCATGGCCAGTCGGGTGCCGTCGGCGATAAACTCGGCGCTGACAAACCTGCCTTCCGCAGGCCAGATGTGTTCGTGCAGCCAGGTCATCAGGGGCAGGTCATCGGCCAGGCCACGGAACAGCGACATGGCGGCATGGCCATGCATATTGATCAGGCCCGGCATGACCACATGCCGGTTCAGGTCCAGGGTTTCCCGCGCCCGGTAGTCCTGGTCGGCCTGCGCCTGTGTCACCACGGCCGCGATGCGGTCGCCCTGAATCAGAACCGCCTGGTGATCGAGCACCACGCCGGAGGGTTCAATCGGGATAAGCCAGCGGGCGTTAATGCGGGTATCAACAGCGATAATGGTGTCTGCAGTCATGCCTTTGATCTTTCCTGCCAGGTTAAAACGGGTTGAAAGTATACCGAGCCGGCCTTATAGCAACTACCCCGGTCACCAAAATCGTTATAATGACGGTACCGGTATTATGGAGTTAGTAATGACACAGCCTCATGTGGAATTTCCGGAGCACCGCTCGCTGGGGACGGTTGCCATGCAATGGCATGGCAACCGTCTTGAATTGCTGGATCAGCGCCTGTTACCGAACGAAGAGGTCTGGCTCACTCTTGACAGTGCCAGCGGGGTCGCCACCTGCATCCGCGATATGGTGGTGCGTGGCGCGCCGGCAATCGGGATCAGTGCGGCCTACGGCGTCGCGTTGGCTGCCCGGCAGGCGACCGGAGAGCACTGGGCCCTCAGCATAGAGGCTGCCATCAAGGAGTTGGCTGAGTCGCGTCCGACCGCAGTCAACCTGTTCTGGGCACTGAACCTGATGCAGAAGGCGCTGTTCGAATGCCGGACTCCGGAAGCAGCGGTCCTGCGCCTGGCGGAGGCCGCTATTCGCATTCACGAGGACGACATTAACGCTAACCTGACCATGGCGGAGCATGCGCTGGCAGTGATGGAGGAGGATTCACCCTTTTCCGTGCTGACCCACTGCAACACCGGCGCCCTGGCCACAGGCGGTTATGGCACTGCGCTGGGGGTGATCCGGCGTCTGCATGAGGCTGGACGTTTGCGCCAGGTTTACGCTGATGAAACCCGGCCCTGGCTTCAGGGCAGCCGCCTGACAGCCTGGGAACTCATGCGGGATAATATTCCCGTGACCCTGAACACTGATGGAGCGGCCGCCTGTATACTGGCCCAGGGTCATGTCAAGTGGGTCATCGTTGGCGCCGACAGAATTACAGCCAATGGCGATGTGGCAAACAAAATCGGCACCTACAGCCTGGCAATTCTGGCTCGCCATCACAAAGTCAGGTTCATGGTGGTGGCGCCTTTCAGCACCCTGGATATGTCGCTGTCCTCGGGTCAGAGCATTCTGATTGAGGAAAGGGACGGCACCGAAGTGCGTGAAATTCGCGGTCATGCCTTGGCGCCCGAGGGAGTCGAGGTCTTTAACCCGGTATTTGATATCACCCCGGCGGCGCTTATCGATGTGATCGTGACGGAGCGGGGAGTTGTGCGCAATCCATGTGCTACCGGCATGAAAACGCTTTTTGAGGACTAGTCAGAGGCCCTTTTATGTCCTCGCAGGTGTCAGTTACTCTTTTTTTTCGATTCAGGCGGGGAATTCGAGTGGCCTGAGTGCATCGATCCTTCAGCCGATTCAGGCTCCGCCAGTTCCTGTTCAGCAACAAAATGCAGCGCCATTTCGAAGCTCTGGCGGGTAAAGGAGAGTACCTTTTCAAAACCTGCGTCTGAGAGCTCACGGGCGTCATCATGGCTGCGAAAAATATTGACGAATTCCCGTTCGCGCTCAAATTGCAGAGGTATCTTGCCTACGCCCCAGTCGTCCAGCATCTGCCAGGCTTCAGGATTGTAGGCGCGAATATACTTGAGAATGAACGGCACCGGGTCATTGCGCGCCACCAGCGCCGCCAATCTCAAAATCAGCTCGAAGGACAGCGTGGAGGTGCCGTCTTCTACCGCCTGCAGCAGGCTTTTATCTTTTACATTGAGCGCTTCGCTCATTTCCGCCAGGGTAAGGCCGGCAACCTGGCGTATGTCCCGCAGTGAATGGCCTGCGCCGATCAGGAGTTTCAGGTGCCCCTGGGATTTGCTCAGAGCCCGGCCAACCCGGCCCTCAACCTGGCTCATGGAGGTGGCCGCATGCATGATGTCTAACAGCATGCTTTCCACTGCCTGCTGTTTACTGTCCTTTTTTTGTGCCATGCCTGCTCCCTCTAGCGGCCCGTTATCCGTTTCAAGCGACACTGCGGAATTGAGGCCAGGCCGTCACTGGGCCTGGGCAGCAACGTTCCCATCAGGAAGAATGGACGCCATTTCCCTGTCCAGGTTCAGCATGTCCGCCATGATATGACCGCCTTCGCGCACGACGAAGTCGAGGCGATCTTCACGATCATCCGGGGCCGCAGTGTCGATGTCACGCCAGTCCTGCCATTCCTGCAGGGATTCAAATGGCTCATTGCCACGAAGCTCCCGGCGGGCGTTGGCGATGGCCAGTTGTCTGTCTTCCATGTTGTCCTGGTATAGCCGACGTTTGTCCTCGTTCAGGCTGACCGAGGTGACCTCACGCTGCTCCTTAAGCAAATCGATTTCCCGCTGCAAAAGCTGGAACTCGGAGTTGTCAGCGAATCGCGTGGCATGGTTGTCACGAAGCTGGTCGATCAGAGCGCTGAAATCGAAATAACGGTTATGGGGCACGGCTTCGATCCGGTCCCAGGGCAGAGCGTGGTCCAGCGCATCTTCGCCGATCCGTGTCTTGTCGACTCGCGCAGGAATCTCAATGTCGGGCAATACACCCTTGTGCTGGGTCGAGCCGCCCGACACCCGGTAGAATTTTGACTGGGTGATTTTCAGCTGGCCGTGATTCAGCGGGCGGACGGCCTGCACCGTGCCCTTGCCAAATGTTTGCGAGCCCACGATTAGACCACGGCCATAATCCTGGATGGCGCCGGCAAAAATCTCCGAGGCGGAAGCGCTCATTCGGTTGACCAGAACCACGAGCGGACCGTCATAGGCAACCAGAGGATCCTGATCGGCCAGTACCTGGACCTCGTTGTCCGAATTGCGAATCTGGACAGTAGGGCCCTCGTCGATGAAGAGCCCTACCATCTCGTTAGCCTCGTGGAGGGCGCCGCCACCGTTGTCGCGAAGATCAATGACCAGGCCATCCACGCCGTCGGTTTTGAATTCTTCCAGCAGACTGCGAACGTCCCGGGTGGTGCTTCGGTAATTTGGGTCACCCTCCTGCATGGCTTTGAAATCCGCGTAGAAGGTCGGAATCTTGATGACGCCGACACTGTAATCATCTTTGCCACGTTTCAGATCAATGACATCGCTGCTGGCGCTCTGTTCTTCCAGCTTTACCTTATCGCGTTCAATGGCAATGGTCCGGGTCATGGTTTCATCGCTGGCGCTTGCGGGGATGACTTCGAGGGTTACCTTGGACTCCCGTGGTCCCCGTATGAGATCCACCACTTCATCCAGGCGCCAGCCAATAACGTTAACCGGTTTTTCTTCGTCATCCTGTTTTACCGAAACGATCCTGTCAGCGGGTTTGAGCTGGCCCTGTTGCGACGCCGGGCCGCCGGGAACCAGGCGTACCACTTTGGTGTATTCATTGTCTGATTGCAGCACAGCGCCAATCCCTTCGAGGGAGAGGCTCATATTGATGTTGAAGTTTTCGGACGTGCGCGGCGAAAAATAGGATGTGTGCGGGTCCCAAATGCCAGTGAAGGCATTCATGTAAGCCTGGAAGGCATCTTCGCTTCGCATTTGAGCGGTTCGCTTGCGCTGACCCTCATAACGGCGGATAAGAGAATCCTGGATGTCGTCGTTATTTTTATCGTTTAAGCGCTGAGCCAACACGGCATTTTTTATGCGTTTGACCCAGAGTTTGTCGAGTGCGGCACGGTCGGGCTCCCAGTCGCCTTTGGAGCGGTCCAGTGAGAGGGTCTCGTCAGCGTCAAAGTCCAGATCTTCAACACCCTTGTTTAGAAGATCGATGGCAAAGTCGAGGCGCTCAATGATGCGTTTCTGCACCGTGTTATAAATATCAAACCCGGGCTCCAGGCGGCCGGTTTTGAGGGCCGCGCCCAAGTCAGCGCGTAAGGTCTGAAATTGCTCGACATCCTTGGCGCTCAGGTAGATTTTTTGGCCGTCGAGGTATTCCAGATAAGCATCGAAAACATCACCGGACAATTCTCCGTTGATCTTTTGTTCCCGAAAATGGGTGAACTGTAGCTGGCGGGCAATGAGGATATTAGCCCGGGCCTGCTCTACCGTGGGCGACACGGGTTCAAACGAAGCTTTATCTTCGGCTGCAGCCTGGAGGCCGACCGGCATCAGCAGCAGGGTGATAGCCAGGGCTTTTGCGCCAAGACGTAGTTTGTCGGCGAGCGGCGAGCCTGCAGACTGGGGAAAAAATTTGCCGGTGTTTGTCATAGTAGGCCTATCCGGTATCGAGTATGTGATCGTTAACCCCGGGAGTCTGCGCGGCAGAAACCCCGGGGCCAGGAAATTCAGGCTCTCCCGCTGCCAAGGACGTTGGGCTGTCTTGCTTGTGCCCGCACAACTTTGCCAGCTAACGGTTTACAGACAATTAACTCATTGTAGGCAAGCCCCTACCGCGTTGCTATAGGCGAGGGGCACACCAGGGTGACAATATATCCATGAAGTTTCCCAGGACCGGCCCGCCCCGCCCGCAGGAAAATCCCCCCTGGACTGGCATTCATGAAAACAGGGTATTGTTTTCCAGGTGTTGTAAAAGCAGTGCTGGCGGCTTAAAGCGCTCGCCGTAGCGACTCGCGAGTGCCCGGGCGCGGTCGATGAAGGTTTGCAGGCCATATTGGTTGATGTATTGGATTGCGCCCCCGGTCCAGGCTGGAAAGCCGATGCCGAATATGCTGCCGATATTGGCGTCCGCTACGGATCTTAAAACGTTTTCCTCAAGGCAGCGCACCGTTTCGATGGCCTGTATGAACAGAATGCGGTCTTTCAAGTCCTGCAGGTTTGCGCTGGCGGCGGTTTCCGGGTCGACGTACAGCTTTTCCAGTTCAGGCCAGAGGTACTTTCTGCCGGCCCCGGTCTGGTCCGCAGGGTATTCGTAAAAACCGCCGCCGGCCGCCTTGCCTTTGCGGCCATGCTCATCCACCAGCTTGTCTATTACGGCATGGGCAGGGTGCGGTTGCCAGGTTTCGCCCGCGGCTTCCAGGTCTCGCCGGCTTTGCTTCCGAATGTGCTGGGTCAAGGTCAGGCTAACCTCGTCGCAGATGGCCAGTGGACCGACCGGCATGCCGCTCAGCAGGCCGGCATTTTCGACGCTTGCGGGGTGAATGCCTTCCGCCAGCATGGCAATACCCTCGTTGACGAAGGTGCCGAATACGCGGGATGTGAAAAAGCCGCGGCTGTCGTTGACGACAATGGGAATCTTGCCGATCTGCTGGACATAATCGAAGGCCCTGGCCAGGGTTTCAGTCGAGGTCTTTTCCCCGACAATAATTTCCACCAGCTGCATTTTGTCCACGGGCGAGAAAAAATGCAGGCCGATAAAGTTTTCCGGCCGGGCAGAAGCTGCTGCGAGCTGGGTTATGGGAATCGTTGACGTGTTGGTTGCAAAAATGCCGTTGTTTACCAGTTGTGGTTCCGATTCCGCAGTCACACCGGCTTTGAGCTGGCTGTCTTCGAAGACCGCCTCGATTATCATATCGCAACCCGCAAGGTCCGCCGGCTTGTCCGTCGCCTGGATTTGACCAAGCAGGCTGTTCCTTGTGTCTTCCGTGATTTGTCCGCGGCTTACCTTTTTGTTGAGCAGCCTGGCTGAATAGGCTTTGCCTTTTTCAGCGGTGTCCCGGGACACGTCCTTAAGAATAACGTTCAGGCCACGATTGGCTGATGCGTAGGCTATACCGGCGCCCATCATGCCGGCGCCGAGAATGCCGATTTTTTCGAAGCGCTGTTTGTCAAAACCGCTGGGTCGACTTTCGCCGGCATTGATGGCGTTGAGCTGGAACCACAGAGCACCAATCATGTTTTTGGCGACCCGGCTGGTGACCAGTTCGGTGAAGTAACGGGTCTCAATCCGCTCGCCGGTGTCGTAGTCCACCTGGGCGCCCTCAACCGCGGCCGCAAGAATACGCTCGGGAGCCGGGTAGCAGCCTTTGGTTTTCTGTTTCAACATTGCCGGTGCGATGGCCAGTTTCTGGGCCATGGCCGGGTGCTGCGGCGAGCCACCGGGGAACCTGAAGCCTTTTTGATCCCAGGGTTGCCCGCAGGTCGGGTGGGCGGCAATAAAGGCCCGCGCCCGGGCCATCATGTCGCCATTGGAGTGGGCCAGTTCACTGACAAGGCCAGCGTCCATGGCCGCCCCCGGATTAACCTTTTTGCCTTCCAGTAGAAAAGGAAAGGCAGCTTCCAGGCCGATCATTCGCGGCAGCCTTTGAGTGCCGCCCCCGCCCGGCAGCAGACCCAGAGTGACTTCCGGAAAGCCAAGTTGAATGCTGTCATCGTTCAGAACAATGCGGTGGTGGGTGGCCAGGCAGAGTTCCATGCCACCGCCCAGAGCGGTGCCGTTTATGGCGGCTACCACCGGTTTGCCGCAGGTTTCGATCAGGCGCAGATCGGCTTTCAGGCGATTGACCATGGCTTCAAAGGCTTCGGCATCCTCAGGGGTAACGCCGTAGAGTTCCTCCAGGTCACCGCCGGCAAAGAAGGATTTTTTGCCAGAGGCAATGATGATGCCGGCAATCGAATCCTGATCCGCTTTTACCCGGGCGGCGGTCTCGGACAAGGCTTCGCGGAAAGCGGCGTTCATGGTGTTGGCGGCGTGACCGGGCATGTCGATGGTCAGAGTCAGGATGCGGTCTGAGCCAATGTGATAATTGATAGCGCTCATGGGGATTCCTTTTATTTTGAAAGAGGCTCTGGTTAGCAGCGCTCAATAATGGTGGCTATGCCCATGCCGCCACCGACGCACAGCGTGGCCAGGCCGTAGCGAAGCTGTCGGCGCTCCAGTTCGTCAAGCAAGGTGCCCAGTATCATGGCGCCAGTGGCGCCCAGTGGGTGCCCCATGGCAATAGCGCCCCCATTCACATTGATTTTATCGTCAGGCACCGAGAGCTCCCGTTGGAACCGCATAACCACCGCAGCGAAGGCTTCGTTCACTTCGAACAGATCAATCTGGTCGGCTGTTAACCCGGCTTTTGCGAGTGCCTTGCGACTGGCCGGCGCGGGGCCGGTCAACATGATGGTTGGGTCCGTGCCAGTAATGGCAGTGGCGACGACGCGGGCCCTGGGCGTAAGGCCCATAACTTTGCCTTTGGCTTCGCTGCCGATCAGCAGGGCCGTGGCGCCGTCGACGATGCCGGAGGAATTGCCGGCATGATGAACGTGGTTAATGCGCTCAACCTGATGGTATTTTTCCCGGGCCACCGCATCAAAGCCCATGTCGCCCAGAGACTGGAACGCCGGCCTGAGCTGGGCCAGGGATTTCAGGGTGGTACCGCTGCGAATGTGCTCGTCGCGGGCGAGTATCATCACGCCGTTCTGGTCGGTAACCGGAATGATGGACCCTTCAAAACGATTGTCGGCCCAGGCCTGAACGGCCTTCTCCTGACTCCGGACAGCAAAAGCGTCCACGTCCTGACGGCTGAAGCCTTCCAGAGTCGCAATCAGGTCGGCGCCAATGCCCTGCGGCATGTAACCGGTGTGCAGGTTGGTGGCCGGATCGGTGGCCCAGGCCCCGCCATCCGACCCCATGGGTACCCGCGACATGGACTCCACTCCGCCGGCAACAGCCATGTCTTCCCAGCCAGACCGGATTTTCATGGCAGCCAGGTTGACCGCTTCCAGACCGGAAGCGCAAAACCGATTAAGACTGACCCCCGCTACGGCCTGATCCCAATCCGCTGCCAGGGCGGCGGTCTTGGCTATGTCTGCGCCCTGGTCGCCGGTCTGGGTAACGCAGCCCATGACGATATCGTCGATTTCGGCGGTATTTAGTGAATTTCTCTCTTGCAGGGCTTTCAGAACAAGCGCGAGCAAGGAGACGGGCTTAACGCTGTAAAGCGCCCCGTCTTTTTTTCCACGTCCGCGCGGGGTGCGAACAGCGTCGAAAATATAAGCCTCAGTGGTCATGTTTCATCCTTCAAGATTGGGTCAATAATGACCGGCTGCCATGACAAGCAACGATTGGCCTTCTATGTTGTAGGTGTCAACAGGAAACATCACGAGGCAACACGATGTCGTTATTGGATACCATTAACAATTTTTACGAGCACCTCGTTGCTGACGCGGTTGAAAAGTCCCGTCAGCCCGAAGACAGCGAGGATCTTCTGTCAGATATTATGTGCGTTGCGCTCAATCGGCTGCCCTCACGGTATTACCGTCACAAGATTGACATGATGTTTTATCTGCCGGACCAGGAATTGCAGGAGATGGATCAGAAAGTGGCAAAAGCGGTCGCAGAAGCCCGAGTTTTCGTGGTTTCGCACCAGCGGGAGTAAAACCCGCTGGTGGCGGTTTTTCAATACTCCTCACGCCTTTAAAGGGTCGCATCCACAATTGCATCGTTCATGCGTGCAACCAGGCTTTCGGTCATTTCGGCCGGAGCTGTGGCGAGACACCAGGCCGCCACCAGGGTTTCCATCTGTTGAATCAGGTTGCCCGAGCTGCCGGTGCCGCTCATGCCTTCCGCCAGGCGCTGAACCTGAATTTCCATTCGTCTGGGCTGCTCCGCCTCCGGCGACTGGCGCGTGGTCAGGATTTCCGCCCGAATCACGAGGTCCCGGGCGGAAATGGCCGCATAATTGCGGGCAAGTTCCTGCCAGGCCTGAGGACAGGCCTCTGATTGCAGTTGATCGTTGAGGCGCTGTCGGACGCGCTCTTGCCAAATCTCGGACTGTTTCCGCATGGCAAGCTCCTGGTGTAACTGGGTCAAGCGGGCCATTTCCGTCCGCAGCCGTTCCGATAGTGCGGCTGAGCTGGGCTCGGCCTTTGCTTTTCCGAGCTCTGCCAGAGCTGCTGTGATTTCCGATTCTGTATCCCGAGCGTCAATGGTGCCGGTTCGCGTTAGAAGGGTTTCGATTTTTTCATTGGTTTCGCGGAGCTGTGAGTGCTGTTCCTCTTTCGCCGCATCCCGGCGTGCGAAGACGCTGTCGCAAGCGGCACGAAAGGCTTGCCAGAGTTTGCGGTCGTGCCGGTGACGAGTTATTCCAACAGACTGCCATTCCGATTGCAGGGCTTTGGCCTGGCCCATGGCCTCGCCGAGTGGCTCGTGTTCCACCAATCCCTGGGCACGTTCGACGATGGACTGCTTGATGGCTTCGTTTTTGTCTCGCTCGGCATTAAGCGGGGCCTCAATTTGCCTGAGTAGATCGTCAAACCGCTTCTGAACGAGGCGATTGTCACGAAATTCCACTGGCCAGGCGGCTTTCCATTCTTCTCTCGCCACCCGGTGAATGTGCTCGATAGCCTTCCAGTCGGCGACGGACCAGTCCGTGTCTCGAAGCAGGTGCTCCAGTTCGTCGCAGAGGGTGTTGCGCTTGTCCAGATTGACCTGCTTCAGGCCGGATTTGGCCGAAAAATAATCCTTGCATGGCTCATAGGCGCGGTCGGATGCCTGTTTGAATCTTTGCCAAAGATCGCGGTCGGACGAGCCACCCAAGCTGCGCCATTCATTTTGCAGTTCCTTGATCTTGGTTGCTTTTATCTCTGGATCAAGGGGCTGTTCAGCCAGATATTCCATTTGCTCGCAGAGGGCTATTTGTTTCGGTAAGGTGGCAAAGCCCTGCCAGTCCTGAAGTTCCCTCAGTTGGCCATTAAACAGTTGCATGCGAGCTTGAAATGGCCTGCCGTTGCGACTCTCCAGGGCACGATGTTGTTGCTGGGCCTGTTTTGACAGTTGCCGCGACTCTTTTAGCTGACGAGCCTCAAGTGCCTGTTCCAGTTGGTTAAGCGTCTTTTTCAGTTTGACAACCTGCTCTTCCTGCCGGGTATTTGTAGGAGCCGGCGCCGCAGCCTGAACCGCTGCCCCCAGGGCATCGTTTAACTGAACCAGAGGCAGTGGCGCAGTGAAGTCATCAGGCCAGTCAATGTACTGCACAAGTTCTCTGACCCTGTCGCGCCAAGTGTTGTCTGCAGGTGTGCTCTCATTGGCCTCGGCAAGGATCTGATCCACCTCCGGGGCATGATTACTAAAGCGTTGGACCGCTGCAAGGTAGGCCCTTATGGCCTGCATCAGGGTTTCATAGGTTTGTTGTTCGGCTTTTTCGACCTGGGTGCTCCGGGTGGCCTCCAGCCACCGGTTCTCCTGGGTTTTTTGCAGGGCGTCCAGCGCAGACAAGGATGCCAGCTGCTCTGCCGGCTGAGCCTTAAGTTCTGCCAGTGTGGATTCCATCAGCAGAAGAGTGTGGTGGCGCTCATCGGCTTTCAGCTGATGGATCCTTTCCTGTGCCTGCTCATATCTCATGCCGTCAATTCGCTCCCGGCAATGATCGGCGGCATGGCGAAAGGCTGTCGACTCAGTGCTGGAAGCGAAGGCTTCAACGTCTTTCCAGTGCTTGAGCAGGTTGTCGAAGCGCGCCTCATACATCTGGGTATTGTCTGATTTCGCGTGTTCTTCGATTTGACGGAGAACTGTCTGTGCCAGTGCCTTCTTCCGGTCCTGCTCGGCTTCTTGACCTCGAATGGTTTGCAGCTTCTGCCTGACAATTTGGTAAACACCCTTGTCGCGGCCTCGTGCGGCCTTCTGGAGCCGCTGGAGGGCATCACGGTCGGTGAGCAGTTCAGCCGCACCCAACCGGATATCAGAGGCTTTGCCTTCCAGCGCCAGGTTCTCCAGTTGTTGGCTGGTCGGTCCAGTCGCCAGAATCTGTTGCTGTTCCTGGACCAGGTCCCGCACCGGGGCAACGTTTTCCGTCGATGGCTTCGGTTCCGCGGCTTTTGCGGGCTTGCTAGCCTTGCGGCCCTTGAAAAATTTCTGAATGAATGCGGCCATTGGGTTTACCCTTGGTTACTTGGTCAGGTCACAGCGACCGGCTTGCGCCAAGGCAAAGCCGGCCACGAGAGTCAACGGCTCCCTTTTTTGGCGGGATGCCGGGCAGATGGTTAAACTGGCTTGAGCAGTTCCTTGATTCAACCGATGTTGGACCGTTGCGCCAGCGACGTTAGTCTAGCGTTTTGTCGGCAAGCGCGGGAAGAGGCATGAGGCCAAAACACACTTTTACAGACGATCCTGATCATCAGGCCCGTGCGGCAGCGCTGAGGCTGCTGGCGCGCCGTGAACATAGCCGGTTTGAGCTGGCCCGGAAACTGCGGCAGCGACAGCTGCCCAACGACATTATCGATACTGTGTTGGACGATTACGAAAACGAAGGCTGGCTGAGTGACGAGCGTTTTGCCGAGGTTTACGGCCGGCAGCGCCGGGAGGCGGGCTATGGACCCGTTCGGATCCGCAATGAATTGCAGCGCCGCGGCGTGGTATTTTGGCCTGCCGAGTTGGCCGAAATGACCGACAATGACTGGACGTTTCTGGCCATCACTGCGCGAGTAAAGAAATTCGGCCTCACCGCCCTCCGGGACAACTGGCCGGAAAAGGCCAGGCAAGCGCGCTTTCTGGCTCAACGCGGCTTCAGTGGCGAGCAGGCGGAGCGGGCCCTTGAGGTCAGCAGACCCGATGAACTGCCGGAATCCCTGAGGGATCGCCTGGGTCAGGGGCCTTGAACTGTCAGAGGGTGGGGGGCGTCATGTCGAGAGCTCGCGGCAGGTTTGGGTCGTCGTTCCCTGCCGTTTCGGGAATGCCGTCATTTTCCGCTGCGCCGGGTTCGGTAATTTGTTGCCCTGGTTTGTCGGTATTCTGCATCCAAGTCAGCATGTCGTAGTAACGCCTGATGTTTTGCACATACACCACCGGTTCATGGCCTCGTGCATAGCCGAATCTGGTTTTGGTGTACCATTTTTTTTGCGCGAGACGCGGTAAAAACTCTTTTACATCCATCCATCGGTCGGGGTTTTTACCACCGGCTTGAGTTAAAATGCGGGCATCTTCCAGGTGTCCGAACCCAACATTATAGGAAGCCAGCGCGAACCAGGTGCGGTCCGGTTCAGGAATGCGCCCTGGAATTTTGCCGTGCACACGAGTGATATATCGTGCGCCTCCCTGAATGCTTTGCTCTGGATTCAGGCGATTGCTGATGCCAACCTGCTTTGCCGTGTTTTGCGTGAGCATCATCAGACCCCGCACGCCGGTGGGCGAGGTGGCGTCTGGACGCAAGTGGGATTCCTGATAGGCCACAGCCGCCAGTAATTTCCAGTCGAGCCCTTCCTGGGCACCATATTCCCTGAATAAGGGTTCATAGGTGGGCAGGCGTTCGTTTACCTGTTTGACGAATGTCTGGGCTCCGACGTAGTTAAGCCGGTCGAGGTGGCCGTAGAACCGTTCGCGGATCTGGCGCAGCGTTCCGTTGTCTTGCACCCGCTGCAGAAAAGCTTCCGCGGCCTCGACCAGGCTTTGATCCTGTTGCTGTGGAAACAGCCATACCAGTTCCTCAGGCTCATTAAGGCTGAACCCTCGTTTCACGTTAGGGAAAAACACCTGATTCAACGCCAGTTCGTTAGCATCGACGACGGCCAGTGGAAATTCGCCGGATTCCACGCGTTCCAGCAATCCGGCTGTATCGAGATCGTCATGGGCGTGCCAGTCAATGTTGGTCAGAGTTCGTGAGAGCTCTTCGAGATGATCCGGGTGGTTGCTGTTAGCCAGTGTGTGAAGGACCCGGCCTTCCAGATCCAATGATTGTTTAACGCTGGTGGAGTCGCGATTATAGATCACGACAGACTCGGTGGTCAGGCGATTGGGCAGGGTATGGAAGTTGTCTTTGCGTCGGTCCCCCGCGGTCAGGCCCGCCAGGCCGATATGAGCGTAGTTACGTTCCAGCACTGACAGAATTTCGGTATTGCCTTCGGCTACCCGCACCCTGAGCTCGACTTCAAGATCGTCAGCGAATCGTTTTGCTAGCTCATACTCAAAGCCAGTAGGGCCGCCGCGATCCTGGTAATAGACCGAGGGCGCGTTCCGGGTAATTACATGGAGTACGCCCTCTGACCGGATTTTGTCCAGAGTACTGGGCGGAGAGCAGGCGGTCGTCATGCCGATCAAACCAATCACGGCCAATGACCGAATGCCAGCAACGCCTTTGATCCAGAGTGATTTCACCAAATCCTTAGTCTCCCTTGGGTCTCGGGGTTGGCTTTAACGCCGCTAGTGGCCCGTCTGGCGCCCATGAGAGGGCGGTCATTGCGTCCATGCCCCTGTTTGATGATCACGCGGGAAGGGTTGCCGGTCAAATGAATGGGGTTGTGAGTCAGCAAAATCTTGCAAACTGATTACAGAGTGTACAGCAGTTTGCCTGGCGGCCCTACCTCTGGCTACCGCCTTCCCGGATCTCCGGATTGTAAAAATCGGCTCTTGAACTTGTCTGTATCCTCAGCCTGCTTTGCAGTATTATGTCGGCCTTTCAGACAGCGAGCATCGGGCAATTGCCGTCTTAACGGGCGATTCGCATACCGAATAGCAGTGTCCTGTCGGGTTCAGGGATTAACCTGACAGGACACTGGGCTCACTCAATCCCAGATACCCGCGATACAGGTTTTGTACCATGCTGGAACTTCGGGGCGCTCCCGCGCTTTCGCCATTTCGCACCGAGAAATTACTGGAACGGGTTCAGGCCGCAGTACAAGGTGTGGGCCACGTTTACGCCGAATACATGCACTTTGTTGATCTTGATGCCCCTCTGAGTGAGCCCGAGGAAGCCATTCTGGCCCGGCTGCTCAGCTATGGCCCTTCTGTGCCGGCCGAGCAGCCTGAAGGCGTTCTTTTTCTTGTGGTTCCGCGCCCGGGCACACTTTCACCCTGGTCCACCAAAGCCACCGACATTGCACTCAATTGTGGTTTGCGAAAAATAAACCGAATCGAGCGCGGCATTGCCTATTATGTGCAATCCCACAAGAAGCTAAGCCTGGAACAGCGGGAGCGGGTCGCGGCTATGCTTTCCGACCGCATGACAGAGACGGTTTTCCATGAGATGGGTGGCGCTGAGCTTCTGTTCAGCCGGAATGAACCCCGGCCTCTGAATCGAATAGCGGTTCTTGAGGGCGGCGAAGCCGCTCTTAAAGAAGCCAACAAGCGCCTCGGGCTGGCTCTGGCGGACGATGAGATCGAGTATCTCGCGCAGGCATTTACCCGGCTGAAACGGGATCCAACGGACGTAGAACTGATGATGTTCGCGCAGGCGAACTCGGAGCATTGTCGTCACAAAATATTCAACGCTTCCTGGGATATTGACGGCGAGAGCCAACCAAAGTCGCTTTTTGCGATGATCAAGAACACTTTCGAAATGAGCGGCGAGGGCGTTCTGTCCGCCTACAAGGATAATGCTTCGGTCATTGCCGGCAATCGTGCCGGGCGCTTTTTTCCCGATTCTGACACCGGTGTTTACGGCTATCATCACGAAGACATCCACATTCTGATGAAGGTGGAGACCCACAACCACCCCACCGCCATTTCGCCTTTTGCTGGCGCAGCCACCGGCTCGGGCGGTGAGATTCGCGATGAAGGAGCCACCGGCCGCGGCTCCAAACCCAAGGCGGGACTTAATGGGTTCAGTGTTTCCGATCTCAATCTGCCGGGTGACCGGCAGCCTTGGGAAAAGGATTACGGCAAACCTGACCGTATCGCCTCGCCCCTGGATATCATGATCGATGGTCCGGTTGGCGCGGCCGCCTTCAACAATGAGTTCGGGCGCCCCAACCTTGCCGGCTATTTCCGTACCTTCGAGCAAAAGGTACCGGGTGCCGCCGGTGACGAAGTGCGCGGTTATCACAAGCCCATCATGATTGCCGGCGGCCTGGGCAATATTCGTCCTGGCCATGTGGACAAAGGCAGTATCCCGGAAGGCGCGAAGCTGATTGTCCTGGGCGGCCCCGCCATGCTGATCGGCTTGGGTGGGGGCGCGGCTTCATCGATGGACAGTGGTGCGAGCCAGGAGAATCTGGACTTCGCCTCGGTACAGCGGGATAACCCGGAAATGGAGCGCCGCTGCCAGGAAGTGATCGACCGATGTTGGCAGATGGGCGAGGAAACGCCCATCTGTTTTATCCATGACGTCGGCGCAGGCGGCCTTTCCAATGCCATGCCCGAGCTGGTCAAAGATGGTGGCCGTGGCGGCAAATTCGAATTGCGCGATATCCCCAACGACGAACCGGGCATGTCACCAGTGGAAATCTGGTGCAACGAGTCCCAGGAGCGTTATGTTCTTGCGGTCACACCAGGCCACCTTGAGCGGTTTGATGAGATATGTCGGCGCGAGCGCTGTCCTTATGCGGTGGTCGGCGAAGCCACTGAGGCGCATGATCTGGTTTTATCGGATGCCTATTTTGATGATCGTCCCGTGGATTTGTCGATGGATGTATTGTTCGGCAAACCGCCAAGAATGCACCGCAGTGTTCAGCGCACCTCATTCGTCAAGCCGATTTTCGAGTCGTCGCGGGTCAATCTTGACGAAGCCGTTAAGCGGGTTCTGAGATTGCCTTCAGTCGGCAGTAAAAGCTTTCTGATCACCATCGGCGACCGCACCATTACCGGTCTGGTTGCCAGAGACCAAATGGTCGGCCCCTGGCAAGTTCCCGTCAGTGACGTGGCGGTTACCGCCTCATCTTTTGATCGTTATTGCGGCGAAGCCATGGCGGTGGGCGAGCGTACGCCTGTGGCAACCATTGATGCGCCTGCGTCAGGCCGTATGGCCGTGGGCGAAGCCATTACCAATCTGGCGGCGGCGTCTATCAACAAGTTATCCGATATTCGCCTGTCGGCGAACTGGATGGCGGCGGCCGGTCATCCCGGAGAAGACGAGAACCTCTATGAGACGGTGAAGGCCGTGGGCATGGAACTGTGTCCGGCATTAGGGATCTGCATCCCTGTGGGCAAAGACTCCATGTCGATGAAAACAGTCTGGGAGGATGACAGTGGCGCGAAGAAGAGTGTCACCTCGCCGCTTTCACTGGTGATTAGCGGCTTTGCTCCGGTAGCGGATGTGCGCCGGACCCTGACCCCCCGACTGCGTGACGATTGCGGTGATACCGATCTGATTTTGGTTGATCTTGCCGCTGGCCAGAATCGTCTTGGCGGCTCCGCCCTGGCCCAGGTTTTTAGCCAGGTAGGGGCGGTTGCCCCGGACCTCGACGATCCGGAAGATATCATTGCGTTTTTCGCCGTAATTCAGGGCCTCAATGCCGATGATAAGTTGTTGGCTTATCATGACCGCTCAGATGGTGGCCTGTTCGTTACCTTGGCTGAAATGGGCTTTGCTAGCCATACAGGTGTAGACATCAAGCTGGATGGCCTTGCTGAAGAACCTGCTCAGTTTGCCGGTGAGCTGTTCAATGAGGAGCTTGGGGCGGTCATTCAGGTGCGGCGTGAGGACACACCCTTTGTGCTTCAGCAATTCTCCGCAGCCGGTCTTGGCGAGCATACGGCCGTTATTGGCACTCTCAATGACGAAGATCGAATGCGCTTTGTGTTTGAAGGCAGCTATCTGTTGGATTACCCGAGAGCGGATTTGCAGCGTCTCTGGGCGAAAACCAGCTACGAAATTCAGTCATTGCGCGACAACGCTCACTGTGCACAGGAAGAGTTCGACAATATCCTCAATACAGAGGACCCCGGTCTGACTGCCGATCTTACCTTTGACCCGCAGAAGGATGTAGCTGCGCCTTATATCAACACAGGCGTACGACCCCGGGTTGCGATTTTGCGAGAGCAGGGTGTCAACGGCCAGGTTGAGATGGCGGCGGCTTTTGACCGGGCCGGCTTTAATGCGGTTGACGTGCATATGAGCGACCTGCTCTCGGGTCGCGCCAATCTGGAGAGTTTTAAATCGCTGGTCGCCTGCGGTGGATTCTCTTACGGAGACGTGCTGGGTGCCGGCGGTGGCTGGGCCAAGTCGATTCTGTTTAACAGCCGTGTTAGGGATGAGTTTGAGGCGTTTTTCAAGCGCCCCGATACGCTGGCGCTTGGTGTTTGTAATGGCTGCCAGATGCTTTCCCAGATTCAGGAGTTGATTCCCGGCACCGATCATTGGCCCAGGTTTGTAAGAAACCAATCCGAGCAATTCGAAGCTCGATTGGTTATGGCGGAGGTCCAGTCCTCACCGTCAGTATTTCTGAAGGGCATGGAGGGGTCGCGGATGCCGATTGCTGTGGCTCACGGCGAGGGTCGGGTGGAATTCGAACAGAAGGTGGACTCCAGTGTGCTGGCGGATTCGGCGCGGATTGCCCTGCGTTTCGTGGACAACAAGGGCCAGCCTACGGAGCGTTACCCATTCAACCCGAATGGTTCACAGGATGGTGTCACCGGGGTGACGACCGAGGACGGTCGCGTCACTATTCTGATGCCGCATCCGGAGCGCGTATTCCGTACCGCTCAATTTTCCTGGCATCCGGAGGCGTGGGGCGAGGATGGGCCCTGGCTGCGAATGTTCCGGAACGCCCGGGCATGGTTGGGCTGATAGAAGCGTCCGGGATGGGGTTCGGCAGCGGTTTTGCCGAGTGCCGGAAAAACGTCGCGCCTCATCCCGTTTCGCGCCAAATTTCAAGCCCAAACTCTGCCTAAAATCGGGGTTTTTGACCTTGACTTATATTTTTTATGCACATTTCCAGTGCGCACTTCTATGTTCTCCGCTCAAACTGCCAAGCAACGCTAAAATTTTAATTGCATTGTTTAAACTATTGAAATATAAAGGTAAATTCGTTTAGGTGAATTTGTCGCCAATTTGTCGGAAGCACTGCAATGACAGGGCTTTAGGGGCTCTACACAAAAACTTTCCCCAGAGTTATCCACAGTTTTTGTGGGTAAGTTGAAAATGCCCGTAAAGGTCTTAAGTTACGTAAAGTTGCTGCCTGTTTTTCGAGCTGGTGGCGGGCCGGATTGTGTGGCATTCGGTTAGTGGGGCATGATTGTTTGGCAGCAATCAGTTTTAGCTTTTTGAGCCTGGAACAGGAGCAAGGCGTACATGTTCAAACTGTGTTATTTCGTTCCGGAAAGCCATTTGGAATCGACCAAGGCTGCTTTATTCATGGCCGGGGCAGGGCGAGTGGGTGATTATGACTCCTGCGCCTGGCAATGTGAGGGGCAGGGCCAGTTTCGTCCGCTCGCCGGTAGTCAACCGTTTCTGGGGCAGGAGGGCGCACTGGAGAGGGTCGATGAATACAAGGTGGAGCTGGTATGTGAGGGACATCTCATCGGTGCGGCTCTTGCGGCGCTTAAAAGCGCTCATCCATACGAGGAGCCAGCGTATGAGGTGTTAAGGCTGGAAGCGATGTGAGAGTGCGCAAGCGAGGAGCGGGATGGCGATAGGGTCGCCGTCCCGGGTTTTACCCCCGCCCAAGTGGATGGCGGATATTACTGACATGAAGGGGAAAGTGGTCGCGTTCCATATCCTCAATAAAGTGTTCGAGTGTTCGCTTCACTGTTGGAAAAGAGATTTCGTCCCAGGGAATCTTGTCCAGTTCAAACAGTTGTGTTTCCAGTGATTCGTCGCCGGCGCCAAAGTTACTGTCTTTCATCTCAGCCAGGTAAAACATGTGAACCTGGTCGATGTGGGGTACGTGAATGACTGTATAGAGGTGGCCAATTGTGACGTCGGCCAACGCCTCTTCAAGAGTTTCTCGTGCCGCGGCTTCGTCAGTTGTTTCTGTGTTTTCCATAAACCCCGCCGGTAAGGTCCAATAACCATAGCGAGGTTCAATGGCGCGGCGGCACAGAAGTATTTGTCTTTCCCAAACCGGCACTGTACCGGCGACGATGCGTGGATTTTGGTAATGGATGGTGTCGCAGTTCGGACATACAAATCGAGGCCGGTTGTCTCCCACGGGGATCCGTTCTTCGACGGGATGACCGCAACTACTGCAATATTTCATGAAAACCCCCGTATACTGGATTGGTGCTCAGGTCCCGCAGACTCCTGAGGTCTTGTCTGGTTGAGCTGTTTGCCGCAGGATACTGATTTATTCAGATCGAAGCGTAGTGTAACTGCCCGGATCCCTGGTGTCTCACCCCATCTTCATGAAGACAAACGTCGAGTAAGGAGCGATGCTTTGCGCGAAATGCTGAGCAAATGTCTGGCGGGTTACGCTCCGCGTCAACTGGCACTGGACTATCCGGAAGCTGGTGTGCTTGTGCCCGTTACCGACAATAATGACCGACCAGAGATTATTTTCACGCTCCGGTCTGCCAAAATGAAAATTCACCGGGGCCAGGTAGCCTTTCCCGGTGGGCGTCGCGATCCCGAAGATGAATCATTACGTGAGACCGCGCTGCGTGAAACTCACGAAGAGATCGGCTTGCCGCCAGACCAGGTCAATATAGTTGCGCCTCTGAGTCAGGTCATGTCTCGTTACGGGATTCTGGTTACCCCTTATGTGGGGGTTGTCCCGGAAGCCTATCCTCTCAGCGCGAATCCCGACGAAATTGAAAGCATTTTTCGTGTGCCCATCGAGTTTTTCCTGGAGGACCGACGGGAAAGAACGGATGCGCTGAGCTTTCTGGATCATACGCTCTATGTTCCCTGCTACCATTGGGAAAAATATCAGATATGGGGGCTGTCGGCGGTCATTCTGGTCGACTTCCTGAATGCAGTTTACGATATCGGCATCGACCTGCTTGAGCCGAAATAAGGACTAACCATGATCTATACGCTTGGAGACCGCGTACCTGAACTCCGGGGCGGACATCACTTTGTGGCGGATAATGCCACCGTCATTGGGAGCGTGTTGCTGGATGACCGCAGCAGCATCTGGTTTAACGTTGTGATTCGTGGCGATAACGATCTGATTACGATTGGCCCCGAAACCAATATCCAGGACGGTTCGGTTTTGCACACAGACGCCGGCGTCAAGCTTAGCCTGGGACGGGGCGTGACCGTTGGCCACAAGGCTATGCTGCACGGCTGCACGATCGGTGATTATTCCCTGATTGGCATCAACGCCGTGGTTCTTAACGGCGCGCGGATCGGCAGTCATTGCCTTATCGGCGCGAATACCCTGATTCCCGAAGGTATGGTAATACCGGACGGCTCTCTGGTTGTCGGGTCTCCGGGCAAAATCAAACGCGAGCTCAACGACGATCAGCAGAAGATGCTGGAGTTGAGCGCTGCTCACTATACCGAGAACGCCGCACACTATCGCAAGGCACTAAAACCGTTGGAGGCGGACTGAACATGAGTATTGCTGACAAGGTGAGGTCACCCTGTGTGAGTATCTGTGTACTCGATGAGCAGGAGGTCTGTACCGGCTGCCAAAGAACAATAGATGAAATCATGGCCTGGTCCCGGATGTCCAATGACGAGCGTCGCGCCGTCCTGCAGAAAATCGGCGATCGGGAGCGTCGCATAACGCTCTGATCGCGGAAGGGCGCGGCTTGGGATACTGGTTGCAGCAGGGCAGCCTTTGTCATACGCCTTGCAAACGACAATTAACAAACAGACAAGAGTACAAACATGACCAGCATTGGTACGCCATTGACCGACAGCGCGTTCAAAGTACTTTTATGCGGTGCCGGGGAGCTCGGTAAAGAAGTGGTCATTGAACTACAGCGATTGGGTGTCGAAGTGATTGCGATCGACCGTTATGCCAATGCTCCCGCAATGCAGGTAGCCCATCGGTCTCATATAGTGGATATGCTGGATACCAAAGCCCTGCGCCAAATCATCGAACTGGAGCAGCCGGATCTGATTGTTCCTGAAATAGAGGCCATTGCTACTTCTGAACTGGTAAAACTGGAGGCCGAAGGCTTTCGCATCATTCCGACGGCTCGAGCAGTAAACCTGACCATGAATCGCGAGGGTATCCGCCGTCTTGCGGCTGAAGAACTCGGGCTTGCCACCTCGCCGTACAGTTTTGTGGAGTCACAGGATGATTTCACGAGTGCGGTTGCTGATATTGGCCTGCCCTGCGTGATCAAACCCGTGATGAGTTCGTCCGGCAAAGGCCAGAGCGTGATCCGGGAGGAGGCAGATTTAGAGTCGGCCTGGGATTACGCTCAGAGCGGTGGACGTGCCGGCAAAGGCCGGGTGATTGTCGAAGGTTTTGTTGAATTTGATTACGAGATAACGCTCTTGACTGTCCGCCATGTGGGTGGTGTCGCTTTTTGTGATCCGATTGGCCATCGCCAACAGGATGGCGATTATCGTGAATCCTGGCAGCCGCAGGCAATGACAGACCTTGCCCTGAAAAGGGCCCGGGAAATGGCCGCCAAAGTTACAGAGAATCTTGGAGGGTACGGCGTCTATGGCGTTGAGCTGTTCATTAAAGCCGATGAGGTCTATTTTTCTGAGGTTTCTCCCAGGCCGCACGACACAGGACTGGTAACGCTCATGTCTCAGGACTTGTCGCAATTTGCGTTGCACGCCCGACCCCC
>JAGXLV010000162.1 GCA_018334495.1 Oleiphilaceae bacterium
GCACTCTGATGTAGAATCAACCTCCTATTTTTTGAGAAGAGCCATCGTTCGTGACCCAACTCAACCCCCATCAGCGCGACGCCGTTCGCTATATTGAAGGCCCCCTGCTGGTTCTTGCCGGAGCCGGCAGTGGCAAGACCAGTGTGATTACCCGCAAGATGGCCTACCTGATCGAACAGGTTGGCATACCGGGCCGTCACATTGCCGCTCTTACCTTTACAAACAAAGCGGCCAGAGAAATGAAAGAACGCGTTGGCCGCCTGGTTGACCGTAAGCTGACCCGAGGCCTGACGGTGTCCACCTTTCACAACCTCGGCCTCAATATCATACGGGAAGAACATCGCCATCTGGGCTATTATCCGGGGTTTTCGATTTTTGACGCCGACGATGCCAAGGCCCTGTTGCAGGACCTGATGATGCGGGAAGCCAGCGCCGACGCCGGCGATGAACTCAACGACATACAGATGACCATCTCAAGCTGGAAAAACGCCATGCGCGGCCCTTCCGACGCCCTCAGCAAGGCTGCTGACGAGCGCGAACAGCGCATCGCCATCGTTTATGCCCGCTACGTGGAATACCTGAAAGCCTACAATGCCGTGGATTTTGACGACCTGATACTCTTGCCGGTGCAATTGTTCCGCGCCAACCTTGACGTTCTGCAGAAATGGCGCCGCAAAATCCGCTACCTCCTGGTGGACGAGTATCAGGACACCAATCTTTGCCAGTACGACCTGGTCAAACTGCTGGTGGCGGAGCGCTCAGCGCTGACCGTGGTCGGTGATGACGATCAGTCCATCTACGCCTGGCGCGGCGCACGGCCGGAAAACCTGGTGCAGCTTAAAGAAGATTTCCCCAGCCTGAAAATCATCAAACTCGAGCAGAATTACCGCTCCACCGTCCGCATCCTGCGCAGCGCCAACCTGGTCATCGCCAACAACCCCCACGTATTTGAAAAAGCCCTGTGGAGCGACCACACGGTTGGCGAGGAAATCCGCATCGTGCGGTGTCGCAATGAAGACGCCGAAGCCGACCGCATCGCCACGGAAATCCTGGACCAGAAACTGAAAAAAGGCCTCGAATTCCGGGATTTCGCGGTGCTGTACCGGGGCAACCATCAGGCCCGGCTGCTCGAGATGAAACTGCAGGGTTACCAGATACCCTATCGGATCTCCGGGGGGCAGTCGTTCTTTTCCCGTAATGAAATCAAGGATGCCATGGGTTATCTGCGCCTGCTGGTTAACCCCAATGACGACGCCGCCTTCCTGCGGGTGGTCAACGTGCCCCGGCGGGAAATCGGCCCGCGGACGCTGGAGCAATTGAGCCATTATGCCCGCTCAAGAGATGTCAGCCTGTTCCGGGCCGTGGATGAGATGGGTGCCGAAACCCAGATAGCCGAAAGCGGCCTGAAGCGCCTGAGGCGTTTTTCAGACTGGGTTGACCGGACCTGCCAGCGCCTGCACCAGGAAGATCCGGTGCCGGTGATCAAGCAACTGTTCACTGACATCGAATACGAAGAATGGCTGCACCAGCACGCCGGCTCCCCCAAGCAGGCCCAACGCCGGATGGAGAACATCTGGTATCTGGTGGATTCGATCAAACGCATGCTGGATGACGACAAAGGCACGGGTGAAGAAATGACCATTGCCGATGCCATCAGCCGCCTCGTTCTTCGAGACCTGCTGGAGCAGCGTGAGGAGGACGACGACAGCGATAAAGTGCAATTGCTCACCCTGCACGCGTCAAAAGGACTGGAATTTCCCCATGTCTTTATTATGGGACTGGAGGAGGAGATCCTGCCCCATAGAGGCAGCATTGAAAACGGCGATATCGAAGAAGAGCGCCGGCTCATGTACGTCGGCATTACCCGCGCCCGGGAAACCCTGACCCTGACGTTTGCCGCCCAGCGCAGACAATACGGTGAAAAGCTGGAAACCATCCCCAGCCGCTTTCTGGACGAACTGCCGGAAGACGATCTCAAATGGGAAGGCATGGGAGACCTGGACGTCGAGGCCAACCAGAAAAAAGGCAAGGCCACGCTGAGTGCGCTGTTGGGCGACCTGGGTGTCTGAGACAAAAAAAGCCAGGGCTGAAACAGCGCTGGCTTTTTATCGGGCGGGACGGATTACTACAACTGGCTCATCATATAATCCACTGCATTCTCGACTTCCTCGTCGGAGCAGTCGCCGCAACCGCCTTTCGCAGGCATGGCATTGAAGCCGTTAATCGCATGGTCGTAAAGCGTATCTTTACTCTTGTCGGCCCGACCTTCCCACGCGGACGCGACGCCGATCTTGGGAGCGCCAGCCGCGCCGGTGTTATGGCACGCCTGACAGGCCGCGGCGTAGACTTCTTCACCACCGCGCGGTTCTGAGTTCGCCGGGGCCGGTGCAGCGGCCATCCCGCCTTCGCCGCAGTCCTCACCCTCGACACAGACTTCGCCTATAGGAGCGATGCGCGACCTGATCTGATCTTCAACAGCGGCAAACGTGACGCCTGCAGTCAGGCTGATACCAAGCAATGCCGCCGCCAGGAATTTCGTTAATTTCACAAGTACACCTCGTATCGGAGCGTTAATAAATCTTT
>JAGXLV010000028.1 GCA_018334495.1 Oleiphilaceae bacterium
CAACGCCTCGCTGGTATTCCGGGAGCCATCCTGATCTCCCCGGCGGTATAAACACCGCGTCAAAGCCCTGCTGAAAAACCGGCAGGGCTTGTCCCTACCTTTTTGACTCCCTGTATTTTCCCGGAAAGACTGCTTCAGGTTAAGTCCGGTCACCTGTTAACGCCCGCTCACCCTTGGCAACGGGGCCAAACAGGATTAATGTGTAAGCTACACAGACGCAATAACGGACAAGAGATATTTATGGGGCAATTGATTGGCAAGACCGAGTCACCCGCCCTGGGAGCCTCCTGTCACCGGTGCAGCCTCAGCAATTTGTGCTTGCCGCTTGCCGTTAACGCCGAGGACATGAAGCGACTGGAAAACATCATCCAGCAAGGCCGGTCGTTTAACCGGGGCGAAAATATTTTCAAGCAAAGCGATCCCGCCCAGTCCTGTTTTGCCGTACGCAGCGGTGCCGTCAAAACCACCATGCTGAATTCAAGCGGCGAAGAACAGATAACCGGCTTTTTCCTGCCCGGTGAGATCATTGGTCTTGAGAGCATCTCCTGTGCCAGGCATGCCTGTTCCGCCTCTGCACTGGAGCGCACCAGCGTGTGCGAGCTGCCAACGAACCACATGGAAGAGCTTGCAAGCACCCTGCCCTCGCTTCAGCACCATTTTTTCGGCCTGCTGGGCGCTGAAATCCAAAACAGCCAGCAGCATGCCATGTTGCTCAGCAAGAACACCGCAGAAGAGCGCATTGCTTCGCTTCTGCTATCCCTGTCGTCCCGGTTTGAGCGCCGCCGCCTCTCCTCCAGGGAGTTCACACTGCCCATGACACGCAGTGATATAAGCAACTTCCTGGGACTGGCCGTCGAAACCGTGAGCCGAGTAATGGCCCGCTTTCAGACCCAGGGCCTGATTCAGGCCAAGGGGCGCGAGGTGACGCTGCTTGAAGTTGAATCGCTTCGGGAAGTGGCGCTCAGCTTCGGCCGTGCCCGCTCCTGAGAGCAGGGGCCTGGCAAGGTGGTAAGCGCCATCCAGGGAATCACAGCGATTTGCCTCAGCTTATAAACTCGTTTCTGGGGCTGGCTCGCTTCTCCCCATCCGTGATGGCCCATTCCTCATCCAGCATTGTCCGCCACGGGAGCTGTTTGATCCCGAAAGTATTGCGGATTTTGGTGCAGCCGAGTATTGCGTTTTCAGGCTCCAACGCCGCCCAGTCAGGAACTTCATCCAGAACGCGCAGATCCTGCGGCAACTTCGCGAGTTTCAGCAACGCCAAACCGAGATCGTAATGGGATATTTCTTCGGCACCGGCATACTGGTAGGTGCCCCAGAGTTCCGCACCGCAATCCACCTGCAAGATCATTGCCGTGACCACGCGCGCAAGATCATGCACTGCAACCGGTTGCCCCCTGTGCCGGCTGGAAAGTGACAAGGTTGATTGTTCCTGACCCAGTTCGCGCATTTTGCGGATAAAGCGCCCCAGGCTCCAACCCGTGCGCAAAATCAGGTGGCGTGGCAAAAGGGTGCGGACAGCCTGTTCACATTCCCACTGCCAGGTACCCAACTGGCTGAACGGTTGCCCCGGATTAGAGGTGATGTAGGCACTCTGCTTACGCCCGTCAAATACGTAAGCGGTGGTCAATTGCACCAATACCATGTCATGTTGACGGGCATGTTCAGCCAACGCCAGGGGAATGGAGAAGGCCGCCTGGCGCGTGGTTTCAGGGTCGTTTTCAGCGGCCTCGGGGTCGGCCAGCCAGAGCGCATTGACGATCAGATCGGTGTCTTCGGGCACCCATTCGGCCAGCGCCGAAAGGTCCACGTTTTCCGGTTCGCTGATCAGCAAGGGACTGATGTTCAGCGAGGTCTGCTTTAATCGATCCAAAAGCACATCGCCCAAGGGGCCATAATCATGTAAAACAAGAACATTCACAGAGAACTTCCACTCCTTGCTTGAGATGGGGTCACAGGCAACGGAATACTTGTAACACTTATTCCGGGCCTACGCATCGACATTCAAGAGCGCCACGCTCTTGCCCGGCTTCATTCGCTGTACTGGCGGGGCACCCGTGGCGTCACACCGGTCAACAATTCATAGCCAATTGTACCCGCTGCATCGGCGACTTCGTCGACGCTCACCTGGCTGCCCCAGAGTTCCACCGAATCGCCGGGCCGGGCATCGGGCACCGGTGACAGATCCACCGCCAGCATATCCATGGAAACCCGGCCTATGAGCCGCACCCGGATACCCTTGACCGCCGCCGGCGTCCCAGTGCCGGCATGGCGTGGATAACCATCACCATAACCAATGGCGACAACACCCATGAGGGTGGGCTTATCGGCCACCCAGCGAGCGCCGTAGCCGACGCTCATGCCGGGTTCCAGCGTTCGCACCGAAATCAATTCCGATTCAAGCGACATGACAGGCTTAAGGCCAAGCTCCATGCCCGTGGCATCGAGCATGGGCGTAGCGCCATACAGCATGATACCGGGACGGCTCCAGTCGAACAGGGGCTGACCGGGGCGAAAGTGGGCGGCGGAATTGGCCGCGCTCAGCAGGAGTTCCGGAAATTCAGCGGCGGCTGTTTCAAAGACACGAGTCTGGGTGACCGTAAAGCCACTCTCGAGATCGTCGGCGCAGGCAAAATGCGTCATCAATCCACGGACCCGGAAGCCCGCCGGCGTCAGCTGTGACATCAACGCCGGCAATTCCGCGGGGGGGAAGCCCAACCGGTTCATACCGGTGTTGAGCTTGAGCCAGACCAGGGGCCGTTCGCGCGAAGCCATCGCCCATTGCACCTGCTGACCATGATGAAGCACGGGCTCAAAGCCCTGGGCGGCACAAACAGCCAGATCAGCCGGGGCATGCACGCCTTCGAGCAGGACCACCGGCTGGGTCAGGCCTGCTTGACGAATCGTGAGTGCTTCTTCCAGACAGGCCACGGCAAAACAGGGCGCATCATCGCGCAAAGCGGTCGCCACCGCCGCGAGTCCGTGACCATAGCCATCCGCTTTGACAACAGCCATGGCCTGCCCTGAGCCGGTACGCTGACAAGCCAGCCGGTAGTTATAGCGCAAAGCCGCAAGATCCACCCGGGCAAGGGTCGGGCGCGGCATCAGTAATCACCGCCGTAATCGCCATGAGCCAGATCTTCAAATTTGGTAAATTTGCCAATAAACGCCAGTCGCACTGTACCGATAGGACCGTTTCGCTGCTTGCCAATAATAATTTCGGCAATGCCCTTGTCCTGGGTGTCCTCGTTATACACCTCATCCCGATACACGAACATGATGACGTCAGCGTCCTGCTCGATCGCGCCGGATTCCCTGAGATCCGAGTTAACCGGCCGTTTGTTCGGCCTTTGCTCCAGGCTCCGGTTAAGCTGCGATAGCGCCACCACAGGACACCGGAGCTCTTTGGCCAGGCCCTTGAGTGAGCGGGAGATTTCCGAAATTTCGGCGGTTCGCCCCTCGCTGGCGCCGGGTACCCGCATCAACTGCAGGTAATCGGCCATGATCAGTCCGAGCTTGCCGTTGTGCTCCCGGGCAATCCGGCGCGCGCGAGATCGCATCTCGGTGGGACTGAGGGCCGGCGTATCATCTATGTACAGTGGCTTGTCCTTGAGCAGACTGACGGCGGAGGTCAGACGGGGCCAGTCGTCCTCTTCAAGCCGGCCACTGCGCATGCGGCTCTGGTCGATGCGGCCCAGGGAAGACAGCATTCGCATGACCAGTGCATCTGCCGGCATCTCCATGCTGAAGACGAGAATGGGCTCTTCTGAACTCAACAGAGCATTTTCGACAATGTTCATGGCGAGCGTGGTCTTACCCATGGACGGACGCCCGGCGACAATAATCAGGTCAGACGGCTGCATGCCGGAGGTCCACTCGTCCAGATCCTTGAAGCCGGTGGTCAGGCCGGTGATGGTTTCGCCCGACTCAAACAACTCCTCAATGCGACTAAGTGCCTTGGTCAGAATCGGGTTGATAGCCTGAGGACCGGAACCGTCCTTGGTACGCGCTTCAGCGATCCGGAAGACGTTACGCTCGGCTTCGTCAAGCAACTCGTCACTGGTCCGCCCCTGGGGGTTGAATGCCGAATCGGCGATATCCCCTGACACCGCCACCAGCTGGCGCATGACGGAACGCTCCCGGACGATCTGCGCATAGGCCGTGATATTGGCCGCCCCGGGTGTCTTTTCCGCCAGGTCTGCCAGGTATGACAAGCCGCCGGCATCGTCTATATCGCCGGCCCGCTCCAGAAATTCAGCCAGTGTAACCACGTCCAATGGCTCACCCTGCCCGGCCAATCGCTCGGCGGCGCCAAAGATCAGGCGGTGGCCCTGGCGGTAAAAATCATCAGCGGTGATGATTTCAGCCACGTCATCAAAACGCCGGTTATCCAACATCAGGCCGCCCAGGACCGCCTGTTCAGCCTCCACAGAATGGGGCGGCACCTTGATTCGGCTGGTGTCGGTATCAGTCGGCGCAGGCTTCAGTTTGGGGTTTAACATGACGGCTTCTTCGGTAGTTGAACTGCAGGTAAGGCCACTTCCGGACCCGGAATGGCCCTTTCTAGACTGTCAGCATATCAGAAACACACAGGCCCGGAAGCCGCTCTCGCGACCCGGGCCTGATGTGATCGCCACTTGCCGGTTTTCGGGGCACGCGACTGTTTTCCTGAACAGGCCGGCGAACCGGCCGACATCGGAGTCAGCAAGACCTCTCGATGGGCTTGCTTATTCGGCAACAACCGTCAGTTTAACCTGAGCCGTCACTTCCGAGTGCAATTGCAGATTGATCTCGTACTCGCCAACGGCCCTTAATGGGCCCTCAGGCAAGCGGACTTCACTCTTTTCAACCGGAGTACCGCTGGTGCTGATGGCATCCGCGATGTCCCGCGCACCGATTGACCCGAACAACTTGCCCTCGTCACCCGCCTTGGAGCTGACGGTAAAGGTCGCATCGTTCAGCGCCTCGGCCCTGGCCTGTGCCTCTGCCAACCGTTCGGCAGCCGCTTTTTCAAGCTCTGCGCGGCGCTCTTCAAACGCCTTAAGGTTGTCTCTTGTGGCCGGAACGGCTTTGCCGTAGGGCACCAGAAAATTACGGCCATAACCGGCTTTGACTTTCACTTTATCACCCAGGGAACCCAGGTTTGCCACTTTTTCGAGCAGAATAACTTCCATCTCGTTAACCTCTTCGTGCTTTATTCAGCCGGTCCGGCAGGCTTGATTCGCCCCCGTATATCCAGCCAGCTATCAACAAATGCCAATACCACCAAAATAAATAACAGATACGGACCCAATATCAGCAGTGCAATGTAGAACATGAACAGCCACTGCGCGCCCATGTTCCGACGACCGACCATGCCATGCACCAGCGCAAGCGCCGCGACGATCATGGGCAAGCCCGCCGCCCAGATCAACAACACCGGGTTCAGTCCAAGCAGCGGCCCGATGATCATGACCGCGATACAGACGATGGCCACCTGAGGAGACAGCCGAAAACCATGAAACTCTTCCCTGAAACCGCCAGGGTTAAAGAGCTTCGCCTGCCATGATCGAGCCAGCATTGTCAGCCCAACGCCTGTTACAAGGAACGTGCCCGCCATGCTGGCACTCATGGTCTGGCGAATCACAGGTTCAAGCTGATCCCCCAACTCACGGGCCATTTCCGCATTGAACTCCTCGTAAAAGGAGACACCGGCCTGCACCAGTTGGTCCAGTAGTCCGGGGTACAGAACTGGCAGCAGCAGCCCGTAAACAATGCCCAGACTGCTGCCGGCCATCAAGGCCTTTTCCCAGGAAGATACCGTCCTGAGAATCGATGCCATTACCGCAACCAGCAGGAGTACCGCCAATGATGTCGGATCATTGCCGACAATCGCCCAGCCCAAAGCAGGAAGGGTGGCCCATATACCGATGTTGATGCCTTGCCGGACGCCCAGCCTTAATATCACCAGGCCGATAACCGCGGCACCGATCCAGAACAGCAGGGGCACCGCCACGGTAACGGCCGCAACCCCACCTGCCTGCAGGGGACCGCGCATTACAAATTGTGCCAATGCACGCATGGTCCCGAGTCCTTTAGTTATTTATTTTTCGTGGCTGTCCGAGTACGGCAGCAGTGCCAGGAACCGAGCGCGTTTGATCGCGCTGGAAAGCTGGCGCTGATAGCGTGCTTTAGTGCCGGTAATACGGCTGGGCACGATTTTGCCGGTTTCAGTAACATAACCTTTCAGGGTATCCAGATCCTTGTAATCGATCTGCTTCACACCCTCTGCCGTGAAACGGCAGAACTTGCGACGTCTAAAAAAACGAGCCATGAGAAACTCCTCAACTCCGGTGGTGGTTTACTCTTCTTCGTCCTGGGTACCAGCGGTTTCGCGACGCGGCTCAGCTTCAGGCTGGCGGCGCGGACGCTCTTCGGTGCTGGGACGGCGGTCTTCACGGGACTCAGAGGCTTTCATGGGTGACATCTCGGTAACCGCTTCGTCGGCACGCGTGATCAGGTCACGGATGATCGCATCGTTGAAACGGAAGTTGTGAGTCAGCTCGTCCATCGCGGCCTGTGAACATTCGATGTTCATCAGAACGTAATGAGCCTTATGAATCTTGTTGATCGGGTAGGCCAGGTGACGACGGCCCCAATCTTCCAGGCGATGCACCGCGCCGCCATCTTCAGTGATGAGGTTGGTGTAACGCTCGATCATAGCGGGCACTTGCTCGCTCTGATCCGGGTGTACCATAAATACTACTTCGTAGTGACGCATGGGTTCTCCCTACGGTTTGAGCAGCTTTCCTCTGGGCAGCGCCCACGAAAAGCAAGGAGGTGGCAGTTACTTCAACTGCCGGCTTTGCTGGTTATTTTCAGCCGGGCACGCATCCAATGAAATTTTCTTCAGACGACACAAAACCGCCCCTACAACGGGGGAGCCGTATTTTATGCGCCCAGCCCCGGCTATGCAAGCCTTTGCCGAACAGCTTCATACAGACAGACGCCCGTGGCCACTGAGACATTCAGGCTATCGACGGTACCCTGCATGGGCAGATGGATCAGCAAATCACAGTGCTCCCGGGTGAGGCGGCGCAGACCCTTGCCTTCCGCCCCCATAACCAACGCCACAGAACCGGTAAAATCGGCCTGATAAAGGCTTGCCCTGGCCTCGCCGGCAGTGCCAATGAGCCAGACGCCCTGATCCTGCAGGGCTCTCAGGAAACGGGCAAGATTGGTCACCCTGACCAGGGGCACGGTTTCAGCGGCACCGCTGGCCACTTTTCGCGCGGTTGGCGTCAGATCCGCGGATTTGTCTTTCGGCACGACCACGGCCTGCACCCCGGCCGCATCAGCGGTTCGCAGGCAGGCGCCGAGATTATGCGGATCAGTGACGCCATCCAGCACCAGCAACAAAGACGGGGTCTTGGCCGCGGCCAAGACTTCGAGCAAGTCGGCTTCCAGCCATTCCCGGCTCGCGCCGACCTGTGCCACAACGCCTTGATGCACGCCGCCAACCCGGGAGTCCAGCTCCCGACGATGCACTTCCTGCCAGGACACGCCCAATTCGTCCAGTGCGGCGGTAATTTCCTGCACCCGGCGATCCTGACGCCCGGTCTGAATCCAGACTCGCTGAATCCGGGCGGGTTCCCGTTTCAGCACGGCTTCTACGGCATGCCAGCCGAAGATAAAGTCGTCAACCATCAGTTACTTTTCTGCCTTGCGGCGCCGGGAAGGCCGCTTGGCCGCCCCTTCGGTTTTGGGCTTCTTGTCGGCGGAACGGGCAGCCTCATCCGCCAACTGGGCTTTGGCCGTTCCGGCCTTGGCTGCCCCGGCTTTCCCCGCTTCTTTTGGGCCTGAGGATCTGCCTCTGGGGCGCCTGCCGCCCTTGTCGGCCTTGTCGCCCTTACCGCCACCTTTGGCTTTTTTCCCATCACGGGTCTTGACCGCCAGAGCGTCACGATCGGCCTGACGGCGGGGAGGCTCGCTAATCAATTCCAGATCGATCTTGCGGTCTTCCATACCCACACGAACGATCTGGACCCTGACGTTGTCGCCGAGCCGGAAACTGATCGCCGTGCGCTCACCGATCAACCGGTGCTTGGCGGCATCATGGTGGAAGAAGTCACCACTGAGCGTTGAAACGTGCACCAGACCTTCGATGTAGACACCCAGCAATTCCACAAAGAAGCCAAAGGGCACCACCGCCGCGATAACACCGTCAAACTCCTCGCCAACGTGATCGCGTAGATATTCGCACTTGAGCCATGCCATGACGTCTCGGGTGGCATCATCCGCCCGGCGCTCGGTCATGGAACAGTGCTCACCAAACTTGACCATGGCAGCCAGATCGTATGGATACTTTGCCAGTTCGGCGTCTTTTTCCGCCGGTGGCTCCACTGTGTCGGTGGTGGTATCGCCATGAATCACCGACTTGATGGCCCTGTGCACGATCAAATCCGGATAACGCCGAATGGGCGAAGTAAAGTGGGCGTAACTGGAGAAGCCGAGCCCGAAGTGGCCACTTTCATCCGGGCTATAAACCGCCTGGCTCAATGAGCGCAGCATGACGGTCTGAATCACCTTGGCGTCAGGCCGCTCTTTTATTGAGGAAAGTAACTGCTGGTAATCCGCGGATGTGGGCTTGTCGCCGCCGCCCAACTGAAGGCCCAGTTCGCTGAGAAACAGGCGTAACGATGCCAGCCGCTCTTCGGCCGGCCCGTCATGCACCCGATACAGCGCCGGGATCTTGTGTTTCTTGAGAAAGCGTGCGGTGGCCACGTTAGCGCACAGCATGCACTCTTCCACTATTTTATGGGCGTCGTTGCGCTCAACGGGAATGATTTCCTCAATCTTGCGCGAAGGATCAAAGACCACCTTGGTTTCGGTGGTTTCAAAATCGATCGCACCACGCTCGGTTCTTGCCTTGCGGAACAGTTTGTAAGCATCGTAAAGCACCTCAAGGTGGGGCATTACGTTTGCGTACTGCTCTCTCAGCGCCTGACCCTTATCGGAATCCGGCCACTGCAGCATGTCGGCAACCTTGTTATAGGTCAGCCGGGCATGGCTGTGCATGACGGCCTGGTAGAACTTGTAACCACTGATGCGACCGGCTGCGCTGATGTTCATATCAGCCACCACGCAGAGGCGGTCCACATCCGGATTCAGCGAACACAGTCCGTTGGACAGCTTTTCCGGCAGCATGGGAACAACATGGTCGGGGAAATACACCGAGTTACCGCGGCTGATGGCCTCTTCGTCCAGCGGCGTGCCTGCCCGGACATAATGGGACACATCGGCGATCGCGACCACCAGGCGATAACCACCCCGGGGCCGACGCTCACAGAAAATGGCATCGTCGAAATCCCGGGCGTCTTCCGCATCAATGGTGACCAGGGGAACATGGCGCAAATCCATGCGGTTGGCTTTGTCCGCCTCCGGCACTTCGACAGGGATCGCGGCCGCCTGCTCACCCACTGCCTCGGGCCAGGTATGGGGAATCTCGTAAGAGCGGATCGCCACTTCGATTTCCATGCCCGGCGCCATGTGCTCGCCCAGCACCTCGGCGACCTTGCCGGTCGGCTTGCTGCGCATGGTGGGCTGACGCAAAATATCGACCACCACGTATTGGCCATCATAGGCGTCGTCAGAATGCTCTTCCGGAATCAACACCTCGTGATTGATGCGGGGGTTTTCCGGTATGACATAAGAAATGCCGCTTTCGCGGAACATGCGCCCCACGGTCTGCTGGGTCCGACGCTCCAGAATCTCGACAATGGTACCCTCGCGACGGCCACGGTCGTCGGTGCTGTCGACACGCGCTGCCACCCGGTCACCGTGAAACACCTGCCGCATTTCCCGTGCACTGAGGAACAGGTCCGAGCCTTCTTCGTCGGTCACCAGAAAGCCGAAGCCATCCCGGTGCCCTATAACCCGACCGGAAACCAGGTCCGCTTCATCAATGGGCAGGTAGGCACCACGCCGGTTGCAAATGGCCTGGCCGTCCCGGCACATGGCAATCAGCCGGCGGCGCAGGGCCTCGATACCTTCAGGGCTGTATTGCCCCAACTCCTCACACAGCGTTTCGTGAGTCGCGGGCGCTCCCCGCTGGCGCAAATGCTCCAGGATAAACTCCCGGCTCTGGATAGGGTTGTCGTATTTCTGAGCCTCACGCTCTGCGTGTGGGTCTTGATCCGTCTTGTTACTTGGCGCCATATGCAGCTTTGCCTTAATTCCGCTCTGCAGCCTTCTATTGAGGAGCCTTTGAAAAAGTGCCTGTCGAAGTCGAATTTACCAGAGGTGGGCAGGCAGCGGTAAGGGCATATCCATAGCCCAACCAGCAAAAGCAGCCCGCGCCGCACACGCGACACATCATCGAAATAAGCAGTTTTTCAAAGGGTCCTTCAGGCTACTGTTAATGAATGTATGCAGAGTATACCGCCGAGTACCCGCTCATGCCTACCGGCCAGCCTTTTCAGGTGCAAAAACATCACTTTTAGCGCTTGAAAACGTTTGACAGCTTTTCGGCGAATGATTAAAGTACGCGCCATCGGATCAGGTCAACACGGTCCGATAGCAGCCAAGCCAAGCATTTCAGTCCGAAGCTGAAGTCAACGAGCAACGCTGTGTCGCCTGCCGAGGTGGCGAAATTGGTAGACGCGCTAGCTTCAGGTGCTAGTTCCCTCCGGGGAGTGGCGGTTCAAGTCCGCCTCTCGGCACCATCTCTTTCCCCAAGAGATGGCATCTGGATAAGATCCAGATTTCAGACCCTGCAAAACTTTCAGCCCTGGAGATTCCAGGACTGGCATTGAGTCTTTCCTCTTATCCGGCCAGTGAGTCGAGAATCCATTTGCTTATCTCTTTGTAGAGCTGCGCCAGCACCCCTGAGAATGCCATCACGATTGCGTTCATGTCCTCACTGTTCGATGTTTCCTCAAGCGAGAAAAGACGCTCGGCAACAATGTCGCGACCGGGCATGGCCACAAGCTGAACGTGCATCCGTACCACCGCTTCCGGTCGCCCATTACGATAGTCGATATGGAAGGCGTCCAGGCGACTGACCAATTCGTGTTTGGCTGCCAACTGCACGTCGTCGCCACTCACCTCACTGAAGCGAGGATCGCGCTGCAAGGCATCCAGCAGGTAGTCCCGAAGCAGACGCGGCACCGGATCGCTCCATCGAGCTCCCTTGTAAACGCTGATTGACTCCCCTTCCGGCGCGACTGCCATCCGATTGCTGTTAAGCAGGTCTCCGGCACGGGGGCGCATCACCCGCAAGCCTTGAACACGGGCTTCGGCAGCTTCGGAACTGACGGTCGCCGGTTCCAGGGTCCAGACGTCAAGCGGTTTGGATTCAGGGAAAAGGGTACAGCCCGCGATACTTAAAACGATGAGCAATCTTGCGGCTGTGAGCGAATATCTCATGGCGAAAACTCCTGCGTGGGGGTATCGCTACCGAAAAACCCTCTCGGACTCTGCTCGAATCGCCGCAATAACCTGTCCAGGGTTTCCAGGCTTCGCTGAAGCGCACGAATGGCTGGGGCCGACTCTGCGCCAGCCTCCAATACCTGCGACAGAGACTCCTCGTTCTGCAACAATATGCGGTTGAGCTGCTCACTGGTTCGGGCCAGGGACTGCGCCGCGCCGCGGCCGTCAGACAGCAGGGGTGCGGCCTGTGAGGCCAGAAGGTTGTCAGCACTTGTCAGCAGCCGTTGCGCCTCGGTCAGAGCTTTCTGCGCTTCCTGCGTGGCGCCCGACACACCACTGAGAGTCTGGCCGACGCCAGTGTCGGGGTCGGCCATATCTGCGGTCAGGCGTTCAAAATTTGCCATTATTCGATCAATCCGATCAAGGTTCTGGGGTGACAGCACCCTTGCCGCCCTGCCCATCAAATCACGGACCTCCACAAGCAACTCTTCTCCGCCCTCACGCAAGTTTTGAATAGGCGACCGCTCCGCCACAATAACGGGAGCCTTGCCTTCGGAATGACGCAAAGGCGGCGCTTCCAGGGTCCTGGTGGTCAACTGAATATTGGCGGCGCCGGTAATGTTCGCGAACACGCGCTGGGCTTCGGTGCTTTCGTTTACCGGAGTATCAGCGGCGATCATGATCTCGGCCACCACTTGATTCGGATCTTCCGGGTCAAGGGCGAGTTGCTCTACCTCTCCAATTGGCAAACCCCGAAACAGCACCTGACTACCCTCGCTCAAGCCGGTCACTGCCTCCCTGAAAATAATGCGGTAACGTTCCGTCGCCTCCACCTCACTGTAAGATTTCAACCAGACGCCAAAGCCCAGCGCCAACAAGAAACCAACGATTATGAATAGTCCGATGATCACATGATGCGCCCGGGTTTCCATGATTCTGCTCCTGTTTTTGTGCCAGCCAGCCTTTTCTATTCAACCTCGTCACGACGCCTGCCCTCATCTACATCGCCGTCATGAATATTAGCGGCGCCAAGCTGAGCCGCCTTGCCCCGCGCGCTTTTGAAATAAGCCTGCACCCATTCGTCGTCGTATTCGGCGACTACCTCAAGGCGGTCTGCCACAAGCACACGCCGTTGCGACAGAACGGCCACCCGGTCGCAGGTTGACCAGAGAGAATCCAGGTCATGACTAATCATGAATACGCTGAAACCGAGCGCATTGCGCAGGGTCACCAGCAGCCGGTCAAAGCCTTCCGCCCCGATCGGATCCAGACCCGAAGTAGGCTCGTCCAGAAACAATACAGCGGGGTCAAGCGCCAGGGCACGAGCCAGAGCTGCGCGCTTGATCATACCGCCCGACAGCTCGGACGGGTAAAGATCGCCAGCACGGGGCGACAAGCCCACGAGGGCCAGTTTTGTCTCGGCAAGCTCCTCTGCATCCGCCCGTTTCAAACCCACGTGTTCTATCAACGGCAGCGCCGCGTTTTCACGAACCGTCAAGGACGTGAAAAGCGCGCCGCGCTGAAACAACACGCCCATGCGGCACTGCAAATACACCCTTTCCCGGGCGGAAAGCGCTGGTAGATTCCGGCCGAATACCCGAACCTCGCCGGATTCCGGCTTGAGCAGGCCCACGATTGAGCGCAGGAGAACGGATTTTCCACTACCCGAGCCACCCACCACCCCGAGGATCTCCCCTTTGTACAGGGTCAGGTCAAGATCCTTGTGCACTTCATGATGACCAAACCGGGTACAGAGACCGCGCACCTCGATAACTGTCTGGGCTTCCCTTTCGGTCACCAGCCCATCTCCATGAACCAGATGGCTGCCAGAGCATCCAACAGAATCACCATAAAAATGGACTGAACCACACTTGATGTGGTGTGGCCGCCGACAGATTCAGCGCTGCCAGTAACTTTGGTGCCTTCCAGGCAACCAATGGCCGCAATGACAAACGCAAACACTGGGGCTTTTCCCAACCCGACCAGATAATGCTCCAGAGGTACATCCGCCAGCACGTCGATAAACTGACTGACAGGGATACCCAGGCCGACCCAGATAGCCAGGGCGCCGCCGGCCAGCCCCGAAAACACACCCAGCACACTCAGGATCGGCAGCACCAGGAGCAAAGCAAGCACCCGGGGCAACACCAGCACTTCAACCGGGCTGAGGCCGAAAGTGCGAAGCGCATCCAATTCCTCATCGGCTTTCATAGAGCCGATCTGGGCCGCAAACGCACTCGCCGTGCGCCCTGCGACCAGAATGGCCGCCAGCAACACACCGAATTCCCGCAGGAAAGAAAAAGCAACCAGATCAATGGTGAAAACTTCAGCACCGAACTGGGTCAACACGGTGGCACCGAGAAAAGCCACAACAGCGCCGACCAAAAAAGTCAGCAGGGCGACAATGGGCACGGCGTTCAAACCGGTTTGGTGAATTTGCGTGATCAGCGCATTCCAGCGCCAGCGACGAGGTCGCAGTATGACTGTAATAAAGGTGGCGAGTACCAAACCGGTGAAGCCTGCCAGGAGCCCAAAATGCCTCACTCCCCCCTCGGCATTCTTACCCAGCCTGACCAGAGTTCGGCGAACAACATTGGGTTCAGGCCCGGGCGCTGGCGACTCCCGATCAAGTGCAGCGGCCAGAGCCGCAACCAGGGCTTCGCTGGCCGGGTCCATGCCGGTACCCGACTCCACGAGACTTTTGACTCTTTTGACCCCGAGCAGCTCAACCACCAGGACGGCTCCAGCCGTATCGAGTTGAGAGATTTGCTTCAGCGATACGTCGACCGGCAACGCCTTCCGTCGCTGACGACGGACTGCAGCTTTCAGCGCTGAATAGTGCGGCAGTGTCCAGTCACCACTCAGCCTCACGTCACGACCCTGGATCGTAATGCGGCCGGGGCTATCCTGCCCGGACGCCGAATCTGGTTTCATGATTCTGCAGTCCTCTCCCTGGAAACTGTTAACCACTCCTTAAAACTTAACATCACAGAACAAAGGTTACATCGACAACAGGTCGGGACCCGGTGGGCCGTTCTCTTTTATTACAAGCCCGCCGCTTCCGAATATGGCACGGACTCTGCTTTGTAGGGCAAGAAGGATTCAGACCCTGGCAATATCCGGGAGACACCTCTGCAATGCACTTCACTGGTGCACCTGATGCCCCATAACAGGGAGCGAGAGGAAATCTGCAGCTCCTCTTTTGAGAGAATCTCCAGATATTGCCGGACTGAATCACCAACAGCGCACTACAATAAGAGGTAGTAATTATGATGACCAAGGAAATGATGACCGCAAAAATCCTGGAAGCGAAAGCAACCAAAGGCGTTAGCTGGGAAGCGCTTGCAGAAGCCATCGGCATGTCCCCGGTCTGGACCACTTCGGCTTGCCTCGGCATGAACAGCATGACCGAAGACAAAGCCTTCAAAACCTGTGAAACCCTGGGTCTGGATAAGATTGTGGCGACAGCATTGCAGGATTGCCCTTACAAAACCTGGGACCAGGCCGTGCCTCAGGACCCTCTGGTCTATCGCATTTATGAAGTTGTCGGTGTCTACGGCGACACTCTCAAGGAGCTGATCCACGAAAAATTCGGCGATGGCATCATGAGCGCCATCGACTTCACCATGTCTGTAGACAAGGAAGAAAACCCGAAAGGCGACCGGGTCGTGGTCACCATGAACGGCAAGTTCCTGCCTTACAAAGCTTGGTAATCTGGCACGGGCAGAAATTTGGCTGTACTTTCAAGCATCAAAGACGCCGGACCCGTTCCGGCGTTTCCCGTTTTACCCCATGAAATTCACAGGCATTGCCATGACTAACACCGAGCAACCCAGGCTGCCATTGCCCCCGTTTAACGAAGACACCGCCAGGCAAAAAGTACGCCTGGCGGAAGACGGCTGGAATGGCCGTAACCCTGAAAAAGTCGCCCTGGCTTACACACCGGACAGTCAGTGGCGCAATCGCGCTGAATTTCCCAGGGGCCGGGATCAGATCACGGAGTTCCTCACCCGAAAGTGGCAGCGTGAGGAGGATTATCGTTTGATCAAGGAGTTATGGGCCTATACCGATGACCGTATTGCTGTGCGGTTTGCTTATGAATGGCACAATGCAGAGGGTCAGTGGTTCCGGTCCTATGGCAATGAAAACTGGGAATTCGATCAACAGGGCCTGATGACCAAGCGCTACGCCAGCATCAATGATCTTGAAATCGCCGAATCCGAACGGAAATTTCATTGGCCTCAGGGCCGTCGGCCCGATGATCATCCAGGGTTGAGCGAACTGGGACTTTGAGGCTGGTTATTGACCGTTTCATAACCATCGGAATCTGATAGCCTTTGGCGTAAACCATCCTCATGGAAGAGAACCTGCTCCGATGGCGAACAACCAGACGTTCATCAACGAATCCCGGCAACAATGGAGCTCTGAGCCCGCATTCGTGGCCTCAATGGCCGCCGCCGCGGTCGGCCTTGGCAATCTTTGGCGCTTTCCTTACATCATGGGCCAGAATGGCGGCGGGGCTTTTGTTGTCGCCTACTTGCTCGCGCTCATTGTTGTCGTTTTGCCCATCATGATGCTGGAGGTCTCCGCCGGGCGTCTGGCCAAGGGCAGCTGTGTCGCAACCTATCGCCGGGTCAACCGATTCGGCGTTATCTATGGCTGGTTTGTGGTGTTGATCACCACCGCTATCACCAGTTATTACCTGGTGATCACCGGCTGGACCCTTGGCTACGCAGTCGACTCGGTGACCGGAAACCTGAGCGGATTCAGTGAGTTCAGCAGTGGCTACAACTCCCTCTGGTATTTTATCGGAGTCACGGTGCTGGCCGCCATTGTGCTGGCCCGTGACGTAAAAGCCATTGAATTGCTCTCCAAAATCCTGATGCCGGTTCTGCTTCTGGTCATTATCGGGTTGGTCATCTTTGCCAGCACAACACCGGGCTGGTCCCAGGCCAAAGACTTTTTCTTCCAGGTCGACTGGACACGCCTGGCGGATGGTCAGCTCTGGGCCTTCGCATTCGGCCAGGCGTTTTATACCCTCGCTATCGGCCAGGGCTACCTGGTGACCTATGGCAGCTTTATTCCCCGAAAGACTCATGTGCCCAGAGCCTGCCTGATTGTTGCCGGCACTGAAACCAGCGTTGCGCTGCTGGCAGGCTGGATGATTTTCCCCTTTGTTTTCAGTGCCGGGCTGGAGCCGACGGAAGGCAGCCAGCTGGCGTTTGTTGTAATGCCACGGGTGTTCGATGACATGACGGGCGGCTACTGGATCGCCATTCTGTTTTTTGGCCTGTTTTTCGCCGCCGCCTTCAGCTCAAGCCTTGCCGGCCTGAAAGTCATCATTGCAGCGATTTCAGAGGAATTCCGCCTGAGCAACACCCTGGCCGTTGTCATTACCAGTCTGGTTATCCTTGTTCTCGGCCTTGCTTCGGCACTGAGCTTTACACCCCTGGAGTGGCGTATTGCCGGCGAGCCTGTTCTGGACATGGTCGACAGAGTGGCAGGGGGCAACGTGATTATCTTTTCGGGAACGCTGGGCGCCGCGCTCTTCTGTTGGTTTATCCCGCCACAAACCATCCGAACGGTCCTTGGCACCGGGAGTCGCTGGTGGGAATGGCGAATTTATCTTGTCGGGCGATACCTGCCAGTCGTGATGGTCGTGTGGCTTATGGTGACCTACGCACTGACCCAACTGGGTTTCACAGGAGACTAATCAGGCCAGCACGGTTGTGCGACTGTAAGTCCATGTTGATCCTGATTTCGCGGACCTCCGGCGCTTCCCTTTGCTTTGCTACACTGAGCCGTTCAATATTCCACCTGACCGACACGCACCTTTAACCCGCAAACGGTGGGCCTTTCATGGCAGAGCCATTCAAGTACAACAACAAAACCGGTCTCACCTGGGACCTGATCGAAGCGCTGTTTCCCATGTTCGAGGAGGCCAGCGCCGGCGCGATCGCCGTTGACCGGCACTGCCGGATCACCTGGATCAATACGAGCTATGCGGCACTACTGGGCATACCTAACCCGGAAACAGCCATTGGCAAGCTTGTCGGGACAGTCATTCCCCATACTCGCATGCCGGAAGTGGTTGAATCGGGGCGGCCTCTGCTATTGGACATCATGGAGCATGAGAATCAGCAACTGGTGGTTACCCGACTGCCTTATTTCGATGACGACGGCCAGGTGATCGGGGCGGTGGCATTTGTGCTTTATGACGATCTGGAACCACTGACACCGCTGGTCAGCAAGTACCGGCGCCTGCATCAGGACCTGCTGGCCGCCCGCAAGGCCCTTGCCCGGCGAGCCAGGGGCACCCGCTACAACCTTGGTGATTTCGTCGGCGCAAGTGCTGGGGCCCTCGAAGTAAAACGTCGCGCCCGCCTCGCCGCCGGTCGCGAAATCCCGGTGCTGATCCTGGGTGAAACCGGCACCGGTAAAGAAGTGCTTGCGCAAGCCATTCACTCGGTGTCAGGCCGGGCCGGGCGCTCGTTTGTGGGGGTTAACCTGGCGGCTGTGCCCGAGAACCTGCTCGAAGCCGAGTTTTTCGGGGTGACGCCAGGAGCATACACCGGCGCCGACAAGCGCGCCCGGGAAGGCAAGTTTCAACTCGCCGACGGGGGCACCCTGTTTCTCGACGAAATCGGCGACATGCCCTTGACGCTGCAAGCCAAACTTTTGCGCGCCCTTCAGGAGGGTGAGGTAGAGCCTCTTGGCTCCAACAAGGTTCAGGCGGTTGACGTGCGGGTGATTGCGGCAACGAGCCGGAATCTTGAAGTGATGATGGCGGAGGGCAGCTTCCGGTCGGATCTGTATTACCGGCTCAACGTGCTGGAAATCTCCATTCCACCGCTGCGAGAACGCTTGGCGGATATAGGCGTACTCTGTGAGGCCCTGCTTCAGGATATTTCCGAAAGTCTGGGCCTACGGGCAGAAATAACCGATACGGCGATTGCGGCCCTGAGCAGTTACGGCTGGCCGGGTAATATCCGCGAATTGCGTAATGTTCTCGAGCGCGCACTCACCCTGGATGAGGAATCGGGCACACTGGACGCCGACGCCATTTTCAAGGTTTTGCCGCAACAGTCGACGGGTTGCCTACCGCAACACTCGGTCACCCAAATCCGTCCTTTAGCGGAAGTTCTGGCGGCAGCCGAGGCGGAAGCCATCGAATCGGCACTGCTCGGGAACCGGGGTAATCGTTCGCAAACGGCTCGGGCCTTAGGAATTTCACGTTCAGCACTCTATGAAAAGCTTGCTCGGCTGTCCTGAAAAAAGGACATGTGTTTAATATTCCGGACAACATTCAGGCCATAAATCTATAAACTGTCTCCGTTCCCGGACATAAGGGTTTTCCGAAATAAAGCCTCCTTCGATAACGCACTGTTTCTTATAAAAAATACTTTCTAGGCATGAAAACTGCTCCCTCTATCGAGACAGCAGTGGGCAGTATAAAAATCAAATAAAATGCTGAAACTGACTATTTTTGCTCGCCCTTTTGACGCACTGTTGAATGAGTCGCGTTGTCCAAGCGACCCCTGTGATCAGGCCCGAGGCATCCAACCTCCTCTGGCGCAACACAAAAATAAAGAAGGAATCCTTCATGTCTCTGAAACACAAATTTTCAAAACTCGGTTATGGCGTTACCGCCGCCGCTTTTATCGGCGGTGCCGTTTTGTCCACCAGTGTCGCTGCGGAAAAAGTTCGCTGGCAGGTACCGCTGGCATTCCCTTCCCACTTGGTCGGTCTCACGACTCCGGTCAAATACCTGTCTGAAACCCTGAAAGATATCTCCGGCGGTGACGTTCAGTTGCGCTACTACGAGCCCGGCGAGCTGATCCCGGCATTCGAGATCATGGATGCCGTCGGCACGGGCAAATACCCGGCCGGTTATACCTGGGTCGGTTACGACCAGGGCACTATCCCTGCGTTGCCACTGTACTCCGGCGCCCCTTTCAACATGGAGCCGCCGGCTTACCTGGCCTGGTACTATGAAGGCGAGGGCAAAGAACTGCTCCAGGAAATCTACGACAAGCGCAACATTCACCCGATGCTGTGCAGCGTGATCGGGCCTGAAGGCGCGGGCTGGTTCGCTGATCCGATCGAAGGCCTGGACGACTTCGACGGCCTGCGCATCCGTTTTGCGGGTATCGGCGGCAAGGTCCTGGAAAAGCTGGGCGCTTCCGTCACCATGCTGCCGGCAGGCGAGCTCTACCAGTCTCTGGAACGCGGCACCATTGATGCCACTGAGTTTTCGCAACCGGCCATCGACAAGATGCTGGGCCTGGACCAGATCATCAAGAACTACGTCATGCCGGGCTGGCACCAGACTCTGACCACCTCTCATCTGCTGGTCAACAAGGATGTCTGGAACAAGCTCGAACCGCAAAGCCGTGCCCTGATCGAAATGGGCTGTGAGGCGGCCACTTTGAAAGGCTTTGCCCAGAGCGAGTATGCTCAGCCGACAGCCCTGCGCGATTACGAAGCTGAAGGCGTGAACGCCCAGACACTGCCGGAGCCTGTTCTGCGGGAACTGCAGACTGTCACCAACGAAGTGTTGGATGAGATCGCAGCCGAAGACGAAATGTTCGATCGCGTTCTGACCAGCCAGCGTGACTTCATGGAGCACCACTCCATCTGGCACAGCAAGGGCTACCTGCCACGTGATTTCTATCAGTACGACTAAGTACTCATAGAAAGAACGGTTAGTCAGCACCGCTGGAGATAGTGGTGCCGGTTAGCCTCTCGGGAACGCCCGACTCCGGGTGTTCCCGAACCTTTACCTACCAGGTAACTCCGAGGTTTTCGTGAGCACTAAACAAAACACGCCCGATGCGGCCGTGCCACACGGTTCCAAACCGAACGGCCTGCCCACCAATCGCCTGTCGTGGTTTCTGGACAGGCTTATCCTTCTGATCGGCAAGGCCGCCTCCTGGCTCTGGATCGCAGTGCTGGTTGTCGTTTTAGCCAACGTTTTCAGCCGTTTTGTGATGGAAGAAGGCTCCATTGCTCTGGAAGAGCTTTCCTGGCACCTGTTTGGCATTGCCATGATGTTGACCCTGTCGTTTGCCGTTGCCCGGGACGACCATGTCCGGGTCGATGTCTTGCATGAGAAATTTTCCCTGCGCACCCAGGCTATGATCGATTTGCTCGGCATTGTATTACTCGCCCTGCCCGTTCTTTATCTGATGCTTGATTCAATGATTTCCTACGCCTACACGGCCTATATTTACGATGAACGATCCCAGGCCCCGAGCGGCCTCCCCCATCGATTCATTTTCAAGGGTTTTCTGGCCCTGGGTATTGCACTTGTCCTGATTGCCCTGTCTTCACGGGCATTACGCTGCTGCACCCTGCTGTTCGGTTTCCCCCGCCCATTAACGCCACCGCGGGATGATCGCGACAGCGATCACCCCAAGCCTGAGTAAGAGAGCAACCCTATGGGCCTGGAAGAAATTCTTGTTATTGCCATGTTTGCCTCTTTCATGGGGCTTTTGCTGCTGGGCTTCCCGGTGGCCTGGTCATTGGCCGGTATCGGCCTGATATTCGCCATTATTGGCTTTGCGCTGGTCGAGTACTTTGATGCCGACATCTGGTTCACCTGGCAGGGCACCATCGGTGTCCTGGATGCCCGAACCTACGGCGTCGTCGCTAACGAGTTAATGGTGGCGCTACCACTGTTTATTTTCATGGGTATCATGCTGGACCGTTCCGGCATTGCCGAAAAACTCATGCACAGCCTGGTAAAAGTGCTCGGCCCACTGCGTGGCGGCTATGCCATTACCGTGGTCATCGTCGGTATCCTGCTGGCGGCCTCTACCGGCATTGTGGGTGCATCAGTGGTGCTTCTGGGCATGCTGTCCCTGGGGCCCATGATGCAGGCCAATTACAACAAGTCGCTGGCGGTGGGCACGGCCTGCTCGGTCGGCACCCTCGGCATACTGGTGCCGCCGAGCATCATGCTGGTGCTGATGTCGGACCGGCTGGGCACATCGGCGGCGTCCGTGGGCAAGCTTTTCATGGGCGCCCTGATTCCCGGCATCATGCTGGGTATGATGTACATTCTGTATATCATCATTGCCGCCTGGATCAAGAAAGACCTGGCACCGGCGCCGACGAACCGGGAGACCATGACCTGGCGAGTCTGGCTGGAAGTGCTGGTAGCCGTCGTGCCCCCGATGGCCCTGATTGTCGCGGTGCTGGGCTCCATCTTTTTCGGCATTGCCACCACCACCGAAGCCTCCGCGGTCGGCGCGGCCGGCGCCATGCTGATGGCCTTGCTGAGCCGCCGGCTTGATATGGACGTGCTCAGGGGCGCCCTGTATCAGACCAGCCGGACAACGGCGTTCATCTTCGGCATTTTTATCGGGGCCACGATATTCGCATCGGTATTGCGGGGGCTCGGCGGTGACGATGTCATTTCCGCAGCCGTTACCGGTCTGCCCTTCGGCACAACCGGCGTGGTCATTACCATCCTGTTTGTCACCTTCCTGATGGGCTTCTTCCTCGACTGGGTCGAGATCACCCTGATCATCTTGCCACTAGTGGCGCCCGTGTTGTTCGGAATGGGTGTGGAGCCTGTCTGGTTCGCGATCATGTTCGCCATGTGCCTGCAAACGTCGTTCCTCACGCCGCCGGTGGGGTTTGCGCTCTTCTATATCAAAGGGGTGTGCCCGCCGGGGATTACCACCAAGCATATATACCTGGGGGTTTTGCCGTTCATCGCCCTTCAGCTTCTGGCCCTGGGGCTGGTGTTCTGGTTCGAAGGGCTGGCCACCTGGCTGCCCAACGAAGTCTACGGTGGGCCCTGATGATGACTAATGAATCATCAGTCCGACCCAACAATACGTCTAACAGGAGAAACACCCCATGCGCCTTGATAACCGCGTAGCGTTAATCACCGGCGCAGGCCGGGGAATCGGACGGGCCATTGCCGAGCACTATGCCCGCGAAGGCGCCAGGGTGGCTGTTGCTGACCTGGACCAGGCCACCGCGGACGAAGTGGTCGCCGCCATCGAAGCCAGAGGCGGCGAAGCCATGGCGCTGGTTATGGATGTCACCAGCGAACAGGCCGTCAGCGACGGCGTAGCGGCGATCGTCAAGCGATGGGGCAGCCTCGACATAGCGCTGGCGAACGCAGGTGTCCAGCACATCGACCCGATTCACAAACTGGCCTATCAGGACTGGCTCAAGGTCATCGACGTGCACCTCAACGGAGCCTTCCTGGTGACACGGGCGGCGCTGCAGGAGATGTACAAGGGCGGTGGCGGCACCATGCTGTACATGGGCTCGGTGCATTCCATGGAGGCCTCGCCGTTGAAGTCGCCCTACGTTGCCGCCAAGCACGGCCTGGCGGGCCTGTGCCGGGCCGTAGCAAAAGAAGGCGCGCAGCATGGTGTCCGCAGCAATCTCATCTGTCCGGGTTTTGTCCGCACTCCGCTGGTGGAAAAGCAGATTCCCGAGCAGGCACAAGAGCTGGGCATATCCGAGGAAGCCGTGATCAAGGACGTCATGCTCAAGCACACGGTGGACGGCGAGTTCACCAGTCTGCTGGATGTATCGGAGCTGGCGGTTCATCTGGCCGCTTTCCCTTCGGCGGCGCTGACCGGACAGTCCATGATTGTCAGCCACGGCTGGCACATGCAATAGGAGCATTTGATGACTAACGAACAACAGGCACCGGTGGTTTGGGAGCCAAGCGACAACATGCTCCGGAACAGCTACATGGGGCGCTACCGGCGTTGGCTTCAGGACCAGGGTCACGGTTCGTTCGAGGATTATCACGACCTGCATGCATGGTCTGTCCGTGACCTGGACACCTTCTGGCGCACGGTCTGGGATTATTGCGGCTTGCAGTGCGACACGCCCTCCGATCGGGTTCTGGGCAAACGTTCGATGCCCGGCGCCGAGTGGTTTCCTGGCATGCGGGTCAACTTCGCGGCCAATCTTCTGCGCTCGGCCGAGGGCGAGCATGCACAAAGCGACGCCATTGTGGCTTATTGCGAAACCCGACCGGTCTTGCGCCGCACTTACCGGCAGTTGCGGGAGGATGTAGGTGCGCTGGAAGCCTTCCTGACCACCAAAGGGGTGGCTATCGGTGACCGGGTTGCCGGCGTCGTAACCAATGGCTACGAGGCGATGGTGGGCATGCTGGCTGCGACCAGTCTGGGAGCTATCTGGAGCTCGGCATCACCGGATTTCGGCGTCGGCGCGATCCTCGATCGGTTTAGTCAGATCGAACCGGCGGCGCTGATTGTGGTGAACGGTTACGGCTATGGCGGCAAGGTGTTCGACCGTCGGGAAGATTTTGCCGGGCTGATTGCCGGCCTGAACAGCCTGCGCTGCGTGGTCAGTGTCCAGCAATTGCCTGAAACTTCCGCTATCGAAGGCGACCTGGTCACGCCCTGGGAACAGGCTTTGTCCGAGGGCGCCGGCCAGGCGCCGTCATTCACATCCCTGCCGCCGGATCATCCGGTCTATATCCTGTATTCGTCGGGCACCACGGGAAAGCCAAAATGCATTGTGCACGGCGCTGCCGGCTTGCTGGTCAATCACGCCAAGGAACTGATGCTGCACGGCGACGTGGGCCCGGGCGACCGGTTCCTGTATTTCACCACCTGCGGCTGGATGATGTGGAACTGGCAGGCATCGGCACTGTTGACCGGCGCCACTGTCCTCACCGTCGACGGCTCCCCGGGCTACCCGGACCTGAACAGCCTCTGGCAACTGTGCGCCGACGAAAAAGTCACCCATTACGGCACCAGCGCCCGGTTCCTGGCGGGTTGCCGCAAAGCGGAACTGGTACCGAAAGACACCTTTGACCTGACGCCTCTGAGGGTTCTTTTCTCCACCGGCTCACCCCTGCTGCCCGAGGATTACGACTGGGTGTACAGGCAGGCAACACCGGATGTCTTGCTGGGCTCCATCGCCGGCGGCACCGACATCTGCGGTTGCTTTGTCGGCTGCACACCCTTGTTACCCGTGCGCCGTGGCGAGATCCAGTGCCGCCTGCTGGGCGTGGATGCGGTCGCCTACGATGAGGACGGCCATGCCCTTGAAGGCGGTCGCGGCGAGCTAGTATGCCGCCAGCCCCTGCCCTCCATGCCGGTCAGTTTCTGGGACGACCCCGATGGCGCCCGTTATCGTAGTGCCTATTTCGAGACGTTTCCCGGTGTCTGGGCCCACGGCGATTTCATTCGCTTTACCGAAAATGGCGGTGCGGTGATCTACGGCCGCTCCGATGCCACCCTCAACCCCGGCGGCGTGCGTATTGGCACCGCCGAAATCTACCGCCAGGTAGAAACCGAGGCGGCAGTGCGTGACAGCCTTGTGGTCGGCCGTCAGATTGAAGGCGATGTGGAAGTCGTTCTACTCGTGGTGCCGGCGCAAGGCGAGGACCTGGGCGAGGAGCTGATCAAACGCCTCAAGGGCAGGATTCGTGAAGGTGCCAGCCCGCGCCATGTGCCCCGGCACATTCTGGCGGTGCCCGACATTCCCTATACCCGCAGCGGCAAGAAAGTGGAAATGGCCGTGGCCCGCCTGATCAACGGCGACAAGCGCAGTGACAACCGCGATGCCCTGGCCAATCCGGAAGCACTGGATGCCATCAGGGACCGTCTGGCGAAAGCGAAACTCTTGCCCGAATAGCGCTGCCAAATCCGAATCACCGGGCGTCTTCCGGAGGCCCGGTGATTCTCAGTTTTTTCTCGACAGCCTTGAGCATGCCGGCAAACGCCTTCTCGCCGACCTTTGCCACGAAAGGGGTCACCAAAGGGCTGCCCAGAGGCAACTTGATACGGAAAGTCGACGTCCATGTCACCAAGGTTCCGGAACCTGTTTCTTCCAGCCGAATGCTACCGGCCCTGTGCTCGATGGCCGGGCGCGAACGCAAAATGCGGTAATCCATCCGCCTCGGCGGCTCGAAAAGGGTAATTTCCTCCTCAAACCAGACCCTGCCCAATTCAATGCGGCGAACCGCACCCTGACCATTTCGCACATCCCTGCCCTGCTTCAGCAACTTTGCCAGTGTCACGCCCGGAAAGGCCGAATAACCTTCATGGTCACCGAGAACATCAAACACCCGATCAATAGGCTGGGGAATCACACGCCGGACAACAATGGTCTTCATTTTTCCGACCTTCTGGGTTCAACAGGGTTTTGAGCCAACGCCCCGGGCCCGGCAACCTTTATCCAGTCCACTGTCAGTTCAAACTCGCCCGGACGCTTGTCCGCGAGGAGAAATCCGAGCTCCTGAATGTCGGAAGGATCAAAACCGGGCCCCGCCAGTCTTCGGCCGCGATAAACCGGTTCAAGTCCGGCGAAAGGCACAGCCACCTCGATCCACTCGCCGGCTTGGGTTGGAAAAGCCTTGCTGTAGCCGATACGCGAGCCCTGGTGCTGGGCGCTGGTATAGAGCCGAAGCTGGTATGTGCGGCCATCGCCCTTAACCCGGAGAATCAAGCCGCTGGCACCACTGAGGTCATAGCTGTGGCCCCGGCCGCGAACCGATGAAAAGCCGCCGTTATTTTCAAGGGAAATGGCGCCGGTAAAATGAAGCATGCCGTCTCTGATCGCCGGCTCGCCCTGTGATTGCCCGCCCATCACGTTGTCGTTAATAGCCTGCCATTCGGGTTCGTCAGCGGTGTCGGAGAAATCGAGAAGTGTCGGGTGCTGAGTCGATTGGCTGTTCATGGCAGAAGGTTCCCCTGCGGCCCCCACTTCCGCCACCAAAACAACCAGCAGCAAAAATCGGGCAAGCATTGTTTTCAGGATGCATTGAGAAGCAAAGTTCATAGTGGCCACAGTGTGTCAGTCACCGGTGTCAGTCACCGCGACTGTTTGGCGTCGACCCTGTCCTCGCCCCAGCGCGGCATCAGGTCCTGCGGCAGATCCAGATGGTCCAGTATCCGGGCGACGATGAAATCGATCAGGTCTGCGATGGTCTCGGGCTTGTGATAGAGGCCCGGACTGGCCGGCATGATGATCGCGCCCATACGGGTCAGCTTGAGCATGTTCTCCAGATGAATTTCGGAGTAAGGCGCTTCCCTGGGCACCAGTATCAGGGTACGGCGCTCTTTCAGGGCGACATCGCCGGCCCGCTCAATCAGGTTGTTGCTGGCGCCCGTGGCCAGAGCCGAGAGGGTCCCGGTGCTGCACGGACAGACCACCAGCGGGGCTTTTTCGCCGGAACCGGAGGCCGGTGGCGCAAACCAGTCCTCGCGACCGAAAACGAGGATCTGGCCGTCACCTGCCTGGCAGTACTCGGCAAGGGCAGCCTGCATCGCCGGCACGGAACCCGGCAGCTTGAGGTCGGTTTCCGTGGCCATGACAACCTGGGCCGCACGGCTGATCATCACGTGCACACGGCACCCGGCGTTGACCAGACACTGCATCAGGCGCAAGCCATATTGGGCGCCGGATGCCCCGGTCAGCGCCAGGTTGACTGTTTTTGCCGCCCCGGGGGCTGTTGTCGGGTTACTCAATCGCCTGCTCCAGTTTCGAAATCAGTTTCTGATGGATACCACCAAACCCGCCGTTACTCATTACGACAATGTGGCAGGGATGGCTCAGTTCCGCCATGGTCAGGTCGACCAACTCGTCCACGGACGACCCCACCCGATGACGGCCAATCCCCCCGGGCGACACGGTTTGCACCAGCGCAGGCAGCCATTCCATTTCGCCCAGGTTAGCCCAGAGAACGTTATCCGCAGCGGCGGCGCTGGGCATCAGCGAGCCCTGGTGAACGCCCTGCTGCATGGTGTTTGAACGGGGTTCGATCAGCGCGATGATGCGCTCGCGGCCCACCTTATGGCGCAAACCCTCCAGGGTGGTGGCGATAGCCGTGGGGTGGTGGGCGAAATCATCGTAAATGCTGACACCGCGAATCGTTGCCAGTAATTCCATGCGACGCTTCACCCCGGAGAACCGGCTCAGGGCTGAGACGGCATGATCGGGCGTCACGCCCACATGTCGCGCGGCGGCAATCGCGGCCAGGCCATTGCGCACATTGTGCAAGCCGGTATGGCCCCACTTAACGGTCGCAACCGGCTGCTCTTTGTGCATGACCATGAAACGGCTGCCGTCGTCAGCCAGAAGCTCGGCGCGCCAATCAGGCATTTCCGCTTCGCCGCCAATGGCCGTGGTCTGGGTACTGCTCCAGCATCCCATCGCGAGCGACCGGTCCAGATGGGCGTCCACGACCGGTCGGACAATCAGGCCATTAGCAGGGACGGTGCGGACAAGATGATGAAACTGACGCTCAATCGCTTCAACATTGTCGAAAATATCGGCGTGATCGAATTCCAGGTTGTTGAGGATCAGGGTATTGGGACGGTAGTGGACAAATTTGGAGCGCTTGTCGAAAAAGGCGCTGTCGTACTCATCCGCCTCTATGACAAAAAAGTCGCTGCTGCCCAGGCGCGCGGAGGTGCTGAAATCCATGGGGACACCGCCCACCAGATAGCCGGCATCGAACCCGGCTTGCTCCAGAATCCAGAGCAGCATGGTGGTCGTGGTGGTTTTGCCATGAGTGCCGGCAACCGCCAGCACCCAACGTTTGCGCAACACTTCGCGGGTCAGCCATTCCGGACCTGACATGTAATCCAGCCGCCGGTTAAGAACCGCTTCCACTTCCACATTGCCACGGGACATGGCGTTGCCAATCAATACCAGATCCGGCGTCGGTTTCAGGTGAGCCGCATCAAAGCCGTCCATAAGCTTGATGCCCTGGGCTTCAAGCTGGGTGCTCATAGGCGGATACACCCCCTGATCCGAGCCGGTGACCTGGTGCCCCAGCTCGCGAGCCAGCACCGCCAGGCTGCCCATGAAGGTGCCGCAAATGCCCAAAATGTGAATGTGCATTCTTTTCCTGTCCTGTTATCGGTTAAACGGCGCCCGAATACCACCGGGCGCACTTCTTGAGGTGTCAAGAGTCCAGCATCCACCGGATGGCGTCAAGCCCGCCCGGGTTCCAGGCACGCAGACTCCGAGTGTCGCCTGAGGCGGTGAAAAAAGCGGTCAGTTGGCGTATCATCTTTGGCACATGTCAATCCCCGGAGGCGCCAGCTCAAGATGGCTATCAAGAATGCGTTCTATGCACAATCTGGCGGCGTTACAGCCGTCATCAATGCCAGCGCTTGTGGCGTTATACAGACGGCGCGCAAGCATCCCGATCAGATCGGCAAGGTCTACGCGGGTCGTAACGGCATTATCGGTGCTTTAAGGGAAGAGCTCATTGATACCAGTGAGGAATCCAAAGAGACCATCGAAGCCCTGCTGTATACCCCCGCCGGCGCTTTTGGCTCCTGCCGTTACAAGCTCAAGAATTTCACCGAAAACAAGCGTGAGTACGAGCGCTTGATTGAAGTGTTTCAGGCCCACGACATTGGTTACTTTTTTTATAATGGCGGTGGCGACTCCCAGGATACGGCCTTCAAGGTTTCACAACTGTCCGAGCGCATGGGTTATCCCATTACCTGCATCGGCGTACCCAAAACCGTCGACAATGACCTGCCCTTCACCGACTCCTGTCCGGGCTTTGGCTCGGTGGCAAAGTACGTCGCCACCTCCATTCTGGAGGCTGGCCTGGACATCAAGTCCATGTGCGAATCGTCCACCAAGGTCTTTATTATGGAAGTGATGGGCCGCCACGCTGGCTGGATTGCGGCCGCCGGCGGCCTCGCCGGCCAGACAGAAGATGAGCCACCTCATATCATCCTGTTTCCGGAAGTGCCTTTTAACAGGGATACCTTTCTGGCACGGGTGGAGTCCAGCGTTAAAAACTATGGCTATTGCGTCATTGTCGCCTCGGAAGGCGCCCAGTACGAAGACGGCCGTTTCCTGGCGGACACCGGCAACAAGGACGTGTTCGGTCACACCCAGCTTGGCGGCGTGGCGCCGGCACTGGCCAACATGGTCAAGCAGGCTTTGGGTTACAAATACCACTGGGCCGTGGCGGACTATCTACAACGTGCGGCCCGGCATATCGCCTCGGCCACCGATGTGGAGCAGGCTTATGCGGTCGGTAAAGCCGCTGTCGAGATGGCCCTGGCCGGCAAACAGGCGGTCATGCCAATCATCGTGCGCGAGCAATCAAAGCCTTACCGGTGGCACATTGGCGAGGCGCCATTAAGCGAAGTGGCCAATCAGGAAAAGAAAATGCCGATTCACTATATCACCGACGACGGCTACGGTATTACCGAGGATTGCCGCGACTACCTGGAGCCATTGATCGCCGGCGAAAGCTTCCCGCCCTTTGAGCGTGGCATACCGAAAGTGGCGCACTTGAAAGCCATTCTGGCCGAGAAGAAACTGGCAACGGCGTTCGAAGTCTAGAAGAACCGTCCAGAATCGGAAAAGGCGCCGGAGTGGCGCCTTTTTCATGGCACCCAGAAGCCGGGGTTTCAGTTTTTTTGCTGCTTCATATAATGAGAAAACTCATCAAAACCGCCAATATGCTGTTCCCCCACAAAAACCTGGGGCACGGTGGTGACGGTCTTGCCGGCTTTTTCTCCAAGATCGGCCTTGCTGATGCCTTCCGCTACGATGTCCACGTAGCGGCAGGGGATGTTTTTAACTTCACAGAGTTCCACAGCCCGGGTGCAGAACCCGCAGCCCGAACGCCCGTAAATAGTGACCTGTTCCATAATGCCTCGCTTTGCTGGTAGAAATGTCGGACAGCCGCGCTGTTATCAACGGCAATCTTGAAACTGAGAGTCAGATGGTGCCAGAGCTCAAAGGTAATTAAAATTCAATGAAGCTGATGGCAGCAATAGCAACGGACCATCACTAGTGTCCCGGCTGGTTAATTCGTTAATCCACTGCGTGCTAACCAGCCGGGACACTAATGTTGCCACAGTCGATGCCAAGGAGTCTTACGTGGTTTACCTGAGCCTGTTCCTTACCTCATTCCTGGCAGCCACTATATTGCCGGCCTATTCGGAGGTGCTGCTTGGCGGCCTGGTAACCCAGGGCTACGCCCCGTTCTTGCTGTGGTTCTGGGCAACACTCGGCAATACGCTTGGCTCAGTGGTCAATGGCGTCATTGGCCGACAGATTGAGCGTTTCAAGCACAAACGCTGGTTTCCAGTTAAGGAACGGCATCTTACCTCCGCCCAGGAGCGCTTCAATAAATACGGTCAATGGTCTTTACTTCTGGCCTGGCTGCCGGTGGGTGGTGACCCACTGACCGTCATTGGCGGGATAATGCGCGTACCCTGGCTTAACTTTGTTGTCTTGGTTGCCCTTGGCAAGGGGGCGCGCTATGCGATCGTCATCTGGGTAGTGCAGTACTCGACTTAACAACGATCGACAGAGCCCCTGAGAAGCTGGAGAAAATCACGGGCTAACGCTCTTCCAGCCAAGCGTCTTATTCGCTTCCCGAGACACCGTAGAGGTATTTGCGGAGCAGATCTTCGCCGTTAAACTCTGAATTCAGAACACCGATGAACGTATACACACCAATGAGCTTACGATTAAGGAAGACAAACTCCTTGGGAGGGATGCGGAAATAACGGCTGATGGCAGAACGCGCGGCCTGGCGGGCCACCCGCGACGGCAGTTCGCTTTGCTTCCAGCGATACTGGCCCTTCTCGTTGACCGCCTGCGCAGGCCAATGCTCGGCCCCTTCAGCCAGAGGCTCAAGCACCGACATGCAAACCTCACCAAACTGCTTGAGAATCGCATTAGGCCAGTCGCGATTCATGAAACGCAATTCAATACCACCCTCGATCACAGCCTCCAGATCGCGCTCGTAGGACGCCCGGATCATTCTGATAAGAGGGTCAAGAAATTCACGGGAGTATGTCTGTACGGCACCGAAATCCAGCAGGACAATCTGGTCATGATCGGGATCGCCGCTGCGTTCGCCGGCAATGCGTATGCGGTAGTTGCCGAAGTTGGGGTCGGTTTGCATCTCACCCCAGACAAACAATTCCCGAAAAAACAGTTCCAGCGCGGCACGGCCCAGATGGCTGCGCCGGTCCAGCGAGAGCTTGCGCACAGCAAGTGAGCCGACGGAGTGTCCCGGTTCGTAGGTGGAGGCGATCACCAGGTCGGTGGAATACTCCTCCAGCACCTTTGGCACAACGAAACGAGGGTCATGACGAAGCATCTGGCGGAACTTCTCGGTGGTCTTCGCTTCCAGTTTGTAGTCCACTTCCCGATGCATCATGGCCCGGACTTCCTCAAGCCAG